>CAZIHR010000041.1:0-64022 GCA_964538885.1 uncultured Nitrosopumilaceae archaeon
GCAATGTATATAGAAAAAATAAACCACCATCCCGAATGGTTCAACGTCTACAACAAGCTGGTAATTGACCTAATGACCCACGATGCAGGAGGCATAACACAAAACGACATAAATTTGGCAAAATTCTTAAACACTATCTAAATGAAACAGAAATTGGCACGTTTATCACCCAATCCTTACAGAATTTATATACAGAAAATAATCAGTTGCTTCACATGACAAACTCCACATTACTAGACTCCGACTATAGATATGTAGACGGAAAAGGCAACATCATGAGAACCAGAACAGAGCTCACAGTAGCCCAGATGCTGACATTCCTTGAAGAAAAATACGAGTACAACACAAGCCTAAAGCTAGGCAAAAAAACTGTCAACGTAGATTTCAAGACAGCAAAGGGCCTAATTGAAGTAATAGACAATAACGAAGACATAGAAAAATACAAAGACATCAAAAAGCACATGCCCGATGATAAGATCATGGCAATAGGACATCCCGAATTTGCAGCACAAATCAAGGAACTAAAAGATATAGTATACTATGACAAAACACCGCAGACCGGCTCAATATTTCTGGAAGATCCATCATTCTCCTTTGATTATGCCCACATCCTACCACTTGTGGAAAAATGCTCGATTCTACACGGGCACACCTCATCAGTAATGGTGGAGCTTGCAGGACAGATGAAAGACAACCTGCTAGTAGACTTTGGCGTTGCAAAACAGATAATCAAGCAAGTAATAAGCATCTTTGATCACAAATTTTTCATAAACAGAAAATATCTTGCAGGAGAAGACAAATCACACTACAGAATTAAATTTGAGGGACCAAAAGGCATGTTCGATTTACAGATGCCAAAAGACACCACATATTTACTTGAAGGCGAAGCTACAGTCGAAAATCTCTCAACTGAGATAATCAAGTTGCTTGCTCCCAAGATGCCAAAAAACGTAGAAGCTGTAGGAGTCTACATCTACGAAGGTTACGACAAGGGATCTCACATCATCTCAAACATAACAAGATAATCAAGACATGGAACCCAAAATTACAGAGAAAGCATGGAACCCCGAGCTGGAAAAAGAGATCCTCAAACGATGGCAGCAAGAAAAATTATATGAATTTGTACCAAGTAAACAGAACTTTGCCATAGATACACCACCGCCATACCCATCAGGCAGACCATGGCACATAGGTGCCGCTGTACATTATTCGCAGATAGACATGATAGCACGCACCGCCAGAATGGAAGGCAAAAACGTCTACTTTCCAATAGGAATTGACAGAAACGGATTGCCAGTGGAGCTGTACACGGAAAAAAAACATAGCATAAGAATGCGAGAGACCGAGCGTGGCAAGTTCCTTGATTTATGTAGAGAATCTTTAGACGATCTTGAGGCAGAGATGCTATTAATAATGAAGAGCCTTGGCCTGAGCGGTGACTTTGCAAACTATTACAGGACAGACTCGGACAAATACAGAGCACTCACACAAGCCACATTCATCAAATTGTGGAAAAAGGGAGAGATATACATCGCAAACAGACCAAACAACTACGACTGGACATCAGGCACCACCATTGCAGATGCTGAAATATCATACGAAGATCTACCGACCAAACTAGTCTATATGAAATTCAAAGTAAAAGATACCAATAAAGAAATCATAATAGCGAGTACCAGACCAGAGCTTCTCTGCGCATGCAAGGCAGTAATTGTCAATCCAGAAGACAAAAGATACTCGGAAATGATGGGATCTAACATAATAGTTCCCGTTACAGGCGCCAAAGTAAAGCTGCGTACCCATCACTCTGCACGAAGTGAATTCGGATCAGGTGCTGTAATGGTGTGCAGTTATGGAGACCAGAACGATGTGGCACTATTCAGGGAGTTCGGTCTAGAAGAGATAGTAGCCATTGGGCCCGACGGAAAAATGACAGAAAAAGCTGGCAAGTATGCTGGTCTGAGACCCAAGCAGGCGCGCCTCAAAATCATAGAAGATATGAAAAAAAGTGGGCTGGTCGAAAAAATAGAAGATATAACACACAGAACCCCAGTATCGGAGAGAAGCAAGACACCTATTGAGATAATTCCAATGGACGAATACTATCTGAAACAAAAAAATGCCATACAAACAATAAAAAAATTAGGCAGTGAAATTACATTCCACCCCGAGATGCACGGACAAATTCTGATGAACTGGCTAGAGTCAATCAATATAGACTGGCCCATATCACGTAGAAGATTCTATGGAACAGAGATACCCATGTGGTATTGTAGTGCCTGCGCTGAACCACACGTCCCAGAACCCGGCAGATATCATAAACCATGGGCCGAAAAGTGCCCCATACAGCAATGTACAAAGTGTGACTCGACTGAATTTATCGGTGAAGAAAGAACGTTTGACACATGGATGGACTCTAGTATCTCACCATTATTTGTGGCAAGATACAATACAGACAGCAAATTCTTTGAGAATGTCTATCCTGCTGCAATACGCCCACAGTCAAAAGATATAGTGAGAACATGGTTATACTATACTCTGCTGAGGTGCCACCAGTTAACTGGAAAAAAACCATGGACAGAAGCGTGGATAATGGGATATGGCCTTGATGAAAAAGGCACGAAAATGAGCAAAAGCAAAGGCAACGCAATAGACCCACTACCCATCATAGAGAGACTCGGGGCAGACACCTTCAGATTCTGGGGTGCAAGCGAGGTAAACCACGGCTATGACTTTAGATGTAGTGAGCAAAAGATCGAGACCACCAAAAAATTCCTAAGCAAGCTGTGGAACATCTCAAGATTCCTGTCAAGCTTTCCAGTAGTAAACGATGCAGAACTCACGGCAACAGATCAATGGATCCTTGCGGAGCTTGACTGCTTAGTTGCAGAATGCAGAAGAGGATACAAGAAATACAACTTTTTCATCCCTGCAATAGCAATAAGAGAGTTCACATGGAATGTATTTGCCGCCCATTATATCGAGATGGCAAAAGCCCGCGCATACGGCATAGGATTCTCAGACGCAAAAAGAGATAGTGCAAGATTCACACTACACAAGACACTTTCCACCATACTAAAGCTGCTAGCACCAATTACACCATTTATCACTGAACATCTATGGAAAACACTCTACTCAGAGCAGAGCATCCACATGCAACAACTACCAGATATAGTAAAATGTACGGAACCAACAGAGCTCACAAAAGATATTGCCGAATTCAATTCCAAGATATGGAACGAGAAAAAATCACAAAATTTATCATTGAAGGATCCCATAAGAATGTCAATTCCAGAAAATTTGGCCGCGCTTGAGATGGATCTAAAAGCAATGCACAATCTAGTGACCTAAGATCCAGAATCTACCAGCGAAATAAGATACTTGTGAACCGAAGTGTCACCAGTTAGTTCCGGGTGGAATGCAGTACCAATTATTTTGCCTTTCTTTACTGCGATTATCTTACCTTCAAGCGTAGAGAGTACATGCACGTCTGATGCTACAGAAGATATTGATGGTGCCCTGATAAAGACACCATAAAAATCAGATATTCCAATTGACTCCATTGAAACTTTGGCCTCAAAAGAGTCATTTTGTCGTCCAAACGAGTTGCGTTCCAGCTTGACATCAAGTGCCTCAAGCAGTGGCTGGCCAGTATCACCAGTTACACGGTCAGCCACAGAACTGGAAAGCATAATCATGCCTGCACATATGCCCAATACCGGCATACCATCCCGTATCTTATCACTTATTGCCTTCAGGGAGCCGTTTGTCAGAGATAGCTGTCCCATTGTGGTGCTCTCCCCGCCTGGAATTATCAGGCAGTCAAGTGAAGATATCTCCGTAGCGGTGCTGACTGGCAGTACACTCCCACTCACACCCATCTCATCTAGAGCCTGCTTGGCAGACAAGATATTCTCATGAACATCACCCTGAACTGCCAATATACCAACCTGCATACTCATGCTGAACCACCACGTTCCTGCATTCTCAGATCCAGCGTATTCACATCTAGACCTAGCATGGATTGCCTCTCATCAATCATTCTCTGAGCTTCCCTGACACTGTCAGGCTCATCCCAGAACGACGTAGCAAGCACTATACTACGAGCCCGCTCTAGGGAATCATCAGCATTGAATATCCCAGAGCCGACAAATATTCCATCACAGCCAATCGACATCAGGTATGCAGCATCAGCAGGAGTTGCAATTCCTCCCGCTGCAAAATTTACCACTGGTAGACGACCAAGCTTGGCAGTCTCTTCCACCACATCATACGAGACACGAAACTCTCTTGCCATACGTACCAGATCTTGATTGTCTCCAGAATCATATAACGCCTTGATAGCCCGCAGCTCATCGTTGACCTTCTTGATGTGAGTTACAGCTTCGGCCACATTGCCTGTACCCGGCTCACCCTTGGTACGAATCATTGCAGCACCCTCTTCTATCCGCCTAAGTGCCTCTGCCAGAGATCTTGCGCCATTTACAAACGGAGTAGTAAAGTCCCACTTCCATATGTGATGATGTTCATCTACCGGTGTAAGTACCTCTGATTCATCAACCATATCTACACCAGTCTCTGCCAGAACTCTTGCCTCATACACATGACCTATACGGCATTTTGCCATAACAGGTATAGTAACAGAATCCATTATCTCCTCAATTATTCTTATGCTGGCTGTCCTAGCTACGCCGCCTGCCTTGCGTACATCAGATGGAAGCTTGTCTAGCACCATAACTGATACTGCCCCCGCATCTTCTGCAATGCGGGCCTGCTCAGCTGTTGTGACATCCATCACCACACCATTTTTGAGCATGTGTGCAAATCCACGTTTTAATGTCGATGTGCCCCGCACAGCTTCGACCCCATGAGATTTGTCTTTTACTATTCCGCGTGCATCCTTTCGTTGTCCAGAGAGTGAAATCATGGTGAGTTTTTGGTAAGAGACTATTTGTATCTATTCACGCACTCGATTGACAATCTGATCAAGCTGTGTCTCCACCATAGTTATTATGGGCGGGATAAATTTTGCTGTTGCATTCTGCTCTGGCCAATGAATCTGATTTGTGATGCCATTCAGAGTTATCTTTACATTGGATTTTCTGTACTCTATAATATCATCACTTATCGGAAATGACTCTGGTGGTATAGTCATGAATCCAGTCTCTTTTACTAGTGCCCGCAGCTTGTCAAGCCTTTCCTGGTCGATACTAGATACAACTTTGGGTTTTGGCTGACCATCTTCAGTTACAGAGTATCTAATTTGGCCGTCATTTTCTATTATCAGTATCTCAGTCTTTTGTGCCGTTACACGTTCGGTAACCCCAAGAGATACTTTGTTCAAATGGTGCTTGGTGTACTCGAATTTTATAATGTCGCCAGTGTTGGCAGCAGAGAAAGGAACCTCGGGCTGAGTT
This sequence comes from uncultured Nitrosopumilaceae archaeon, assembly GCA_964538885.1. Classification (GTDB taxonomy): domain Archaea; phylum Thermoproteota; class Nitrososphaeria; order Nitrososphaerales; family Nitrosopumilaceae; genus JAPOPJ01. Next base: position 5,418 of record CAZIHR010000041.1, read on the forward strand.
AGAAGCGGTATTGCTATCATGACTGCTAAAATGGCAGGTATTGCTCCGAGTACTAGTATGATGGGTCTTACCATGGTATATTCTTTCAGAATTACAATATTTTCTAATGCAAATAAATCTTGATTTAAAATAACTTAAAATTCGGGTTTAAATTTATCTCGCGTGTGGGGTCGTAGCCTAGCCTGGTAGGGCGACAGTGTCTGCGAAGAGATCACCGCTAAGGGCTCCAGAGGTTAAACTAAGCTGAACTGACTAACGGATGATGTAAGTTTGGAGCTGTAGTGACCCGTAGGTCGCCGGTTCGATTCCGGTCGGCCCCACATCAAAAATTCTACTGCTTGTTCCGAAGTACGTTGAGCGCGGATCCGGCACGGAACCATTCTATCTGAGATTCATTATAAGAATGAACAAGAGAGATCTTCTCACGGGTCTTGTCTGCATGATCAATTATACAAGATACGGGCATTTGTTCCCTGAGATCATCAAGATTCACAAGGCTTATCTTGTCATCCTCAAGTATCTTGGTGTAATCTGCCGGATCTTCAAAGGTAAATGCAAGAATACCTTGTTTTTTGAGGTTGGTCTCGTGAATACGGGCAAAGCTCCTTGCAATTACTGCTGCACACCCCAGATAACGCGGAGTCATTGCAGCATGCTCCCTACTGCTTCCTTCACCATAATTATTATCACCCACTATAACCCACCGCATCTGATTTTCCTTGTACTTGCGGGCAATACTGGAGAAAGACTCGACGGAACCAGTCAAGATATTCTTGCCGCGCCCCACATCGCCACTAAATGCATTCACTGCACCCAATAACATATTGTCACTAAGATTATCTAGGTGACCGCGGAAGGAGAGCCAAGCCCCTGCCGGAGATATGTGATCAGTAGTACACTTGCCACTTGCCTTTACCATTACAGGAATACATTCAAAGTCATTTCCATCCCACGGATCAAATGGTTCTAGACGTTGCAGTCTGCTACTGTCAGGATCTATTATCACCTTAACATCGTCAGGATTATCAGTGGGCGAAACAAAGAGTCCCGGCGGCTTTTGGAATCCATTCTCTGGAACATCAGGAGCAGGTGCAGGTGGAGCCAGTCTGAAATTTGTCCCATCTGCCGCAACAAGTTCATCTTTTAAAGGATTAAATGAAAGTCGCCCACCAAGCGCAAGTGCAATTACAATCTCCGGGCTTCCAATAAAGTTCAACGTATTTCGGCGGCCGTCATTTCTTCCAGGAAAATTCCTGTTAAAGGTGGTAACTATGGTATTTTTTGCATCCTTGTGCAGTTCTGGCCTGTCCCACTGTCCTATACATGGACCACATGCGTTTGCGAGGACGGTAGCTCCAATTCCTCTGAGTGATCCCATCTGCCCATCACGCTCAATCGTACTACGTATCTGTTCAGAGCCAGGAGTCACCAAGAGCGGTATCTTGGATTTGATTCCCATGGATCGTGCCTGTTCAGCAATACTTGCAGCTCTTGACATGTCCTCGTATGATGAGTTTGTACAACTACCAATCAATGCGACAGATATAGAATCTACATAGTCATTTGTAGTTACATCATCAGACAGAGCTGATATGGGCCGTGCAAGATCTGGCGTATGGGGCCCTACAACATATGGCTCCAAGGTTGAGAGATCTATTCGAATCACTCTGTCAAAGAAAGTTTCAGGATTTTTCTCCACCTCTGAATCCGCAGTCAAAATATCTACATTCTTGTCTGCAAGAACTGCAATCTCTCTTCTCCCAGTATGATTCAAGTATGTAGCCATCTTATTATCATATGGAAATATTGAGCATGTTGCACCAACTTCAGCCCCCATATTTGTGATGGTAGCTTTGCCTGTACAGCTGATTGACCCAGCACCTGGTCCAAAATATTCGATCACAGAGTTTGTCCCGCCTGAGACTGTGAGTGACTCTGCCACCTTGAGAATTATATCTTTTGGTGCAGTCCATCCGTTGAGTTTGCCTGTAAGGTACACACCGATTCTACGCGGATAGAGCAGCTCCCATGGCATGTTGGCCATAGTCTCTGCAGCATCAAGTCCCCCCACACCAATGGCCATCATTCCCAGCCCCCCTGCATTGGGTGTATGTGAATCAGTTCCAATAGCAAGTCCTCCTGGAAACGCATAGTTTTCCAGCACCACCTGATGTATTATACCGGCACCCGGCTTCCAAAAGCCGCAGCCGTACTTTGCAGCAGCAGACTGGAGGAATCTAAAGACTTCGCTGTTCTCATCAAGTGAGGTAGCCATATCAGCATCCCCATCAATACGAGCTCTGATCAAGTGATCACAGTGAACAGTAGTTGGTAGTGATGTCTGGTCTAGTCCCGCCTGCATAAACTGTAACATAACCATCTGACCTGTCACGTCCTGTAGTGCTACCCTATCAGGTCGGAGAAAGACGTATCTGTTTCCAACATCAAAGTCGGTTCCGTCAATGGAGTAAAAGTGACCTGCAAGTATCTTTTCAGTCAAAGTAAGAGGCCTTTTAACAATCTCTCTGTACTTGCCAGAGTTTTGGCGCAGTTTGTCATATACTCCAGATACAAGTTCAGGTGTACTGTCAGTCTCCACAGAATAATGTGAACTTTTACCATGATTTAAAATTTTGAACATTAACATAACCCCAACATCTAAAAACCCAAACACGAATCATGTAGAGATAATATCACCCATTATAATTGTCTCCAACACAATTATGATTGGTATATGCATAAAGAATCACGAGTACAAAAAATTGCGGTACAAAATTTACATCTTCACCAGCACAATACCTAAAAGTTTGATCACATGATGAAATTTGTGCCTTAGATACAACATGACCCAAGATGTCACAACCATAATACTGAACAATTATAAGCCAAAAGCACGTTATTAATTAGGCATTGCGGATTATAAAGATCGGGTTTGAGGTAACAAAATGGTAAACAAAGGATTTCCAAAGTTTGGCATGTCACAAGCAGGTGCCTATGTTGCAGCCCTAAAAAACTACAACTTGCCAGACTTTATACTGGAACTGATTGCAAAAGAATGTAAATCGGAACTGCTAGAGAGAGGAAGAATAGACGACAGACTGCAAAGCATGAACGACGAGGCACTAGAGATGCTACACAAGATATTTGTAGGCTGTGCAGAAGATGCGGCAGGAAAGTTTGCCCAATACAGATTCTTTGCATATGTATCAAGCATGTACCACAAATGTGAGGTGCTGGTAAACGAGACCATTCCTGGCAATACTGGAAAGAACCACAGAGTTCCAGTAGCTGTAAAGAACAACGGCATGTATATCGCAGTGGCATGCAACAAGGCAACTGGAAACCCTGTAAACAAAAAAGAGACTGCCAGATTCTATGAGATAGTTGATGACATCAAAAAAGGTGACCACGGCACAATGCTTACTGATGCCATATATGGCTCATCTGTGGGCTTTAAGGGCGATGCCCTTGTGATGCTAGAAACCCTCAACAAACCCAATACAAATGAACCTGAAAACAATCTTGACTTTAAGACTGCAAACTTTGAAAACAACATATACTCTGTCACAAGATGCTAGCTCTCATATATTCAAGCTGTTCGTATCAATTGTCAAAAAGAGTGGATCCTCATCAGTCTTCTCAAAATCAGCACCATACTGCTCAAACTCTAACTGCTCGTAGAAATGCTTTGTCCATATGTCGTGAACCTGTTCTATGAATCTCTTGCGTCCCATTGACCGCAACAATTCATGAGCGATTTCATGAGATACCACGGTGCAATTCTTCTCTGCCAAAAATATCATATCTGTAGGATCCTTGGGTTTCTGCCACCACACCATTCCAAAGTTTTCTGCATGATACCCTTCACATGTACAGTCGGTCCATGTGGGCCGAAAGTGACTCAGATAGAAATGATACGTATCAATGCCCCGCTGCTCATGATCACGTACAAGCGTGTGGGTATCGAGACGCTGAAAGATACTACGTGGCTCTGTGATCAGCTCATCACATCTCACATCATAATCGATGCCAAATTTTCTCTTTATCCATATCTTGTAAAATAGACTCATCTGTCGAACATACTCAAATTCGGGCCTACGTAAATGAAGATCTTTTTCCTTAACTACAAAAATAAAGTGAAGAAGCATGGCTGAAAAAAGCCTATGCCTGGCCCTCTATCCCCATCAATGTAAGAGTAGATCGAATTTTTTCTATCTTTCTTATCTTCCAAGTGATCGTCTCACGGAGCTTTTCTACCGTGTCGGACTCGATCTTGACCAAAATATCATATGCACCAAAGGTGCCATGAACTTCCTTGACACCTTCAAGTCCCTTCAATTGCCCTATAATCGCCTCCTCGGAGCCCAACTCACAATTTATCAACACATATGCAGTTGCCATGTTTGTAACATATAATGCCAATATATCAACAAACCGATTATGTGATATCCTAACTCTCCGATATTCGAATTATCGCATCCCAGATGGTCTTTGGCACAGGCATAACTGACAGTCTAGAGATCTTTACCAGCTCCCAATTCTGGAATTTATTATCAGATTTTATCTCGTCTAATGTGACTGGACGCTTGAGTGGTTTCTTGTACTTTACATCCACCACGATAAAGCGCTTGTTATTCTCCTCAGGATTAGTATACGGTTGAGAGATCACCTCCATGATACCCACTGCCTGTCTTTCGGCACCAGTATGATAGAACAATACCAGATCTCCCGGAGTCATCATACCCATATGCTTTAGCGCAAGATTGTTATGTACACCATCCCATACAGTCGTCTTATCTTTTTTGAATGTTTCAAAGCTGTATCCACGGGGTCCGTCAGGTTCCTGTTTTGCAAGCCAATACTTCAACTGTTTGGATCCAGATCCGTATCTTTTATTTCTTCCAGTATTAAATGTCCCCCGGCTCTGACTCGCACAAGGTCATTGGTATTTAGCCAAAACCTCCCATGGGTTTTCTAACCGGGGTTGCCCACAATGTAGCATGCCTGGGTGAATCAGAAATCACCGGCATCAATACGATCTGCATCATTCCAATCCGTCTGCATGCCTGCTCTTGGGCAATTAGATGCAATACTAGTCAAATATTAATCCAGACAAGTAGACCTCAAAACCTGCAACAGGCACGCGTATTTTATAGCGTGCACATACATCAGGATCAATCTCACCAACAAATCCCACCATCTTGCCATCTACAACTACTGCCGCTGTCCTACCTTCCCTAAATGGCGGCACACTCTGCATTCGCGTCTGGATTCTAATGCCGAATCCAGTATCCAGTAACGACTGAAGAACCGACTTTGCCTCTGTAAAACTGGCAGTTCGATGTGCACTTACACATCCTACATTGACCGTCTCAGATATCTGATTGCGTCCTCTAAAGACGATACCCGTCTCAAACAGCTTCTGTGGATATGAATAATGTATATTTCGTGATAGTACATCTACAAGACCCGGCATTATGGAATCACGCAGTACTGTATATTCCCTGTTTTTGGGATCAATTACAGATATAATCTTCCTGTCTGACCTTCCAGATAAATCACAAAGAATCCGCTTGCTTGTAAGACTGGAGTTGAGTGCCTCCATATAGCCCAAGCCAACCATCAGTTGTCCCAGTGTCTTTAGTTGTATTGGGATGTGATGTGCCTGTCCAATTGTACATGATGGGGACAGAGACGGCTCTAGGTTCTCTACACCATATCCTAATGCCACCTCCTCGACAAGATCCATTGGGCCCATTATATCAAATCTGTATGGAGGCACAATACATACTATTGATCCATCTCTCAAAGATACACCAAGTCGAGCTCTCCTCAAAGATGAAGATATAGTACTGACAGATAGATTCAGACCCAACGTCTTGCCTACTAGATCTGGATCCAATACCAGCCTTCTTGATGACAACATTGGCGACGAGTTATTCACTCCTGAGATATCTACAGCTTCCAAAGAAAATCCTGCAGTCTGAAGCACCAATGCCACTACAGAAAGTACGTCTTCTACATCGCTTTTGCTGTTACCTGTGACCTCAACGAAGATGTTTTTTGTCTTGTGTGTCAACGCGGTTGCAGCAGCATTAATGACAGGTGGAAATGACACAGTATTGCCATCAGAATCCAAAATGATAGGTACGTGCTTTGAATTTCCCAGTATTTTCCCATATTCCCTTCCAACACCAGTATCTCTGAGAATCTCTGATGCTGTAAGCTTTGAGGTCGAGTCCAACGGGACAAATGAATGTGTTCGATTGGCAGTCGTATATGTGATAGGAAATGATATCTTGTCAAGATCGTGTATTCCAATCGAGGATTTTTTCCGTCTTCGTCCCATTCCAAGATGAAGATCTTCCTGCATTGATACAAGCTGTCTAATTAGCAGATCGTCTACCTTTCCACCTCTTGCAGCAATACCTGTAATGTATGGCCTGATACCTGTAACTCTCCATTCAACAGCAAGTGAGAGCTTGGCAGGTTTTTTTATCTTGAGACGAATCAAACCCGTATTGATTCCCAGCAGTCCCTGTAATCCCAGAGATATACCATAATCAGTCGAATAGTCAGGCCTGTTCGGACTGTATTCAACTCTGATGGTATCACCATCTTCAGATTCGATGTCCAATCCGATAAATGGAAGTGAGTCATACAGCTGCTTGGACGAAACTCGGCCCACTAGATTCTGCAAACGAGAACGAGACAATTCTACTACTGGCATTTACGTGCACTCCTCAGCCATCCCATGTCATTGTCGTAAAACTCCCGCACATCATCAGATGCATATTTGAGCATGGCAATTCTCTCAATTCCACCTCCCCATGCTAAGACAGGTCCAGATATTCCCAGTGGTTCTGTCACCTCTGGTCTAAATATTCCCATTCCAAATAGCTCCACCCACTTGCCCAATTTCTCGTTGTACACCATAGTCTGTAGAGACGGTTCGGTATATGGAAAGAATGTCGGCCAGAACTTGATCTTAGTCAAGCCGATTCGCCTGTAGAATTCCTTTTGTATTCCCATCAGATCACGCAGAGTGGCATTTTGGCCCACAACAACTCCCTCCACCTGATGAAACTCTACCAAGTGTTTATAGCTGACCTTCTCATTTCTAAAGACTCGCCCTAGAGAGAAGATCCTAGCATCATCTGTATGATGTTCAGCCAAATATTTGATTGTAACACATGTAGTGTGGGTACGAAGAACCATCTTCTGAGCTTCACTGAGCTTCCAGTCGTAATGCCAGCCCTTTTTGTGAGAATCAGATACGTTGCTGATCTGTTGCGACGTGGCAACATTTCCTGCATGTGTACGTTCAAGATAGAATGTATCTTGTAGTTCTCGTGCAGGATGATCCTGTGGAGTAAACAGTGCATCAAAGTTCCAAAAGCTTGACTGCGACATATTGCCATATATCTCAGAGAATCCCAGAGTGATGAAGATCTCACGAATCTCATCAATTGTATCTTTGAGAGGATGTGTTCTTGCAATGGGTATTGTGGGCACATCTGCTTCCACATCAATGGCTCCGCGTACTGTCTCTGAGAGCAGCACTGTCTCAGCTTTTTTTGTCAGGTGCACCTCCCTTGCCTTTGTCACATCTTTTACAATATAATCAGGCCTGCCAGACAACAGAGCTAGATCATCATCAGATAGATCTTTAGCAGGTATTCTTCCTTTACCTATAATTTCCAGAGATCTCTCTCCAGGAAGAATTGACGGTGGATTCTGAAGTGTGACTAAACCATCAGAAGTTGCAATCCAGCCGTTTTGCCGCGCCATACCCATAGCAGCTCCAAATGCAGGACCAAGCTCTGCCTGTAAAGCATCTAGTTTTTTTGGCCCATCTCCAAGTAAATTTAACAATATCCGCTCTGGTAGTCCCCGACGTACAGCTTCGATGCCATTTCTTCCCAGAGCAATATGAGTAGTTGTAGATTCATTTACAGTTATAAGATCCTTAAGCCGGAGCCACTCGATTCCACGGCGTATCTGATCAGATGAAAGTTTGGTTGATGTGGCAAGACCTTCAGGTGTCTGCTTTGGCGCGGCCTGCAAAGAAGAAATTATTTTTTTTTCAATATCATGAAGTATCTGTGACAACAGCAGAAAGTTTGAAAAAGACTTTTTAAACCTTAACCTAAGTCAATTTGAATGCCTGCAAATGATTTTGTTGTGACGCCATGGCATGTCGACGGCGACATCGACTATGAGAAATTGGTTGAAAGATTTGGGACAGAAAAGATCTCTCAAGAGCTTTTGTCTCGAATCAAAGATATTGCAGGCGAGGATCACTTTATGCTCAGAAGAGGAATATTTTTTTCACACAGAGATATGAACAGAATACTTGATGAATATTCTAAAGGCAACAAGTTTTTTTTGTACACAGGAAGAGGACCATCAGGCCACACGCACATAGGACACTTGGTGCCATGGGTCTTTGCAAAATGGATTCAAGATGTGTTTGATGTAAACATGTACTTTCAAATAACTGATGATGAAAAATTCTACTCCAAACAAACTATAACGCTGGCAGACACAGCAAAATTTGCACGTGAGAATGCGCTAGACTTTATAGCTCTTGGCTTTGATCCAGACAAGACAAAAATAATCATAAACACCAGAAATATCAAGACACTTTATCCGATTGCGGCACAAGTGGCAAAGAAAATCAACTTTTCAAATACAAAGGCAACATTCGGATTTACAAAGGAGACAAACATAGGAATGATATTTTACACCTCACTGCAATCTGCACCATGTTTTATAGAAGAAGGACCAGTGCTAATACCGCTTGGAGTTGATCAAGATCCACATTTCCGGCTCACAAGAGACATTGCTCCAAAAATTGGAAGAACGAAACCAGCATTAATTCACAATATAATGGTGCCAGGACTGGGGGGGCCCGGCGGAAAGATGTCAGCATCAGATGAGAATGGAACCATATACACTACGGATTCGCCTGACATAGTGAGAAAAAAGATCAACAAATATGCGTTCTCGGGCGGACAGCCAGATATAGAACTACACAGAAAGCACGGCGGAAATCCCGACATTGATGTATCGTTCCAATATCTCAGAATATTCTTCGAGCCAGACGATGACAAGCTAAAGTCAATTTATGAGGACTATAAATCAGGAAAGATGCTTACAGGTGAGCTCAAGGCAATACTGATAGAAAAGATAAATAAATTTCTCATCAATCATCAGGAAAGACGAGAGAAAGCAAAAGGACATCTCGATCAGTTTCTCTTTGAGGACAGATGAAATCAAAGATAGTCTGTGAGGACAAATACGAGGCGCAGAAGCTAGCAAGTCTGATTTACATCAAGGATACTGGTGAAGTAAATATTGCAGCCATCCTCAACGCTGTTGAAAATGAGATCGTCATTGAGTTGAGAGATAGATCCGTCCACAGTATACTCTTCAAAGATAAATCACAGGCAGAGACATTTGCGGATTTTATACAGTCAGTGACTGATGGAGTGCACAAGGTAATTACGGTGGTGACGCGCGGGGAAAAGGTCGAGTTTGAAAAGGCCTAACTTAACACAAAAACAGCGTAAAGTGCAACCGCACTAACGAGTGCCACAAGACTCAGTCCCAGTGCTTTCAGGTCGCCATTCATAAATCTAGCTTGAATTAATTATAATTAAAGTGTTGAGAATAATCGGTCATATCTCCCCGGAATAACCTCACAAATTAGAAATCAGCACGATATAATTCTAGTATGCTGTAATCATCTACCAACCAATTTTCTCGACATTATAAAATGAAATTTCATCATCTCATTCTAGATCAGTGATCTGTCCATCTCAGCATCAAGTATCTCTTGCACTTTAAGAAAGTACAACTTTGTAGAATATGGCATGTCCTTCATATTGTCATCAACTACTATCATAAAGTATCGAACCGCCCTCTTAGAAATATCTAGATTGAATTTCATTGGCAGTATTGGATCCTGTATCACCTTGATCTTGTCTTGTAACCACGGTGGAGCCATCTCTTTTGTCTCGGCAATTATCTTCTCGTACCAAAAAGACAGATTTTCAGGTTGCAGTCCCTGTTTTAGTGAGGACACATCAGAGTCTAGCTGGTTGAGCATATTGTTAATTATTGCCATAAAACAAAATCCAGAAATAGCATTTTAGACCATATACTCAAAGATAGACAAGCTGTTTGTCAGCTAACACGTAGGCATTCATATATCACCACCCAATTTTTAGAAATAGATAGATCAGGGCAACTGTAAGTTTCCATCAGAGTCAATCTGGGAGCTCTTTATTCGAGTGGTGGAGATCGGCATACCATCTTTTGCAAGTACCATAGGTACAGAGATTATACGGACAGGTGGAAGATTCTTCGCTGCTCGCATCTTGTTTAATAGGACACCCTGCGCCTGTGTCTCTTCACTTGCCACCAATGCCTGAACATCCTTCTCAAGCACGGCGGGGCCAAAATCGCAGTCAAGTTTACTTATCAGAAATGAGCTTCCCGCAAAACTTTCGCGGATGAAGGCATTCAAGGCATCAAGTCTGTCACCATATTTGTGAATTGGAGTCTTGCCCATCTGTTTTGCAAAATCGTCACTGGTGAGCCCGATGATGACATGTGATGATATGGAGAATGCCTTTGAGAGTAATCTCTTGTGCCCCTTGTGGATAATATCAAAGGTACCACCAGTAGCAACAAGATCAAACTCAGCCACACTATAAAAATTACATATGTACTATTTCACACTTATCAGGACAAGCGGTCCCTGTACTGCTATTGGGACATTATCGCGGTTCCAAACAAAGGTCTCCACAAAGAACTCACCAGCACTATTAGGAACCCATTCTACTGCCGGACGGTGCAATTCGGTACCGGTATATACGCCATCATACTTGCCCACAAATTCAACAAAAGGCTGTTCACCAAATCGCTTTATTTGAACAAAATATGTGTACTCTGTCACCGGTAAATCAGGATGCGTCAAATACTTGATCCATGACTCGCTTACAATATTAGCTGTGGAGCCTATAGGGACTTCAGAAAGTGGAGTTCCCCAAGAGTCTGTAATGGCAACATTACCAATTACAACCTGCTTAACAAGGGATGTTCTTGGAATCTTTACATTGACAAAATCAGAATAAAACGTGTCAGATTCAGAGAAAAGATATAATCCCACCGCATGTGAATTGATCGGCTGGTTGAATTCAAAGGAAACATTCTCGTTTGCGAATATGTCTTCAAGCAGAATTGTGTGAATTCCTACAAGTCGAGGCGGATCAAATTTATCATAAAGCGCAACATGTATTTTAGCATCAGAGGTGGGTGCAGCACCATTACTTAGGACTCCAGAAAAGCTTAAGAGTCCATCAACATATAGTATGTTACTTGCTTGAACTGCAAGCTGATTCAGTTTTGAGGAGGAAGAGTCAAATCCTACAAGATTTGAATTTGTTAACATGATCTCAGGATTTGGAGATTGTGACTTTATCATAAAGGGGGAAGAACCCATGGGCGGTATCACATCTAGGACTGTACGTCCCACGTTTGATTCCAATAAGTTGATACCTGTAGTACTGTAAAAATCAACATTTACCATAACATTGGTTATAGATGTCAAGGGATCGTTGTTTACAACCTGACCTATTACTACCGTATATCCCTCATCATCCCTGTACACAAAATTGGAATCACTGGACAACAGTACTGCAAGTGTCATAGGAGTATCAGTTACTTCAGCCGAAAATCCAACTGATACTGGTAGTATCATGGCAGAAATGACAACAAGAATAATACGATACATGAAATTAATTAGAAATAATAGGATTAATTTTGACGGTGTAATATTATATCAACAGAAAGATAATTTGTTTTGCACCAATTTTTAGGCACGGATGACGAAATTTATACTGATTTTGGCTGTTTGTGGTCAAAAATGACATGTTTTTCAGGAAAGATGCTTGTGGTAAATACAATTTGAAGAGAAAATTAAGTCATCTCGTATGCTAAAATCTAGCAAATACACTCTCCAAATGTGTATTTTGCAGACATGGAATTTGAGGCAATCTCAGATAGAATAGACAAAAAAAGAGCCAATTAGTCGAATCTACATATGCAAGATAAAATTTTGGATAATGCAAAAGATGTAAAAACTACATAATGGTAATACTCGACGAGCTGGTATATGATGCCAACATCCTTCACTTGATAATCAAGTGCAAAGTACTCACATTGATTGGGGCCTGTTCTGCAAATATACAAAGTTGAATAATTGACACCACCCAGAATCACAAAAGCTATATAGCTCTGAAAAATAATTTGGGATTGTGGGTAAAACCAAATATGTCGTAAACGACATCATCGTGGCAGATAGTCAAAATCTCAGTGAATATGTAAAACCTGAGAGTGTGGCACTGACAGTGACATCCCCACCTTATAGGAATGCTATAAACTATTCCAAGCATGTAAAAAATTCAAGTGACGGAAAAAACGATAGATTCCGTGGAGATGTAGGAATCCAAACCACGGAATACCTAAACGAGATGGAAAAGATCTTTTCAGAGGTATACAAAGTTACAATTCCCGGGGGATTTTGCTGTATAGTAATTGGAGATGAAGTGGATCATGGAAAGCTCGTTCCACTACCCAGCTTACTGATCTCCAGACTGGTAGGAGAAGAACCACTTGATGAAGGATGGAGACTGCGAGATACCATCATATGGAATAAAGTAACTGCTGGAAGAAACGGAGCTGGAAACAGATTTGGCATATTTGTCAAAACACCATTACCCACATACTACAGAAGTAATATAATGCACGAGTATATCATAATCCTAGAAAAGGGATCAGAGAGACGAACTATTGACAAGTCAACTACAAATAAAATTCCACTCAACAGGGCAATGAAACGCCAAGTAGCACTCTCCGTGTGGGATCTTCCGGTTGATGAAGCAGCAAAACTAGAGTCAGAAAAAACAGTCTGGGACATCACTCCTGTGCCCCCGTTGTCACTTAACCACCCTGCCGTATTCCCAGAACAGATACCTTGGAGGCTGATCACCCTGTATTCAAAAGAGGGAGATATAGTATTGGATCCAATGAATGGAAGTGGACAGACAACAAAGATTGCACATCATTTAAACCGCGAATTCATTGGAATCGACAAGAGATCACAATATGTCGAGTTGGCAAAAAGTCGCCTAGATGAGCCCCCAGTACTCTCAAACTTTATGATCCCAGTGTATCACCCAATAAATTGGCACGACGGAGAAGAATCAGGTAAAAAGGGCGATGCTCATCTGGACATGACAGATATTCCAGAGGGATTCAACTTTGCATTCTCACGCCAGCATCAAGACAAGATCCTAGGTGCAAGTGGGAATTATCTATACTACAAAAACAGTGATGGTGGTTGGATCTGTAATATAGTGGCCGGTAGCTGTGGACCAATCAGAGTAAACATGGGAGACATCTCAGAACCTGGTTCCCCACTACATTTAGTATTAGACGCGTTACCTCAACACTCCTTTACCAAGTCCCAGTTGAGCACATACCTACCTCCACAGATGATTAAGGGTGAGCAACCCATCAAGGCGGCAATTGATGTACTGGAATATGAAGGGTTTTTGAAAAGCGTTGGAAAAAGAAGATCTAACGAGATATACAAAGTTACAATGTAGCAAAAATGTGAAGATATTGGTAACTTTAATGGCAATATAAGAAACTGATTGGATCTGAACCATGTGTAAAAAAATTGTAAAGTAAAGAGACAAAAAATGACGTCTAATTAGCCATAATTAATTAGGAATCCAAAAAATTTAGCCACATGACACTATTTTATGTTCTTGTGAATATTTCTAACAAAGAATTTGATCCATATCAAGTACTATTTTTGAACGATTCACCAATTTTGAATCATCGTTATATCATTACAACCCAAGCTCTAGATTATGCAAAAAAAGATACAAATCAAATGATTAATTCTTGATACCGGTCACTGCGGTAAAATCATCAGAGATATTGTAGTATCATCTGATGATGCTATTGTACCTGTTTTGCAGAAGAACCACCATACATAACCATTAAATAAATACTAATCATCGAGTTTGGTAATGCGTGCCAAAAATTATGCTGTAATTGGAGGTGCGGTTGCGGCAATCGCAATTGCAGTGATACTTGCAGGGAGTTCACTAGGACCCGTAGCGGAAGAAACAGGAAAGATGCCATCCGAGAGTACCGGACTATCTGGAGAAGTAACAATAGGATTAATTCTACCGCTTACAGGCGATCTTGCAAGTAAGGGCCATGAGAACTGGGAGAGCTCCAAGTTCGGTCTAGAACGATTCAACGAGTATCTCAAGGAAAACAATGAGCCTTGGCATCTCAAGATGATATCAGAAGACTCGGCAACCAGCCCGGTAATAGCACTAGAGAAACTCACATCCCTTAAAGCCAGAGGAATAGATGTAGTTGTGGGTCCAGAAACTAGTGCCAGTATACGGAATGTTAAAGGATACGCAGACTCTAACAATATGTTGCTTTTCAGTTGTTGCTCTACTGCCCCAGCACTTGCAGTGAGTGGTGACAGTGTATACCGCTTGGTTCCAAACGACACATTACAGGGAACCGTACTTGCAAAAAAGATGGAGCATGATGGAATTGAAGTTTTTGTTCCCATCTGGAGAGGAGATGCATGGGGCGATGGGGTGCAAGAAGCTACTAAAAAATCATTTGAGGAGCGTGGATACACTACAGTTGATGGAGTAAGATACAACCCAGACACTCCAGAATTCTCCGCGTCCACATCACTACTTGCAAAGCAAGTCAAGGAACTTACAGAAACTTACGACAAGAAAAAGATTGCAATAGGAGCGTTTGGATTCGGTGAGACCATCAATGTAGTTCAGGCCGCCGCACAGCACGACATACTTGACGATATAAGATGGTATGCCGGACCACCAAATGTAAAAGATGTCACATTTACCGAGGATCAGATTGCTTCAGAATTTGTAAACAAGGTAATGTTTACGGCCACTCAATTCTCAGTTAAGGAAAACGAGATTACCCAAAAGATAGATGCCCGCATACAGGAAGAGTTAGGCAGGGAGGGATACGCATACATCAACACCTCCCACGATATAGTCTGGATCTTAGGTTTGTCCATGTTGGAGGCACAAAGCACAGATGTAGACATGATCAAAAAGGTACTTCCAATAGTTGCCGCAGAGTACTCGGGTGCATTAGATTCAGTAGAACTAAATGATGCAGGAGATCTCAGTGGTGCAGACTATGGAGTCTGGAGCATAATAGACAACGAATGGGTAATGCACCAGATCTACGATTTTGAAACAGACACCATAATAGTGCAATAGCTGAAAAAACATGCAAAACTATGAATGCATGTCAGATGTTGTAGTCAGCTGAAGACATATTATACTACACATATCATGTGACTGGCTTGCTGACCACATATGTTGATCTGTGGGAATAGTTGATTTGTAGTGTACGTTCCATTGACAAGCAAGATACCTACATCATAAGAGATAAATTCTAAAATGTAACGGAAAATATGTTTTATGAACCAAAAAGGAATACTGGCATTCTCTGGTGGATTAGACACATCAGTGGTGGTAAAGTATCTTCAGGAAGAGCACAACATGGATGTAATTACTGTGACAGTCGATGTTGGACAAGGCGACGACCTTGCAAAAATTGCAGCAAAGGCAAAGAAACTAGGAGTAAAAAAACACTACAACATAAATGCGCAAAAAGAATTTGTGTTAGATTTCATCTTTCCATCAATCAAAGCAAATGCTCTTTATCAACAAAAATACTGTCTTGCTACTGCACTTGCAAGACCGCTGATTGCCAAGAAGATACTTGAGGTTGCAAGAAAAGAAAGAGTCACAGCCCTTGCACACGGCTGCTCTGGAAAGGGAAACGATCAAATACGATTTGATGTTGCCCTGCGGGCAGGTTCAGACTTGCCAATTATTGCACCCATTAGAGACAAAAACCTAGATCGCGCAACCGAGTTAGAATTTGCTAAGAGACAAGGAATCAAGATCGACACAGTGGCAAAAAAATTCAGCATAGACCAGAATTTATGGGGACGTGCAATTGAGGGAGGAGTTTTGGAGGATCCGTATGCAGAGCCACCAGACAGTGCATTCATTTGGGTAAAGACCAAAAACCTGCCAGAAACTCCCACATATATGGAAATCAGATTTGAACGAGGAATTCCAGTGGCAGTTAATAGCAAAAAGCTTGCACCCATAAAGCTGATTGAATATATCAACAAAGTGGCAGGCGCGGCAGGAGTAGGACTCGTAGATCATATAGAAGACAGAGTTGTGGGAATAAAGACTCGGGAGGTGTATGAAACCCCAGCAGCAACATGCCTGATAGAAGCTCATGCAGATCTAGAAAAGATGGTATATACGAAACACCAAAACAAATTCAAACCGACAATTGACAGTGAATGGGCACATCTAGTGTATTCGGGACTCTGGCAGGATCCATTAAAGCAGAATCTGGACGGATTTATTGAGGCATCTCAAACTAACGTATCAGGTATAGTTCGGCTCAAACTCCACAAGGGAGGAATCAGAGTTGTGGGAAGAAAATCAGACAATTCCCTGTATAACCATGACATTGCGACCTATGGTACAGAATCTACGTTTGATCAGAGACTTGCAAAGGGATTTGTAGAGTTGTGGGGGATGCAATCAACAGAAGCTAATAAATTACAAAAGAAAAGGTCAACAAAAACATGAATTGCCCAGAATGTGACGCGAACTTGAATATACCAGACGATGCCTCAATAGGAGAGATCATCTCCTGTCCTGACTGTGGTGCCGACTTTGAAATAACGAAAAAAGACGGTTCAAATGTTGAGCTTAAACAGGCAGAAAGCATAGGCGAAGATTGGGGAGAGTAATGCCAAAGATCGGTATTGTCTTTGACCGCCTCCGAACTGAAGAAAAGATGTTGCAAAAGGAGGCAACTCAGATGGGCATAGATACAACAATGATGGATGCAAAGATAACCCATATCAACACGGACAGTAAAAAAGAAGACTTTGGAATCGGAGATGTAGTTTTGGAGAGATGTGTGAGCTACTTTCGTGGTCTTCATTTTACATCATGTTTGGAATTCATGGACATTCCAGTTCTAAACAGACTTGATGTTGCAAGTGTATGCGGAAACAAGATGTTCGTGACACTGATCTTAAAGAAGCACGGAATACCTACGCCAAAGACATACTTTGCATTTTCAAGTGATGGAGCTGAAGAAAGTCTGGCAAAAACAGGCTATCCTCTAGTCATAAAACCCATCACAGGAAGTTGGGGAAGAGGAATCATCAAGCTTGGAGACAAAGATACAGCAGATGCCGTATTTGAGATAAGAAATGTCACTGATAGTCCACATGACCGAATATACTATCTTCAAGAACTAGTTGACAGGCCCCCAAGAGACATCAGAGTAATTACCATCGGTGATGAACCTGTAGCGGCCATGTATAGAAGATCGTCAGGAGGATTCAAGACCAATTTAGCACTTGGTGCAGAACCAGAGTTGTGTGAGATAACCAAAGATATTGAAGATCTGGCATTCAAAGCCTCAAATGCCGTGGGAGGCGGCATACTAGGTATAGACATGATGGAAGACAAAAACAAGGGCCTAGTTGTACATGAAGTTAACAATACTGTTGAATTCAAGGGACTGGCAAAGGTAGCCAAACGGAATATTCCGCAGGAAATGGTCAAGTTTGCCTTGAACCACATTAGGAAATAAATTAGACTCAGTTACGAGGATGTTTATGGTGAAGATAGGAGTAGTGGGGGCATCAGGATATGTGGGCGGTGAGACACTACGGTTACTGGTGAACCATCCAAGTGTTGAGATCACAATGGTCACATCAAGGCAACATGCAGGCGAATACCTGCACAGGGCCCAGCCCAGCCTGAAAGGTTTTACAGATCTTATTTTCTCGGAGCTGGACTATGATAAAATGTCTGACCAGTGCGATATTGTATTTACTGCTGTGCCACACGGCACTGCAACTGAGATTGTAAAAGCATTGTATGATAGGGGACTTAAGGTAATCGATCTTAGTGCTGACTATAGACTACACGAACCCAAGGACTATAACAAGTGGTACGGGTGGGAACATCCGCACCCAGACTATTTGGAAAAATCTGTATTTGGCGTACCAGAGCTACACCGTGAAAAGATCAAAAATGCGCAGCTAGTGTCCTGCCCCGGATGCATGGCAGTAACATCAATTCTTGCAATTGCACCTCTCATACAGCACGACATAGTTGATACGGAACATATAGTAGTTGACTCAAAGATTGGTTCATCAGGTGCAGGATCTGGTTCTGGTACAGCACATGCAATGCGAGCAGGTGTGATCAGACCATACAAGCCTGCAAAACACAGACATACGGGAGAGATTGAACAAGAGTTGAGTCAGATTGCAGATAGAAAGATTCGTGTCTCCATGAGTCCCCATGCAGTAGATGTAGTACGTGGTATTTTGTGTACCAACCATATGTTCCTGAAAAGAGATGTAAATGAAAAAGAACTGTGGAAAATTTATCGACAGGCATTTGGTACAGAAAAATTTGTGCGGCTTATACGTGACAAAAAAGGACTGTACAAGTTTCCAGATCCCAAATTTTTGGTAGGTTCAAACTTTTGTGACATTGGATTTGACTTGGATGAAGACAATAATAGACTGATTGCACTCTCGGCATCGGACAATCTGATGAAGGGAGCGGCAGGATCTGCAATTCAAAATATGAACGTCATGTGTGGATTTGATGAGATGGAGGGACTCAAGTACACACCACTCACACCGGTATAGCAATGATCACCATCAAAATTGGAGGGAGTGTGGTGGACAATCTTCATCCATCATTCATATCAGATCTAAAAAATGTTGCAGCAGATGAAGGTCTAATACTTGTACATGGTGGTGCCAAAGAGGTGACAAAAGTCTGTGAGCAGTTGGGCAAAAAACCCCAGTTTGTCACATCCCCCAGTGGTATCAAAAGCAGATATACCGATAAAGAGACCGCAGACATCTTTACCATGGTGATGTCAGGGAAGATAAACAAGAGTATAGTTCAGATGCTACAAAAAAATGATATTGATGCCGTAGGCATATCAGGGGTGGATGCTAAAGTAATTCAAGCAGACAGAAAAAAACGACTGCTCATAGTAAATGACAAGGGACGAAAGCAAGCAATTGATGGCGGATATACAGGAAAGATTACCAACATCAACTCCAAATTCATTCGTTTATTGCTAGAACATGGATTCACACCAGTCATATCACCAATTGCAATCAGCGAAGAATCAGACTTTTTGAATGTGGACGGAGACAGGGCGGCTGCATATGTGGCAGGCAAAGTGGGCGTAGATAGAGTGCTCTTCATCACCAACGTTGACGGATTATTTATGAATGACATGCTTGTGCCCAAATTATCACTCGAACATGCAAAGGAGTTGATGCCGAAAATAGGCCCAGGAATGGAGAAGAAGATTCTTGCCTCCACCGAAGCCCTAGATATGGGCGTAAGAGAGGCACTAGTTGCAAACGGGCAAAGAGAAAACCCCATATCTTCTGCAATTGCCCACAAATCATGTACGGTGATCCAACATGAGTGAAGACCAATATATGGGAAACCTCTACCAACGATTTCCAATAACAATTGAAAAAGGCGCAGGTGCTCGCGTCTGGGACACGGACGGTAAAGAGTACATAGATTGCATGGGCGGATACGGAGTGGCACTAGTAGGACATCGAAACAAAAGAGTTGTAGATGCAATAAAAGAACAGATAAGCAAGATAATTACGGTGCACAGTTCTCTGTATAATAAAACAAGAGAGGAATTTCTACAGACGCTGATTGGTCTGGCACCTTCAGGGCTTACACAAATTCACCTCAACAACAGCGGTGCCGAGGCAGTAGAGGCCGCCATCAAATTTGCAAGAAAGTTTACCGGAAAGACTGGAATGGTGGCAATGAAGGGATCCTACCACGGAAAATCTTTTGGGGCTCTATCTATTACATTTAACCCAAAATATAGAAAGGCGTTTGAACCACTAGTTGAAAAAGTACAATATGCATCATTTGGAGATATTGAATCGTTACGTTCTGTGATTGATGATGATACTGCATTTGTGATATTGGAGCCCATACAAGGAGAGAGTGGCATTAATGTGGCACCAGAGGGATTTTTACAACAGGTACGAAGTCTATGTAACGAACGAGGAATATTACTGATCTTTGATGAGATACAGGCAGGACTAGGCAGAACTGGAAGATTGTGGGCATGTAATCACTGGAACACAACACCAGATATAATGTGTTTGGCAAAGGGAATTGCAGGCGGTGTCCCAATGGGAGCAACACTAGTACGACAAGACATACTTGCCGCCATGAGTAAGGGAGAACACTCATCAACCTTTGGTGGCAATCCTCTATCGTGTGCTGCAGGAACGGCTGCATTAAAAGCCCTAACTGAAGATGGCTTGATTGAAAATGCGGAAAAGATGGGAAAAATTTTTCGAAAAGGTCTAGATGAGCTAAAGGAAAAACATCCAATAATTAGGGAGATCAGAGGCAAGGGATTAATGATAGGAATAGAATTAAAATTTGAGGTAAGGGACATACTGATGAATCTTATGAAAGAGGGAATACTGATGTTGTATTCTGGTAGAAATATTCTCAGGATATTGCCCCCCCTTGTAATAACTTCCGAAGAAATCGTAAAAGTTTTACAAAGCCTAGATTTGGCATTAGGTATAGAGGAGAAAAAAAGAAATGTTCAAAGATAAAATTGATGAAGCTATAATAGAATACCTGAAGGAAGATTCTAGAAAGTCTTTTGTTGACATTGGCAAAAAACTCAAATTATCAGAATCTGCAATCAGGAGAAGAGTAAAGAATCTGACAGATAGTGGCACAATTCAAAAATTCACAATAGAAATCAAAGAGCAAAACACTACTAGTGCCATCGTTTTAGTGTCTGTAGATTCTGCAATGGACACGGCCAAAGTATCAGTAAAGCTTGCAAAGATCGATGGTGTCAAGACAGTATATGAAATAACTGGACAGTATGATATAGTTACGATAATTACTGCAACAGACATTACTACAATCAACTCTTGCATAGATGCAGTAAGAAAGATACAAGGTATCTCAGATACCAATACAGTCATCATCCTGCGGCAGATTCTCTAAAAACGAATATCGTTTGAAAATTACTGAGATTGACTAAATTAGGAACACATTGTCATCTTTTCAACGAAATTAGTACGAATATATTTATATTTCCAAACATATACAACGATTTCTGTAATGAAAGATCCGAATTACTATGCAAACATCTACAATGCATACAACAAAAACCAAAAAAAGATCAAAGTACTAGACAGTACACTACGAGAAGGTGAACAGCATCCAGGTGTGTCATTTACAAACAAACAACGAATCCAAATTGCGTGGATGCTTGATTATTTTGGCGTGGATCAGATAGAAATTTCCCCAATTGTGTCAAATGACCACAAAGAAGCTACCAAAACTATAATCAAGCAGGGACTCAGAGCAGACATCGTAGCTCACGGGAGAGCACTCAAAGAGGACATAGATGTATCTCTTGCATGTGATGCAAAGTGGTGTGCTGCATACCTAGGAATATCAGATATACACATGCGTGACAAGCTGCGCATCACCAGACAACAAGCAATTGAAAGGGCAGTAGAGACGGTCGAATATGCAAAGGCACATGGACTGAACATTAGATTTACCATGGAAGATGGAAGTAGAGCAGACCCTGAATTTCTAATTAGGGTGTGCAAGGCAATCACAGAAGCAGGAGTGGACAGAATTAGCCTACCTGATACAGTGGGCATCTTGCGACCTATTGGAATGTATAATTTTGTCAAAAAAATAAAAAGTGTAATAAATATTCCACTTGATGCACATGTTCACAACGACATGGGATTCGCACTTGCAAATGCATTTGCGGCATGCGATGCAGGTGTAGATCAAATACACACCACCATTGACGGTATTGGGGAGAGAACAGGAATTCCGTCTCTAGCCGAGGTAGCTGTAGTCATGACATATCTTTACAGAGCCCCCAACGATTTTCGGTTGGACATGTTGCTGGACCTATCAAAACTCATTGAGGATTATACTACCATAAAGCCATACGACTCCAAACCAGTTGTAGGTTCATCTGCATACAAACACAAGGCAGGAACTCATCTTGCAGCGATACTTCAGAATCCTGCTGCATATGAGCCCATACCACCACGAATTGTGGGAAATCAACGCAGAATAGTGTTTGGAGAACTTGCTGGGAAGACAGGAGCCGCATATCTGATGTCTCTGCTAGGACTAGAGAAAGATGATGAACGAGCCAAGACAGTGGCATTAGGCTTAAAGAAGCTACGACGGGGAGATTTGCTTGAAATACCGTTGGAAGACACGTTTGAAAAAAAGATAATTAACGACAAAAATAAGGATAAAAACGGAGGAAAAACATGATAAAATGTGATGAATGTGATGCAGACATCTCCATTCCATCCGATGCAGTAGAAGGAGAAATTGTGACATGCCCAGAATGCGGTGCAAGCTTTGAACTAGTAACGAGTTCTGATGGTTTCAATCTAAAATCTGCCCAAACAGTTGGTGAGGACTGGGGGCAGTGAATCCTGACATCACCATTCTTTACGATACCATCCGTTGGGAAGAAAAGGCATTGTTGGAGGCAAGCAGAAAGAAAGACATCAATATACAGATGGTGGATTGTAAGAAAATATCTTTGGACTTGGCAAAAAAGCCAGAAGAATATGGAACCACAATTCAGAGATGTGTGAGTTACTACAGGAATCTGCACTCAACTGCAGCATTGGAAGGGCTTGGGATTCATGTAATAAATTGTCTCAATACAGGCATATTTGCGGGCAACAAGCTGTTCACACACATGCTATTACAAAAAGCTAAAGTTCCTACACCATATGCAGTAGTGGCGTTTTCAAAAGATGCTGCCTTGGATGCACTAGATTCAAATGGATACCCGATGGTGATCAAGCCCACTGTAGGAAGCTGGGGCAGACTTGTTTCCAAATTAAATGACAGAGATTCTGCAGAAGGAATACTAGAGAACAGAGAGAGTATGTATCCTATTTATCAAGTACATTATTTGGAAGAGTTTGTCAAGAGACCACCAAGAGATATCAGGGCAATCATGGTGGGAGACAAAATAGTCGCGGCCATTTACAGGACTTCAGGAAATGGAAGCTGGAAGACCAACATGGCACTAGGTGGAGTTGCCACAGAATGCAAGGTGACACCAGAGATGGAGGAGATGTGTATCAAGGCAAAGAAAGCAGTTCAGGGAGATATAGTAGGAGTAGATTTGATGGAAAGTTATGAGGGAGGATTGGTAGTACATGAAATCAACAACACGACAGAGTACAAAAATACTGTCCGAGTATGCGGCGTGGACATTCCATCTCTAATACTGGATTATGCAGTAAAAGTGGTACGATGAAAATTGGACACCTCATTTACAGTATCTCCCAAATTTGCAGTAAAGATGCTTGAGAAGGCACTTCGTCTGTACACGCCGTCGTTAAGTGAAAAACCCATGGCAGAATTTCTTGCAGACAAATGCGACGATCTAGGATTTGAAGACATAGATATAGATGATGTTGGGAATCTTATTGCGAAAAAAGGATCAGGCGTCCCAAAAATACTGCTTTGTGGACACATGGATGTAGTTCCAGGCAAAGTCCGAGTGAGGCGGGAGGGAGATGCATTGTATGGAAGAGGCGCGTCAGATGCAAAAGCACCACTAATGGCAATGTTGCTTGCAGCAGCCTCCATTAAAGATGGTGAAGGGACAATAGTGTTTGTGGGAGCAGTAGATGAAGAAGGCAATGCAACAGGGATCAAAAATATAGTTAGGGAGAAGATGGATATTGATTATGCAATATTTGGTGAGCCTAGTGGGATTAAACAGATAACCATTGCATATAAGGGAAGGCTTGCCATTCGTCTGCGTATAAATGTGGCAGACAGCTCACATGCAAGTGCACCGTGGCTTTCAAAAAATGCAATAGAGGAGACGATGATCTTCTCCAAGAAACTACGGGACGGATTGGAGGCGGGTCAAGAAGGTAAGACAAAAGGAATGCTCCTGACTGCGACACTGACCCGCATTGATGGTGGTACAAGTCACAATGTCACCCCAAAGGAATGTGTGTCCACATTTGATATCAGGATTCCAGTCAACATGAATTGTAAGAGTGTGGAACAGAACATAGCTACATTGGTAAAAGATATTGCCCAGAAACGCGACGTGGAGGCATTTTACTCAATTTTGGATGAGACAGAATCATTTGAGGCACCGCATAATTCTCCCATAGTTAATGCACTCACATTGGGAATCATAGATGTCGAGTCAACTCGACCGATGCTCATACGAAAGACAGGTACCGGAGACATGAATGTACTTGGGAACAAGTGGCAGATCCCGGTAGTCACATATGGACCGGGGGATCCACACGAGTCTCATACTGTGGACGAAAAGGTCTCAATTGCCGAATATCTCAAAGGAATAGAGATTCTAAAACGGACGTTCACACATTTGAAACGACTTCACGACAGGAAGCTGAGCCGATGCTCTGGTTTGTAGGACTGGGAATTTCCGGCTTCAGATCAATCCCAAACGAGGCAATCAAGATTATCTCAAATGCAGATATGATATATCTGGAACAGTTTACCAGCCCAATCAACAAGACAGATATTGCAAAGATAAAAACTGTATCACGCGGAAAGTTCCTCATTGTAAAGAGATGGATGGTAGAAGACGGTTCCCAAATATTAAAACATGCAAAAAAGAACAAAGTTGTTCTGCTCTCTTATGGTGATCCATACATTGCTACCACACATGCAGAATTAAAGACAAGGGCGATAAGAGAAGGCATCAGAACGCACTCCATCCATGCATCATCATCTCTGACATCAGTGGTGGGAGAATGTGGCCTACATTTTTACAAAGTGGGCAGAATTGCCACAATAATGAGTGAAACAAAATCACTTGTCGCCCCATATCATATAATTTACAGAAACATCATAGAAGGATACCACACGGTACTTTTACTTGAATACGATCAAGACCGTGATTTTTTTCTGGATCCCAAAGTTGCATTGTACAGCTTGATTAAGACAGAGAAAAGTCAAAAGCGAAACGTGGTGACTAAATCCACTTTTGCAATTGTGGCATCAAGAATAGGATTTAGAAATCCCAAAATCACATGCGGAAACATATCAAGCCTCCTAAATACTGACTTTGGTAAACCACCACATACAATAATAATTCCAGGCAGACTCCATTTCACCGAAGCTGATGCTCTTACAACATACTGCATATATCTAGATAAACCCCGAGACAATTCTGATGATATAAAAAAGATTGCAGTTCAGATGATCGAGAAATATGTTCCGATGGTAAGAGAGTCACTTGAGGAGATAAAGCCGCACTGCCAAGGACAAGATAGATATGACATTATACTTGAAAATGCAGAAATGTATGTACGCGATGCTGAAAAATTTCTTGAAGATGGGAATGATGAGATCGCAATCCTCAGCATAGGATATGCGGATGGTCTAGTAGACGCACTATGGCATGCCAAAGGTCTCAAACCAAAGATGTAGAGTCGATGAATTAAAGAAAGGGATGTTTCTAATCAAGGCCATGGATGCGTTGGAAAAAGCGATACTAGTATGTACATATGTTGCCAGAATCAGCAACAAAAAGCCTGTAGATATAATAAAACGGCAACATATGATTTCCCAAAACGAGATAAATTCCACAACAGACACGCTAGTCAAAAACAATCTTGTTGCTGACGATCATATGACATTAACAGAGCTTGGACGAAATTCCCTCAAAGTTGTACTTGCAGGAGGGGTGTTTGACATTATTCATCCGGGTCACATCCACACACTAAGTGCGGCCAAAATACTAGGAGATGTGCTGATAGTAGCAGTAGCAACAGACAATACCGCCATACGTATGAAGAAGCGAAGACCGTTACACAGTCAAGAACAAAGACAGGAGCTAGTCAACTCTCTGATGATGGTAGATTATGCCATGATAGGTCAGGAAGACGACATCTTCAAGACGGTAAAAATTGTAAAGCCGCAAATCATTGCGTTAGGATACGACCAGATTCACCAAGAAAAATTCATCGTCGAAGGATGCAGAAGAATAGGCCTTGATACGAGTGTGGCAAGACTCCAATCCCCCATACCCGAAAGCTCCAGCTCAAAGATTGAAAAAGAGTATGGCAAATCGATTCACGGAATATAATGGGGTAAAGATCCACACATCCCCATACCATAACAGAAGTTGTGGGCAGATCTATCTTGTATAATACATGCATGTTTCAATTATGTAGGCAGCATGGTCTTTTGTACCCAAATGATATAGATCACAACTTCTTCAAGTAATTTGCGACCAATATGATAAACACAATGCCAATGAATTTAGGCACAATTACACCATCTTGAAAAGAATTAAACTAGATATAGATATGTGAGAAAACGTTGTCTGAAAAAGAATCATTTCTTTCTGCCGTGAAAAAAAGAGTGTTACTCTTTGACGGGGCAATGGGGACTGAAATACAAAAGCACGATCCGCAACCTGATGATTTTCCAAACAGTAAAGAAGGATTCAACGACGGGCTGACAATGACACATCCAGAATGGATCATGCAAATCCATCGCAGATATCTTGAAGCTGGTGCAGACTGTATAGAGACAAACACTTTTGGATCAAACAAGATAAAGCTTGACGAATACGGCTTTGGGGACCAAACTAAAGAATTCAATAAAAAAAATGCAATGCTGGCAAGAGATGTATGTGCAGAGTCAACAGGGCCCCGCTATGTAATTGGTTCTATGGGACCCTCCGGATACCTGCCCAGCTCCAATGATCCAGACTTGGGGCACAAGTCATTAGATGAGATTCGCCAAGCATTTGAGCTACAGGCAGAGGGCCTGATGCTTGGTGGTGTCGATGCACTATTAATTGAGACAAGCCAAGATATACTAGAAGTCAAGCTTGCAATAGAAGCATCGCACAATGCGATGCAAAAGACAACAAAGCACATACCCATAATTGCAAACGTCACACTAGATCAGTATGGTAAAATGCTACTTGGTACGGATGTACAGGCAGCATACACCACAATCTCAGGCATGGGAATTGATATATTCGGACTCAACTGTTCTACAGGCCCAATTGAGATGATCCCCAGCATAAGATGGTTGAACGAACAAAATGAATACGATCTGCTGGTGGTGCCAAATGCTGGAATGCCTGAAAATCGTGGAGGGCAGGCTGTGTACGGTATGACTCCAGATGCAATGGCAGATACAATGGGTAATTTTTTGCAAAAATACGACAAAGTAAGAATCGTCGGAGGGTGTTGTGGTACGAATCCAGATCATATAAGGGCACTACGCAAGTTAATTGACGAAAAAACCACCCCTATCAATGGTTAAGTATTTAGAAAAATCTTAGAAATGTTACACAGTTGAGAGTATCAAGAATTAGCTCCGCATTAAAGGCAGTGGACATAAAACAGGAACCTCCCCCCATGATTATTGGGGAACGCTTGAACACCCAAGGCTCCAAAAAAGCCAAGAATCTAGTATTGAATGATGATTTTGATGGCCTAGTTGATTTGGCCAGAGATCAGGTAGAAAATGGGGCACATTGTATTGATGTTTGTGTGGCCACCACGGAGCGTTCGGATGAGAAAGAGTTCATGCTCAAACTTGTAAAGATGTTAAGCCTAGAAATTGAGGCCCCTCTAGTAATCGATTCTACTGATCCCAAAGTAATTGAATCAGCCATACAACACATTCCTGGAAGACCCATAATCAATTCAATTAATTTAGAAGGTGATGGAAGCAGATTTGAAAAACTTGCTCCAGTCATGGCAAGATATGGTGTACCAGCCATTGCACTATGTATAGGACCTGAGGGAATGGCAAAGACCGTAGATGAAAAGTTGAATACTGCAAAGCTGCTTTATGAAACAGGTAAAAAATACAAGCTTGGTCCAGAGCAATTCATCTTTGATGTTCTGACATTTACGTTGGCTACTGGAGAGAAAGAGTTCTCAAATGCTGGAATTAATACACTTGAAGGAATAAGAGCCGTCAAGAAACATTTTCCATACTCATTTACCACGCTTGGACTGAGTAACATCAGCTTTGGCCTAGTTCCATATGCAAGAAAGATACTAAATTCGGTATTTTTGTATCATGCAATCAAGTACGGTCTAGATACAGCAATAGTAAACTCCAAAGAACTCGTTCCATATACGGAAATAGATTCCAAAGAAATCAAGCTTGCAGAGGACCTGATATTTAATTCACATCCAGATGCATTGTCTGACTTGATAACACACTTTGAGAAAGCCGATCCAAAGAGCCAAGGCACTACACAGAAGATGGATGTAGATCCCTCGTGGCCAGCTGGAAAAAAAGTCAACTTTAGAATAATCAACAGGATCAAAGACGGCATAGAAAACGATGTTGTCATGGCCATTGCTGAAAAAATATCTAAAACTGATTCGATACGGAAAAGTGAAAGATACATAATTGAAGAGTCCAGAAAAGTCACTCACGAGGGTGCCATCGCAACTCTGAATGAGGATCTTCTACCTGCAATGAAAGAGGTGGGCGATAGATTTGGTGCGGGAGATCTCATATTGCCGTTTGTACTCAAATCGGCCGAATGCATGAAAACAGCGGTGACAGAAATTGAAAAATATCTTCTACAAGATGAGGGAACCACCAAGGGAAGATTCGTGCTCGGTACGGTTTATGGTGATGTACACGACATTGGAAAGAATTTGGTAAAGACAATTTTTGAAAACAATGGATATACAGTATATGATTTGGGCAAACAAGTGCCATTACAAAAGTTCTTGGACAAGATAGAGGAGGTAAATGCAGATGCCATAGGTCTATCTGCCTTGCTTGTTGCCACTTCAAAACAGATGCGTCTTTTTGTAGAGCATGCAAAAAAAAATAATATGACAATACCGATTTTGTGTGGAGGGGCTGCAATCAACACCAATTACATCAATAGAATAGCCAAGCAAGATGGAATATACCAACCCGGTGTATTTTATTGTAATACTATGTTTGATGGCCTCAAGATTATGGACAAGCTTGTCTCGGATCAAAAAGCACTATTGCAGCAATCTTGGAGAGAAAAACTCGAAAAATGGAAAGATGTTACAGTCACTCCAGCTGTAGAACCCAGACTGCAAAGTAGTATAGTACCAGTTAAACCTCCCGTTCCACCACACATCAACACGTCGGTGCGCCTGAACTCGTCGCAGATAAACATAAGAGATGTGTGGCAGTTGATCGACAAAAAATCACTTTTCAAGCTGTCATGGGGATTGCGTGGAAAGGCAGGAATGGAACAAGAAGAAGAACATGAAAAATTATTTGAGCAGTGGAAGATGCGCATAAAAGACGAGAATTTATTTGAACCGGCTGCCGTGTATGGCTACTTTGTGTGCCATGCACGAAAAAACAATCTGATTGTGGATGATTCAGTTGGTGAGCAAATCATATTTGACTTTCCTCGATCTGCAAAGCCCAAGCACCTATGTTTAACAGACTATTTTGGAAGGAATGACATTGTAGCATTTCAGGCAGTGACTGTGGGTGACAAGGTAGCCCGCATCATAGACAAATGGAATAAAGATGACAGATATGCTGATGCATACTATCTTCACGGACTTGCCGTAGAGTTTGCCGAGGGTTTGGCCGCATGGATCAACAAAAGAATCAAAAATGAACTGAAAATTTCAGACAGGGGAGGATTGCGCTACAGTTGGGGATACCCCAGCTGCCCAGATGTTGAGCAGCACAAGCTTGTATGGAAATTACTTTCACCAAATAAATCAGGCATGACGCTTACTGATGCAGGACAAATAGTACCAGAACAGTCCACCGCAGCAATAGTTATTCACCATCCAGACGCAGAATATTTTGTACTTTGAGGTAGAATCAGCATTTGTATGTGAATGTTTTGGATTTTTTGTGGAAGAATGTATGTTCTAACGTGATGCCTGCGCTATGCGCTCCAGCTCGTGCTTTTTCTTTACTGACGGCGCATTGGAGTTATTTGATGCAGCAAGTATGAGCTGCTCTGCCATATGTTCTTCGATAGGTTTCATGTTTGAGAATGTTGCCTCTTTAATTGCATCTGCAATAAATCGAAGTGCCAGATCGACCCTACGTAGTGGGGCAACGTCCACAGATACGTGGTATACGGTGCCTCCATAGACTATTCTAGTAGTGTCTTCATTAGGTGCTGAAAATTCTACTGCTCTGACCAGTACCTCAACAGGATTCTTACCTGTCTTCAATTCAATGATTGTAAATGCAAGCTTGACGGTGTTTAAGACCTTGGTCTTTTTACCTGCCATTCGACCTGTATTTTTTGCGTATTTTTTACCAAAATGCATAGTTTTGTTACACAGACGCTCTACGATGTTGACATCAGCCTTGTTAAATCTCTTTAATGCGGAGCGCCCATATGTGTATGGCAGTATTTGTTTCTTCAGAGATATAGCAGTCTTGAGTCCGGGATCATGTATTTCAATTTCAGACATGTCCCATTTTCTGAACAGCAAAAGATTTTTTGTTTGAACCATATTTTTATCTCCTCGGCTTTTCCTTCTTACCTGTAACTAGCTCGTGAAGAGATGTACCATTTACTTTGAATACCTTAAACCGAACTCCAGGAATATCCCCCATTGCACCACCCTGTGTTGCACCCATTCCTTGTATGTGAACTTCATCGTGTTCATCAATAAAGTTCATTGCTCCATCTCGTGGAAGAAATGCAGTGACTGTTTTTCCGTTTTTGATAAGCTGGACACGGATGCATTTTCTAACTGCCGAGTTTGGCTGTTTTGCAGCAATGCCCACCTTCTCCAATACAATTCCGCGTCCTTGTGGTGCTCCTCCTAACGGGTCTGCCTTTTTGTCTATTCCTAGTTTCCTTCTCTTGTATGTAGATATAGCCCATCGCTGCGTCTTTCTCTTGGCAATCAATACTCTACCTGCAAATAATCCAAGTGGTGATTTTGTCATTTTGTTATAGTTCCAACATAGTTTTTTCTGGGCTATTTATCAGGACGTGTGTAATACCAAAATATCGCTTGGCCAAAAGCCGTGCCTTCTCAGCATTCCTACCATTTCTTCCCACTACAAGTCCTTTCTTTCTCGGATCGACCAGAACTATCGCCTGTTTTGTGCCATCTGGTCGTGTGCTTATTTTAATTTCAAAGATTAATTCTGAATTTAG
The DNA here is from genome assembly GCA_964538885.1 of uncultured Nitrosopumilaceae archaeon. GTDB lineage: Archaea > Thermoproteota > Nitrososphaeria > Nitrososphaerales > Nitrosopumilaceae > JAPOPJ01. The sequence continues at coordinate 36,858 of CAZIHR010000041.1, forward strand.
TAGGTTTGACAAAAATTTGGCTGGATCCTCATCAAATTCAACCAACTCTACGTTTCTTTTTACAATATTTTGTAGGGATTTGATGTGTGTACCACCTCTACCTATTGCCAGTCCCATCTTGCCTGCATCTACCACAAAGATCACACGTTTCTGTTTTTCATCTTCTACATAGTCTCTGGCAGTTGCACCTGTGATATTTTGGAAAAGTGACAACATACGCATTTGATCAGTAGTTAGTTTGATAGCTTGTGCCATTAGAGTTCCTTTCATCACCAAAAAAAATTCGTCTCATTTAAACTTTGCAAAATGAGGTCAATTTTTGCAATCACTGATTTAGAGTTACAGATGGAAAGCTGCCTTGAAGTTTTTGTAAAAAATATCCATATTTGTTTTGACATCTGAAATTTTTCCCTGAATGTCTGACCTAATTTTTTGAGGATCCACATAAGGGATTTGTTTGAGCATATCCTCAGTTTTGTCTAACCACAAGTTAATCATTTTTTCATCTACTTCCAGATGGAATTGAAGTCCTACTGCACTAAACATTTGGAAAGCTTGATTCTCATATTTCACCGAATGTGCTAGACGTTTTGCTCCTTTAGGCAAGTCAAATGTATCTCCGTGCCAATGAAATGCGGTAAATGGATTTTTAAATCCAGAAAAAAATTCAGTGTTTTGACTTGTCTCCAAGTCATTGTAAAAACCAATCTCTTTGCTGTGTCCACCATATACATTTGCTCCAAACGCCTTTGCAATCAACTGGGAACCTAGACATATTCCCAATACAGGAATTCCATTCTCGACATTTTTTCTAATCAGTTGTTCTTCGTTCCTCAGATATTGCAGTTGATCATTGGCACTCTCTGGTGCCCCTAATATCACAACAAGTGAATAATCAGTATCTGTAAAACATTCATACTTTGCTAGAATAGATTCAATATTGAATCCATCTCTTTGAAGTAGTGTACCAAGATGTCCAGGCCCTTCCAGATGCGTGTTCTGTATAATAAGTACATCAGACATAAAAAATTTTTTAGCAAAAGTGGTTAATATACCAACTCTTATGAAAACAGTGTGCTTGTAACAGAACAAGAGATATGTGATCTGCGGGATTTTGTCATTTCATTAAATGAAATGAAAGACAGCATAGTTGTCGTGGAGGGCAAGCGGGATGTGGCTGCATTGCGAGGGCTAGGATTTTCAGGCAATATATTACAGTTTTACAAGACTGGCGGCTTTGCAAATTTTGCAGATGTTGTTGCACGATACAAGAGTGTGATCATCCTGTTTGATAGAGATAAAAAAGGCCGTTACCTCACAGGGCGAGTTATACGACTTTTGGAGCGCAGAACCAAGATCGATCTGTCCTTCAAAAAGAGACTTTGTGCAATTACTAGAGGACAGATAGTATTCACAGAGCAGTTATGTTGTTACGAACCATACTTGAGCTAGGGCCATACACCTTTTTGGTTGAATGCCTCAACAACTCTTTCTACTGCCAATGTCATCGTGGCCCTTCGCATGTCTAGCTTGTGTTTTTTAGAGAACTCGTACGCATCCTTGAATCCTTTTGTGATGTTTGCCTCCATTTTACTAGCAACTTCGTCAAAGGACCAATAGTAACCCATGTTGTTTTGAACCCATTCTAGATACGAGATGCAAACACCACCAGAGTTTGCCAAGATGTCTGGAATGACCAAAATCTTCTTTTTGAATATGATTGGGTCAGCCTCTGGTAATGTGGGACCATTTGCAGCCTCGCCAATTATCTTGCATTTAAGGTTCTTTGCAATTTTTGGTGTAATTTGATTTTCCAGAGCACCGGGAATTAGCACATCACACTCTGTAGTAAGTAGTTGTTCGGTGGTAATATCCTTGCTGCCGCGCAAACCCACTACTGAGCCTGTCTTTTTCTTGTGTTCTACAATATTGTTGACTTTGGCACCTTTTGGAATTGAGATTGAGCCCTTTGAATCACTAACACCTACAACCTTGCCCCCCATCTCTTCCAAATATACACCTGCAAACATGGAAGCGTTTCCAAATCCCTGCAACACCACTTTGGCTCCAGCCAGTTTGATCTTCAGTGTCTTTGCTGCTTCTCTGACACAATATGCTGTGCCAAGTCCGGTTGCAACATTTCTGGCAAGTGAGCCACCCATAGATATTGGCTTGCCCGTAATCACGCCGGGGGAATACTTGTTGTCGTTCAGTTTGCTAAATGTATCCATAATCTGAGTCATCTCCCTGCCCGTAGTGTAGACATCAGGAGCTGGAATATCTTTCTCAGGTCCTATAACTTCGGCAATCTTGTATGCAAATCCGCGTGTCAATCTTTCCAGTTCACCGTCACTAAGTCGTTCCGTCTTTGGATTTACATAGATGGCACCTTTGCCTCCTCCCAAAGGAACATCCACAATGGCACACTTCCATGTCATCCATGAGGACAATGCCATCACTTCACGCTCCATATACTCAACACCACCTTCTGGATCAAAGTATCTAATTCCCCCCTTGTAGGGTCCACGATCATTGTTGTGTTGGCTCCGAAACCCAGTAAAGATTCTGAGTTTGCCGTTATCCATCTTTACTGGAATTTTAACTCGCAATACTCTGTTGGGCATGGCAAGATATTCCCGCAAGCCCTTGTCTTTAATGCCAAGCACATCACATGCATCATTGACTTGTTTTGTTGCATTTGCAAAAGGGTCTGCTTGAGACAAGATGACTCTACATGATGAGTTTTAATATATTTAGGTTTGGTTATAGACGTACATTACAGATACTAACTATCTCAAAGTTTAGTCGTTGTCAAGCAGAACTATACATGATATTGCTAGCATATCGTTATGATGGCATAAATAATGCTGAAACTAGTTTTCTACAGCATGGTGTGTAAATAAGCCACACAAAACTGCTCACTTGCAAAAAATACATGAATATACAGACAAGCAATTACACATATTCTACAGATAGACCTTTTTGTAGTTCAGCTTTCTGTCTAATTTGTCAATAATTTCATCTAGGGCACCCATATTCATCTCTAAAAACATGGACAAATGAAACGTTGCACCATATCGCTCCCCTACTTTGGTGATCAGATTGTTTTTTTCAAGAACTAACATATGGTGTTGAATTGCCTTATAATCCAAGCCCAGCTGCTTGGCCATCTGATGAGTATTGCAGGGCTTGTTCATCAACACCATTATGATTCTCAACCGCGTAAAGCCTCCTCTGGTGCCTGTAAACAGATAAAGTAACAGCTTCCTAGCATCACGATCAGGTTTTTTACTAGATTTGAGACTAGTTTTTATCATCTCCCTGAATTCCAAGAGTATAGTTTCGGTCATTGTACCTAAATCATACGAAATCCTTTAAAACACTATTTCCAGATTTGTACCACATCTGATATGCTTTACATGTGTGACTGAAGAATTCATCACGCCTGAACATGCCACCATAGACACCAAACAGTACACTGTTTGCACTGAACCCATTAGATGCCTTATCTATGACCAACTTTACGTGACAATTACCCTTAAATTGACTAGCAAAGAAGTTGCCGTATCATGATGGCGTCGCGCGGTTACGATATGACCCCCACAATGTACTCTCCAGACGGCAGGATTTATCAAGTTGAATATGCGATTGAGACGGTAAAGAGAGGCACCCTAGCAATAGGAATCAGCACCAAACAGGGAGTGATAATGGCAGTTGAGGAAAAACCAAGAGCCCTCCAAACTGCAAACGTCACCCAAAAAATATTTCAAGTAGATTATCACATAGGTGTGGCAGCAGCAGGATACATTCCAGATGCCCGCATACAGGTAGACAATGCACGGTTTTTTTCTCAAGGAAATAGGCTTACATATGATGAATCAGTCGAGGTAGCAACAGTTGCCAAACATCTAGCAGACCAGTCCCACCAGTTCACACAATATTCAGGAGTAAGGCCCAACGGTGTAGCTTTGATCATTGCAGGCATTGACCAAAAGGGTGAGTCAATCTATGTAATAGATCCCAGTGGCACATATGTACAATATGCAGCAATAGCTATAGGGGCAGGCTCTGATGATGTTAACTCTTTTTTGGAAAAACACTACAACGCTGAAATGACCATAAAAGAAACCGCATCCTTGGCAATTGCAGCAATCAATCTTAAAGCAGACTACAAGGAAGGAATCAAACATATAAAGATGGCCAAGATTACTGCCGATAACAAACTGTTTGAAAAAATTTCAGAAAAAGACTTGGAAAACTATTCTCAAGGCGTATCAAAATTCACATCCGAATAATTGAACTTGAAAACTATTCAAATTAGATTATAGTGACAGTAAACATGGGATTAGGTAGTCAATGGGGCGAAGTAATGGATGTATTACGGGATATAATTCCAGTATATGACAGAGTTAACTCATACATCTCACTTGGAAAAGACACAGAACACAGAAACAAAGGAATTCAGGGCAGGGTGTTGCCGGGCAACAAGATTTTGGATGCCGGTTCTGGCTTTGGCAACATGTCCAAAGTAGCATCGGTTCTGTGTGAGGGCAAGATCTCCATCACACTTTATGATCCACTAATTCCAATGCTAAAAAATACTGGCACATACTTTGAAAAAAAACCCGACATGGCAAATGGCGTATTTGAACACATTCCATTCAGAGAGGATGAGTTTGATGCGGTTCTGTGCGGATATTCGTTGAGAGATGCAATCAATCTAAGGATTGCCATATCCGAAATTCATCGCGTGCTCAAAAAAGATGGTCGATTTATAATAGTAGATTTGGGAAAACCTGACAACACATTCACACGAGCAGGAGTCGCGTTTTATTTAAAATGTGTACTGCCAGTGCTTGCTCTGTTTGTAGGGGGAAGATTAGGGCTCAAGTTTGGAACACTATACAACACATACAAAAGATGGCCACAAAACAAAAAACTTGAAGATCTTTTGCTGGAAAAATTTGCAAAGGTAGAGTTTGAGAAAGATCTTTTGGGCGGAGCAATAATGGTTGCCGCATACAAATGAATATACTCCAATGCCAATCAGCATCATGAGTATAATAATCCTGTATTGCATCAATTGTCCAGCTTTTTTCACAACTTCAAAAAATATGAGATTATATAATAAATTGGAAAAAACCGCCTGAAAATCTGATTCCAAATTATTTTCCACATATAAAATTTGAAAGTTTTCATTATATTCGGGACATAAATTTTGAATCACGACTAGCAAAAAGCTCAAATTAAAAGAAAAACACAAAGATGGCAAAAAATGTCTATATCACATGCAAGCGTACTGCAAACATTAAATTTAATTTCATATGTAATTAATAAATAATATGTATGGTCACATGCTGAACATTGCGGGTAGTGAATGGATAATAATAATTTTTATCGCGCTTGTCTTAATTCTAGGTACGAATCAACTACCAAGTGCGGCAAAAAAACTGGGAAAAACAGTAAACGAGTACAATAAAGCAAAGAACGACGTACGGGACCAAATGGAGAGCATTACCAAACAAAATATCGAAATTTCTGGCCCTGTAGAAAATGAGAGACAGAAGATGGAAACAATTGCTAAATCATTTGGAACAAGCACTGATGACAAATCCGATGAAGAACTACGGAAAATGATCTCAGAGAAAATAGGGCAGCGGCGAACTGATGACTCGGAACAATGATCAATTCTTTCAATTCAATGTTGATTTGTATATGCATGATAAATTTACGGCATCAGATAGCAATCATGATAGATTCAAACTAATCAATCGTGTGGAAAATATTATAGAACCAAATGCTGTCAGCAAGATCTGCATGGGATAAATATGATGAAATCTTTCAGCAAATATGGACAAAATTGCACTAGTCACAGGAAGTTCTAGTGGAATAGGATTTGAAACATCACTAGCACTTGCAAGGAATGGCTTTTACACATATGCAAGCATGAGAGATACTAGAAAGGGACAACAATTACTTGATGTGATAAAAAAAGAAAATTTGGCAATACAAATAATACAACTAGATGTAGACGATGTAGAATCTATCGTCTCTGCCATCAAAAAAATAGAAGAAGAGTCGGGCAGAATAGATGTTTTGGTGAATAATGCAGGCTATGGGCAGCTTGGTTGCATGGAAGATGTCTCGATGGAAGAGTTTCGAAGACAGTTTGACACAAATTTTTTCAGCATTGTGAAAATCATTCAGCAAGTAGCCCCCATAATGCGTCGTCAGGGATCCGGTACAATAGTCAACATAAGCTCAGTAGTAGGGAAAATGGGACTTCCGGGATCCCCCGCATACATTAGCACAAAGTTTGCACTAGAAGGTCTCAGTGAATGTCTTAGGTATGAGCTAAGACAGTTCGGAATACGAACCACGCTTATTGAGCCAGGAGTCATCAAGACAAATTTTTTCAATTCCATGAAGATTCCAGAATCCAAAAAAGATCCCAAATATAGAGAGCTTACTGAAAACATTTTGTCAGGTCTGAAGATGATGGTAGAGATGGGAACTCATCCATCCCAAGTAGCCGAAGTGATAATAAGAGCCATACACGACAAAGAGATATTGCCAAGATATTCTGTGGGTGCTGACGCGGCCATGTTTTTAGATGCAAAAAAGGCAAAGACAGACATAGAGTTTGAAAAGTACATAAGCAAAGAGCTGTTTCCAAGCTAATTCTTCCAGATATGGCGGCGTGCCAGCCCGCATGTGATCATAGATCATATATGGTAGTCTATAGAGGCAGTCTAATTCCCACATACGACCATGGATCATTTTCGCAACTCGTTGCAGCCTCACAGTTGAATGTCTGTAATCTGTCTAATTCCCACATACGACCATGGATCATTTTCGCATCCATAATATCATACACCTGCACAGTTCTAGCTCGCCATAGTTAACATGATGGATAATCACTCACCATTAAATCGTTAAAAGCGCTCCTGAATTATCTACCACACCTAGAATCTTGATATCCTTTCATCACGTTCTGGATATGATTGTTGATCGGTTTTCCAATTTATCATCAATTTCTTTGACATTCATTTTGTAATTGCTTTATGGTGTTCTTGAGTGACGCGTAAAAAGAATCAGCCTCATCTGCCAGCACGATCGAATCCGTTAACACTAGTACAGCTGCTGCCAATGTAACATAAAGAATTTTCACCCTCATTCTGATCGCCCTCTGCATCTTTATGGTATTTCTTGATCAGAGAGACAATCTGTTTGTTTACATGTCATGGCTACAATCTAAATCCTGCTCTCTTCCTTGCACTCATGGCGGACCAGATCCAACCAAACGGAGTGTACTCCAAGTTCAACCAAGACTCACTAGAAATCATGTATGGTATTTCATGGAATATAGGATCGAGAAAATGCAGATAAAACCATGCCGCGCCATACTTGGGTGCCAGTCAGGTGCTGATATCTTTGCATGTAATGGAGCCCGAATTAAAATACATGGAGACCATGCAGCATTAGAGATTGGTCAGCCATCCCCAAGACAAATACATTACAGTGGATGTATTTCAGTCTGTTGCAAAACTCTACCTAAACTGTAAAAAATAAGAGAAATTTCAAGTGTAAAATGCAAATTGTGCGGCAAACTTGTATATTTCGAGTCCCAGAAAAGTCATCGATCTTTGATCATTTTGTGGATCAATTTAGATCTACAGATCAAACCGCGTAGACATCCGTAAGAAACAATACATAACTTAATCATGCGCCAAATGCTATGAAGGATAAGCAGTTGTCCGTCTTGATTACTGTGTAACACTCTCCGCTATATTCGGTAAAATGATGGCGCCGGGAGGGAGATTTGAACTCCCGTTCCCTTGCGAGAACGCGCTTTATGGTAAATTAATTCCAGGCGCGCGCCCTACCAGGCTAGGCGACCCCGGCACTGTCATATTGACAAGATAACAAACATAATATGATTATATAATATGTGCCATGAATGTGATGTGTCTTTTGCAAGTCAATATGTATCATCACAAGTAACGCAGTAAAACCAAACTATTATCGAACAGTTACCGTGATTGACTTTTCGACATTGTTCCCTTCCAAATCTACTCCACCTGCATGAATCTTGTAGATACCTCCACGCGCCTGACTCTGATCATATTTTAATTGATTCCATACAAACTCTACTCCACGACCAGGCTCTAATCGAGTTTCCGCATCAGTTGCCATTGGTGTATACATGAGCATTCCTGATAATCCCGTAATTCGCAACCCAAAGGATGAATCCGAAAAGACCAATGGTACAGTCCCAGAGTTGATTAACTGTATCTTGATGTGTTCGCCCTTATCAAAGCTAGATTTTTCAGTTACCAATGATAGAGACGGTCCATCTACAAAAATAAGCTGGCTTACCTGCCCTACATGAGACAGATAAATTCCAAATACCAATCCAGCAATAACGCCAACTACGATGAACGTCAAAAGATTTTTTGCCAATAATCACAAGATAATTTTTTTAAAAAGTTTTATTCTTTTCTATGATGAGACTTTGTCTTCCATTTTTTGGGATATGTATCAGGAGCCATGATGATCCGTTTTGTTTCAAACGCATAACCTTTGGTGGCATCACGGATCTCATCTTCAGACATCATGGATTCGGCCAATGCCACCGCCTCACCTTTCTGAGTATATATCCCCACAATGTCACCCTGTCTGAGACCCGGCGAGATCTCAAGTATGCCCGGAATAGCAAGTTGAGCACCATGACACAAAGCATCCACGGCAGAATCCCGGATCACCACCGACTTTATCTCACTGAGTGCATGCTCTACGGGCCTTATCATTTTGGCTAATTTGGAACAGTCGTTTTTTTCTTTCCATAACGCAAATGCATCAGCCAGCTCATGCATGGTAATCAATCCATCTACCTCAGAGAATTGGTGTACTCTAGTCCTACGAAGCTCCACCATAGTTGCCCCCGGTCCCAAGACCTCCCCAATATCATAGTATAGCTTTCGTATGTAGGTGCCTGCTTCGCATGTGATCTTGGTAAGTAAAAGCCTCTCTTTTTGTTCTAGTACATCCAAGCTGTAAACCACCCGTGTCCTTGTTTGACGCCGTACTGCGGATCGTTGTGGCGGCTTCTGATATATCGGCCCCCGAAACAATTCAATTACTTTATGGAGATTTTCTTTTGATGGGAGCGAATGAATCCTACCTAATGCATGATATTCTTTTGGACCATACAATAAAACCCCAAGTGCCTTTGTTGCATCCCCAAGGCCTAGCGGCAACACACCTGATACTGCCGGATCCAGTGTTCCACTGTGGCCAATCTTTTCAACTTGCAATATGCGTTTTGTCCATGCCACCACTTCATGACTTGTAGGTCCAGGCGGCTTGTCCAAAATTATCAAGCCATAATTTAACAGTTGTTCTATAGAACGTTCATCATAACGAATTCCATACTTGTCGTCTGTGATATCTTGATCTATCACCACAAGATTCTGTAACTGTTTCAGAGTCATAACAGTCTTTTTACTGTACCAATTGCGATGTCAATTACCTGTCTTGCAGTTAAATCATCCGTATGAATTATGGCATCAAACACCGTCATATCATCCCCAAAGTCAAATCCATATAATTTCTTGTACAGTGCCTTGTTTTTATCAAATCTTTGCTTTGTGATATCTCGTGCTTCTTCCGGACTCATATTGTCCCTGCTTTGCATCCTTTTGGTACTGCTGGCATGGGATCCGGCAAGCCATATCTTAATTCCATCACCGACAAGCCATGGAAGAGTATAGCTTGTAATCACAATACCGCCATTCAGGAACAGTTTTGTCAATCCATCATCCAGCTTTTTGTCAAATTCAGAGTTTTGCTGTCGTTTGGCAAGGAACTCCATTCCATTTTCCGTGTCCCACCAATCGTCACCCGATGGATCATAGCCGTGCTCACTTGCCATCTTCTTTAGTACGTCACCACCACTGATGTACTGTACATTAAACATTTCTGCAAGTCCCCTAGCTACAGTGGTCTTTCCCACTGCAGGTGGCCCGGAAATCACTATTGATTTTTTCAACTGAGATCCATCGAAGTTTTTGTGAGCTTCATAATTATTCCGCTAAATGCAATTGATGAGAGAAAGTACCAGGCCCATAGATACAACGAATTCTCTTGGTCGCACACATGTTCTGGATCTGCTGCCTGTTCTGCAGTGCACGTAAGCTGGAAAAAGTCTCCAGGAATTACATTAAGCGGTATGGGAGATAATGCTACAGTGTATGAAAACAATTCTGGAAGTACGAGATAAAAGATCAGTATGAGAGGTACAAACGTAATCATCATAGGTCTCATATTCATCTGCATCAATTCCATGGACATCTTGTTCATGTAGGCAGATTTTTTGTTAAGCTCGTTTGTCTTTGCCTGATCTTTTGATCTCATTGCTGCAAGTCGTTCCTTCTGCCATGTTCTGGTCTCCTTCATTATTCGTTTTAGCTTTACTTGATCCACCATCTTTTTTCTGACTCCTGCATTAAACAAATTCAAAAGTATTCCAAACCCAGCTACTGCAAACATTGACGCTATAATGCCTTGAATCATTGGGTCATCGCTGCCCAAGGCACCAGCACGGCCACCCATAAAGTCAAAGAATCCATCATCTTCTTGTAGGAGTATGGTCTCCAAGAACAGTAAAACAAAATCAAATTCCATACATTACATCTCCAGTACTTTTATTATGCCCGCCACTGCCTCATCAATCTTTCCCTCATTATTCAGTACAAACTTGATTGGAGCCCCTGCAACCACGGCACATGAAGAGATCATTCCAGACTGGATATCTAATTCGGCCTTGATGCGAGGCATGGTGATTTTGTCTCTGTTCCGTGTCTTGTCATTCATTCGCCTGTTGTATATCTCCTCAGGCTTTGCTGAAACTGACACAAAGTTTGTCGGTTTTATTATATTCAAGACATATTCTGGAAGCCCCGGATAGTAACCCTCAGGTGAACTTATGAACGCGTGTGTGTCAATAATTACTACATCATCATCCATCTGCGAGATCTTCTCGGCTGCAATTCGCTGAAGATGCTGCTGTTGCGGCATAGGTAATTTCCGTAACTCATCTCTGTTTCGTATGCCATTTTGTTGTGCAATATCAAGCATTAAACTACCAAAGCCGTTGACGCTGACTTTGATGTTGCGAGCATTTAGCATTTCTACCAATCTTTTGAGCAGAGTGGTCTTTCCGACACCAGGTATTCCTACCAATATGACTTTTTTATTTTCTGCCAAGCAACGCACCCAATCGCGGCATTGTTACCTCTACCTGTTCTCTGACAAGCTGAGTGTAATAGTTAATGAGAATATCAACCATAAGTAAAACACCGATTCCCGAGCCAAACACTCCCAAGACATCAGATACTCCTGCTAGCAGGCCCAGAATGGCAGAGCCGATCAGTGTGACGGACGGAATGTATTTGTTCAACAGTGACTCGACTGGCTTGTTTGATCGCCTAAATCCGGGAATTTGAACGTCTGCATCAAGTAAATTCTGGGCTGCGCTCTTTGGAGACAGACCACCAAGCTCCACCCACAATTTTCCAAATATAATCACGATTCCCACCATAAACAACACATAACCTACTGCTCTACCTGGATCATCTGCAGCTACCTCCAAGCCTCGAGGAGGAGTGACATAATAAATCAAGCCACCTATAGGATTAGATGGGCTCGTGGGATCAAACTGTGCTAGGAAATTCATGAAAAAGTTATCATTTCGCGGATTAAAGTTTGACCAGAACATTTGCCCGATAAACACCGCGTTTGCAGTAAGAGCAGATGCCAAAATGACTGGAATGTTTGACACATACATCATCTTGATCGGATAAACCGCTGAAAATCCTCTGTACTTTGTTGAGACAATTGGAATTTCGATCTTCATTCCCTGAGTGAATACCAAGATAAGCAGAACCCCGGCAGTAAGGCACAGTCCAAAGATACTGGGCAATTGATTTGCTCGGAAAAAGACATCAGATAGATCGCCGATCATTATAGATTCCCCAAGGTACAGAATTATTCCTATCATCCCACCATCACCTGCCGGAAGTGGACTGAACAAGCTCCACAGTATTTGTTGTGTGACGCCTGCCATGATAAACAGACTAATTCCACTACCAAGGCCCCAGCCTTTCTGAATAAGCTCATCCAAGAACATAATTATGATGGAAGCTGCCATCAGCTGACCTATCATGATGTATAATACGTGGGGCTCTGTAATGCCAGGACCATATACTGCGATGGCATATACAATGGATTCGGCCACAATTACGATATAAGTTACAAGCTTGGTGGCAGTCTGAAATATGCCCCTTTCTTCGGGATTTTTGAAGTTAAACTTGAGAATTTCAGAACCACGGAGCAACTGCATCAACAGACCAGCAGTCACAATAGGTCCTATTCCCAGCTCTACGAGAGTACCCTGTTGTGATGCAAAGATGACACGGGCAAACTGTAAAAAGTCAAATTCAGGAGTAGTAGCACCAAACAAAGGAGTTTGACCCATCACCATATAGATGAGCAGTGCTACACCACACCAAAGCAATCTCATGGATAATGGGATCTTCTTTTTGGGTTTTGGAACTTGTGGGATGTATGGTTCTGCTTTGAATACTATCTTGCGGATTGTTGTAGTTAAACTGCCTTCAGCCATTTACAGTTAGCACCTCTCCCCCAACTGCCTTAATCTTTTCTTCAGCAGACGCGGTGAATCTTTGAATCTTGACTGAATATGCATTGGAGATCTTGCCACCACCTAGGAGTTTGTCATATCCTGCTGCTGTAAGATCAATTGTCTTTTTGCCTCCCTCTTCCTCTCCAAACTTTGTAAATAAATCATCAAGGTCACGAATGCTGGCCCATTTTTTTGAAACTAGTGGATGTGGCGGGTGAGTCGAACTATGTCCAAAATGGTCAGGATCATCCTTCAACAAGGTACTATAATGATGCTTCATCATGCCTGAAACTCCTAGTCCGCCCTTGTGTCCACTAGCACGATGTTGCCCCACTTGGCCCCATCCCATATTCCGTCCACCTCTGAGTTTTCTTGTCTTTCTTAATCGTGTAGCCATGTTACATCATATTTCTAACAAGCAATCCCAGATCTTTGTTTTGGCCCAGAATTCCTTTCTGTCCATACAGCCGTTTTGTGCTTCTTTTAAACCCATGCTTGGGAGGCGCCAGAGCAAACCATGGTTTTAGAGGCTTTAATTTGGATAGGACCGCCGTTCCTTCAGACAGGGATGTTGCCAATTCGCTCATGCTGGAAAATCCCAATTCAACTATATCCTCTTGGGTGATCTTCTGATAACCCGACTTTCTTGCTTTTTTAGATAATAGTTCATTTGCCAAGTCGGCATCAAGCTCAATCCAAGATATGTAGTGTTTTATTTTGGCTAGCATTCCCAGTGTGTTGTACTTTGCAGGTAAAATTGTTGCACGATATCTTTTTTCCAGCTTCATCAAGCTCATAGTATATGCGGCCCAATGAGGAACATCAGCTTGCCCTTTAATTCTCACAACAAGATATGCATTTCCCATTCAAATCAGCCCTGACTAAATGTCTGTCTCAAACAGTCCAGAATGGCCTTGGATGTGGAGTTCATTGTTGGTGTGGAACCTTTTGCAGTGGTCCAGGCATCTTTTAGTCCTGCCAACTCCAATAACCGTTTAATCTTACCACCAGCAACAAGTCCCAAGCCGCGTGGTGCCGGAATGATCTCAATTGTGACACTACCTCCCTTCCCCCTCACTTTGAACGGGACAGAATGCTTTTGATCACATCTGCATTCCCAGCTCCCACAGCCAAGTTTAATCGGACTTATATTCAAAAAAGCTTGGTTGGTTGCCTTTTCAATCGCAATTCTCATCTGTTTTGATTTACCTTGACCAATTCCCAGATAGCCATTTTCATTTCCTGCAGCAACTATTGCCTTGAACCTAGTTGATTGTCCGTTTGATGTCATCTTTTGAATAATTCCCACATCAACTACTTCACTTTTCAAGTCAGGCAACAGCTTTTTAATTATTCCTGCCTCTTGTACTCGTAGTCCATCTTGGATAATTTCTTCCAGTGATGTGATTTCGCCTGCGGTAACTTTCTTCCCCAGAATTGTTTTTGGAATCCATACTTCCTCCTCCTGTTCACGTCTGGGCTTTCTTGGACCACCTGGCCTTCCATCATTGCGACCATATCTTTTCTGCGTCGTCTGACTCATATCTCTATTTGACCTCACTTTCTATTGCAGATTTTATTTTTACAATATCATTTTTTATCGTCATGTGTTCACCGTTGATCCTCTCATCTGGTGGAAATGTACCCGAGTCAGCAGGAACTGTAACTCCAGCATCAATAATTCCTTTCAGTGCAGCTGCCATTCTTTGGGTGTATTTTCTTGTGCCTGTATACAGAATAGCATCCTTGACATTTTGTGCAAGAGCTTTCTTTCCTGCAAGATAGCCTGTCAGATAAGCTGCCGTAATACTTTTTCTGGAACCTTGCCATCCCTTGCTCAATAGGTATCTAGAGTGAGCATGAGCAAGAACTTTGTCACCAGTCATACCAGGCTTTAGAATTTGCACCTGAGTGTTTTCATTAGTTATGTTTACAGTAATAAAGTCACGCTTACCCATAAGCATGATCCCTCGTTTTTTGTAGTTGGTCTTCTCTTCTCGAAGTCTACGCAATATCTTAGAATAGGCCATTCTATAGAACACGAGTTTGAATGTTCTCTTATATACGTTAAGCATAAATATAATTAAACGCATGGGCACCAAAACGACTCTTCTATAGATATAAAAAAACAAACTCATTACCCAAAAGAAGCATATCGACTATAGTGTGACTTTACATCTTGTGAATAGAATAACTAATTTGTAGTAAGCGATCCAAACAATATCATACCATAAACAAAACTCAGCAGTCACATGGAAACTGCCAATTCAGGCACAAAAAATCCACTATAAATCATCAAATAACTTGGCAAGTAATGCTCAACTCTCCTGCCACAAACACCCGCCTGCCATATAGGCTGAAAGATATTTCACAACGTATGCTCGTTTTTTAGTATCGTATCAAATCACCTCATACATATGCAATGAACTTGTTTTCAGTACTACCAACAAGCGACCAAAATTGTCTCACAGTATAGATAGCTAATTGGAGATAAGAGACATCATGAGAGTCTTTTGTGTATGAAGACGGTTCTCTGCTTCATCCCACACAACTGACTGCGGACCATCTATCACATCAGAAGTTACTTCATTGTTTCGTTTTGCCGGAAGACAATGTAGGAATATTGCATTTTTCTTAGCATGTTTCATTAAAGATTCATTTACTTGATATTTTGGTAGAAATTTTTTTAAACGTTTTGGATCAAGATTGTGAATCGACGTAAATGTATCAGTAACTACAACATCGGCATTGGTGATTGCTGTAAGTGGATCTGTAGTGACTTTGATATGTGTATATTCATTGGAATCCCGGACTACATTTTTGTCTGGACCAAATTCCTTGGGGGTTGCAATCGACATAGAAACGCCAGACAGAGCTGCACCATAAATCATAGAGTTGCAGACATTATTACCATCGCCGATCCAAGCTATTTTCAGGCCCTTGAATTTTTTCTTTTTTTCCTTAATTGTCATAAAGTCTGCCAAAATCTGACACGGGTGAAACGAGTCAGATAGTCCATTAATTACGGGAATTGTGGCATATTTAGCTAGTGTCTCAACCGTCTTGTGTTCATAGACGCGAGCCAATATACAATCAGTATATCGAGATAGTGTCTTTGCAGTATCTTCTATGGTCTCACCTCGCGACAACTGCATATCATTTGGAGAAAGATTGATTGCGTGTCCACCAAGTTGGAAGATTCCAGCCTCAAAACTCACCCGAGTCCTTGTGGATGGTTTTTGAAAAATCATCGCGAGTGTCTTGTTTTTTAGAACTTTGTCGTTTTTTCCAAGAGTCTGTTTTTTTAACTTGATGGATTCATCAATTATACTGTTAAATTCCTTGGATGACAGTTCCTTTAACGAGAGTAGATCTTTAGTTTTGAGTTTCATGTCTTGAAGAATCCAAAAACACCTCTTCTCTTTTTAGGTTTTTCTTCCTCCATATTGGGTTCCTCATAATCTGCAACATTGTTGATATTCAAAGAAATTCCTTTTTCTGGACGATCTTGTTTGATCCATTGACGTATCTTGCGAGCCAGATTGATGGCTTCATCATCATTTTCTGGTGGAGAAACGCCAAACAAATCCGAATAGTTGTGAATGTCTTCATCACTGATACCTTCAAACGGATCCTCAACTACATCTTTTATCTCCTGCTCGGCAGTATGCTCGGCAGTATGCTCGGCAGTATGCTCTGCCGTTTTCTGTTCTGCCATATGTTTTACAGTATCTTCGTGCCCACGCGCAAGCTCATTCATACTATCTGTTAGGCGGTCACCACTAGAAAGAGTGACAGTTTCATCTTGCCCAGACTGGGATTCCTTCACATCAATACTTTCCAATGAACCAAAAACAGTTTCCAAAAACGTCTCCTTATTGAATGGTTTAAGATCGGTATATTCTTGCCCCACACCCACATACAATATGGGTGTGGAAGTTACCTTTACAATTGACAGTGCTGCACCACCATGAGCGTCTGCGTCACTTTTTGTCAAAATGGTTCCATTAAATTTTGTATGTTCAAAAAATTCTCTTGCCTGATTTACTGTATCATTACCAGCAAGTGAATCACCGACAAAAATTTTGAAATCAGGATTTACAACTTTGGTGATTTTTGCAATTTGTTGCATCAGATTTTTGCTTGTTTGCATGCGGCCGGCAGTATCAATCAAAACACAATCCACCCGGTGCGATTTTGCATACAAGACGGCATCTCTTGCTACTGCTGCAGGATCTGAATTGTAATTTTGCGCGACAAGTTTCAAGTTGAGGCGATCAGTATGTTCGCGTAGCTGTTCTATAGCACCAGCTCTAAATGTATCTGCACCTGCAACTACCACGGAAAACTTTGCCTGTTGCAACATATATGCCACTTTTGCTAGCGATGTCGTCTTTCCGGTACCATTAATTCCAACAAACAGCATAACAAACGGCTGCCCCTGTCTTTTCTTTGTGTCAATTAACTCCATTAGATTTACTTTTCCAGTAGCATCAAACAATGTAGAGATACTTGAAATAAGACTGTCGCGAACAAATTTGGCAATCGTCTTTCTGTCCACAGTAGAGCCAATTAGTCTTTTTTTCAGATCTGACTTGATCGTATCTATAACTTCAGCCGCTACATCGGATTCTAATAAAGAGATCTCCAGTTCAGATAGAGTGTCTTCCATGTCATTTTCTTTGAGTTCCTTTTCGCCGAGATTTTTGGCAACGGTGGAAAAGGTACTTCGAAGATTGTCAAACATTGCCCCGTTCTGATTTTTGCTCCGATGTATGCAATAGCTGGTTCATGTACGATTTGCCTTGTTCCAGTCTTTTTGCAACATCCTGTTTTTTGGCATGCACATCTTGAACTGCAATCTCAATCTCTTTGAGCCTTTTCTCCAGATAATTCATGGCAGAATCCACATTCTTTTCCACTGCAATGCCCGCGCCTATATTTAACAGAATTTTGTCGTCTGATAAGATTTTGCTTTTCACATATGCTCCCATCCCTATTGGCATCATGGTATCGGATTCAGGTTTTGTCTTTAGTGTTTTTAATGTCTCTATTGCAGAAGTTGCTTCACGTAGTACAGAAATCATCGTTGCCTCTTGTTGATTTAGATAGGCAAAATATTCCTCTAGTGCCTGCATCTGCTTCATTAACTGTAGGGCCTGCTCATCACTCATTAACAAAAAAGCAATATGTAAAAGCCTATAAATTCATTCAGGAATGTGATTTGCTGCAAAGTATGTTCTAAAAACTATGATACAAATCACAATTGCCAATCAAATGAAACGTTACCTAGAGCCTAACAGAGATCAGACATAAACATGTTTAAGATAACAGAAATAATACAGACAGATACAAGTCAAAGTACTTTGTGACAATCAGAAAGCATTGATGTGTTTGGTGATAAATTTGCAAAATAATGAAATAGTTTGAAAATATCAAATGTTCTCTTTGCATTGTAAATAGAAAATTTATCACCGGATGTACAACTGACGTGTTTTCATCATGAAAGCTTTACAGTACCAGTACATACTGCATGAAATAAGAATACTCTAATGGTGATAAATTCACTTGATGAGATAATTATGTATAACAGTATCTTTGGTATTGTCGATTAACTTTGAACCATGCGGCAAAATAGAACCAGTATAATGAATAAAAAATAGAGTTGTTCTTTATTTTGCTTTGGAGAATCTGTCGTTTACTTCGTCCCAGTTGACCACATTCCACCATGCCGCAATGTAATCAGGTCTTTTGTTCTGGTATTTCAGATAGTATGCATGTTCCCAAACATCGCAACCTAATAACGGAACTAGGCCCTCAGTACGCGGGCTTGTCTGGTTTGGCATGGACTTGTACTCCACATTACTAGATGACGGGTTGTATACTAACCAGCCCCATCCGCTACCTTGGATGACTGCTGTAGTAGACGAGAACTTTTCCTTGAAGCTTGAAAAGCCGCCAAAGGATTCGTTGATCGCATCTGCAATTGCTCCTCCCGGTTCGCCGTCTCCGTTTGATTTCATACTGTTCCAAAATAGCCTATGGTTGTCATAGCCACCACCATTGAAGTTGATTGCACCTCTTTTATCCTCTGGAACCGAACTCATGTCAGATAGAATATCTAAAATATCCTTATCTTGAATTTCGGGCGGACAGCTATCCAGTGCTGCGTTGAGCTTGTCAGTGTATGTCTGATGATGCTTGGTGTGATGAATTTCCATTGTCCTTGCGTCAATGTGAGGTTCTAATGCATCATATGCATAAGGCATTTCAGGAAGCGTGTATTTTCCCATAGGTATAATGGATTTATTATTCCATTTATTGCTTTACATAAAGCTCCCTCATGAAATGCCTCAAAATCTCTCATGATAGTGCCCTGAGATATAACCGAAGATATTGAACAATTAGTTTTTACCTATTCAAATCACAACAGGGTGATGAGATTAGTAGCATTTGTAGCAATAACGGTGCTTGTGGCAGCAGTAGTGCTGCTACAGATGGTTGATTTTGGTAGTGACTTTACGTTATATCTAGATAAAAGTGTCCCATTTATCGGAGCAAAAATACCACAGATGGATGGAATTGACGGTACCGGTATAAGAGTTGCAGTTATTGACTCAGGAGTAGACTATTACCATCCTAGCTTGATAGGATGGGGGCCCCATGGGAAAGTGATTGGCGGACACAACTTTATCAATCCAGACCACCGGCCGATTGACACTGACGGTCATGGAACCCAAGTTGCAGGTGTGATAGCAGCAGACGGGCAGGTAACAGGAGTGGCACCAAAGGCAAAGATCTTGGCTTACAAAGTAACTGAAGGTAGCAAGGGTGCATCAACAGACCTAATCAGCAAGGCAATCGACAAAGCAATTGATGATGGTGCAGACATAATAAACATAAGCTTGGGAACAGGCAAGATCGATGAAAAAATAGAACGTGCAATAAGCAGGGCATTTAAGCAGGGAGTGTTTGTGGTCACTGCGGCGGGAAATGAAGGACCGGATATAAGCACCATTGGGAGTCCCGGACGGAATCCTGGCTCCATTACAGTGGGGGCCACATACAACAACCTTGTATCCAGCTTGATAGCCACACTGGAGGTGGATGGCAAACAGTACACTGTGACACCCATGATTGGATCATACAAGCTTGACATGCCCATACACTCTGAAATTATATCTGTAGGATATGCAAGTGTGGAGGATCTGATAGACAAAAATGTCTATGGCAAAATATTGCTTGCCGAAAGAGGAAGTAGTAACGATGAACTTTTGTACTTTTCGATAAAAGAGGAGAATTCTGCCAATGCAGGTGCATCTGCACTTATAGTATACAATAATGAGCATGGCACATTCCTAGGAGAGCTGACACATGAGTTTGCAGATGACGATTATACTCCAAGAATTCCAGTGGTGTCAATAGACAGAAAAGATGGTTTGGAGATCAAAGATTTGCCAATGGATCGCAGAGAGGGCATCTTGCATCTGTTCTATAACCCGGATTTTGTAGCACATTTTAGTTCAAGAGGTCCAGTATCCCCATTTCACATAAAGCCAGATCTTGTGGCACCTGGCGCATACATTAACTCAACGTATACAAACCTAGATTATAGATTTGCAAGTGGGACAAGCTTGGCTACACCACATGTTAGTGGGGCTGCAGCCTTGTTGATGCAAAAGTATCCAAGCATTAACAACAACGAACTGAAGGCACTTTTGTTGACTACAGCAAAACCAGTATTTGATGAATATGGAAATGAATTTTCCATACATGATTCAGGTTCGGGAAGACTTGACATAGAAAAAGCATTTGCAGCAAAACTAATCATCCAGCCTCCAAACCTCATAGCAAATCTCTCATCGCTCCACCCCACTACTCAGATGAATTTAAGCTTCAAAATGCTAGAAGGCACACTTGATGAACTGACAGTATCCTTTGACGGACCAGACTTTATCGAATTTGAAAAAAGCTTAAAGGAAGACACATTGAGTGTAATAATACGTGCCACATCTGACAGTTACGGTGAATATGAGTCACGGATAACCATCACTCATGATGGAATCAACTATATCATTCCAGTTATAATTCACTATACAAAAGGAACAATCGACACGATTCTACTAGACGAGCAACTAGTCTTTGACATCACACATCCTAATGATTGGAGCTTTGCAAAAATTACAGTTATGGACAGCTCAAACGGCATGACGCGGACAGTAACTGCCACCAAAGACCGACCCGCATCCTTACCAGCATATAAAAACACAGAATACATAATAGAGGCAAACATTCGCTCAGATGGAAAATCACATGATGCATTCAATACGATAACGGTGGATTCACTTCTCATAAATAGGGATCACGTCATGCACACTAACATACCTGAAAAACAGTTTGGAATGATTCTGTGTATTGTACTGATTGTCGGGACAGTGGCGGCAGTAATCAAAAAGACTTAGATGTCTAAGTTTGGTCCAGCGTTAACTATTTCCTCACTAACATTGTTGAATTTTTCAAAGTTGTCCCTAAACATCTGGGCTAGTTTCTTTGCTGCAAGGTCATACGAATCTGTGTCAAGCCATGTATTCTTTGGATCGAGGATCTCTATTGGTACGGCAGGAACCTGAGTTGGCACATCCACATTAAACAGCTTGTTGTGGTTATATCTGACATTGTCAAGTGCTCCAGTCACTGCGGCAGTCACCATAGCTCTACTATGTTTGATCTTAATCCTCTTTCCCACACCATAAGGGCCACCTGACCAACCGGTATTTACCAGATATACTACAGTATTGTGTCGTGTGATCTTCTGACCCAACAATTTGGCATATTCGGTAGCTGATCTAGGCATGAATGGTGCCCCAAAGCATTCTGAAAAGACAGATTTGGGCTCCTTGATACCTCTTTCAGTTCCTGCCAGCTTGCTGGTATAGCCAGACATGAAATGAAACATAGCCCCTTCTTTTGTGAGTTTTGAGATGGGTGGAAGAACTCCTAGTGCATCAGCAGTAAGAAACACTATAACTTTGGGATGTGTACCCACACTAGGAATGATTGCTCCAGGTATGTGGTCAAGAGGATATGCTGCACGGGTATTTTCAGTCATGCGATTATCATCATAATCTGGCTTGCTGTCATGAAGGACAACATTTTCAAGAACGGTACCAGACTTTATTGCATTCCATATTTCCGGTTCTGCCTCACGGCTCAAGTTAATGCATTTTGCATAACAGCCCCCCTCAAAATTAAATATTCCAGATTCAGACCAGCCATGTTCATCATCCCCAATCAGCATGCGATTTGGATCAGCTGACAGTGTTGTCTTGCCCGTACCTGACAAGCCAAAGAACAACATAGTATCTCCATTCTTGCCGACGTTTGCAGAGCAGTGCATTGGAAACACCTCACGTTCAGGTAAAAGAAAATTCATCACACTGAACATTGATTTTTTCATCTCTCCTGCATATTGAGTTCCACCAATCAATATGATTTTTCGAGTCAGATCAATTAGAATGAATACGTTTGATGCAGTACCGTCAACATCTGGAATTGCCTCAAAGTCGTTGATGCACATGACGGTAAATTCTGGTTCGTGTTCTTCAAGTTCTATCTTTGAGGGCCGAATGAACAGCTGCCTAGCAAAAAGACTCTGCCATGCCCTGTCATTGATGATTCTTATCGGGAGTCTTGTCTCTTTTGCGGCTCCAACAAACCCATCAAACACGAATATCTCACTATCTTTTACAAAATTCTTCATCTTCTCTAGGATCTTCTCGAATCTGTCACTTGGGAATTGGTGATTGATCTTGCCCCAATCTACAGTATCATGAGTCCTACCATCATATACTATAAAACGATCATCGGGGGATCTACCGGTATATTTCCCAGTATTGACAGATAGTGAACCAGTAGAATTTATCACGCCCTCACCTCGACATACTGCAATTTCAGTCAGTTCCGATGGAGTCATATTTCTGTAGACTTTGGAAGGATTGATTCCACATCTGGACAGCTGCGATGCAAATTTTTCAGTACTTGCACTACCCAATACCTGAATCATAATACATTACACTCCACAAACAGCATTGTCTTGGACGCCATGAGATATTTCGATTCGAATTGATTTTCCTTATTATCTCTTTGCTAAACTGACACGCGCTAATTTGATGCAGTTGCCCTATTATTCTAGTCTGATTATCTAGGAACGTATTTATGTAAAATTTCAAGAACAACATTGATGCCAATCAATAAAGACAAGTTGGAAAAGAGAAAGCAGATCAAAGCAAGCAAACCAAACTTTGAAAGGCCGGAGAGTTGGCGATATAAGAGACTCCAAACCTCATGGAGAAAGCCAAAAGGAGTGGACAACCACCAACGTAAACAAAAAAGCCGAGGTCGTCCAGGAATTGTCAAGGTAGGATATGGAGGACCAAAAAAATCCAGAGGTCTGCATCCATCAGGCTTTACTGACAATCTGGTACATACAATTGACGATTTGGAGAGACTGGATCCGAAAATTGACGGCGTTAGGTTGGGTCACAGTGTCGGAACCAAAAAAAGAATGGAAATAGTTGCAAAAGCAGTAGCAGGCAAGTTCAAGATATTCAATGCAAGGGTGAATGCATGATGGTAGTTAATCTGAAAGCAAAAAAACGACTTGTGTCGCGCGTCGTAGGAGTTGGTGTACATCGTATCAAATTTGATTCGGATCATTTAGAGGATGTTGCAGATGCGATCACTAGGGCAAACATTCGTAGTTTAATCACTGCAAATACAATCAAGATAAAACCTATTGTAGGAACTTCAAAAGGACGAGCCCATAAAAAGAAAGCTCAAAGAAACAAGAGGGGGACTACACAAGGATCCAAACAGGGGAAAAGAGGTGCCAGGGTTGGAAAGAAGCAGGTTTATGTCGCCAAAATTCGCGCATTAAGAAGACTGCTCAAAATAGCTAAGGATAGAAAAGAAATAACCAATCCTGAATTTTGGTCGCTGTACAAAAAAATGAGCGGAAATACAATAAGAAACAAAGCTCACCTTCGAACATTGATAGAAGAGACCATTACGAAGAGAAAGAGTTAGAACACATGCATCTTTCTTTCTAGATCCAAAATCTTACCGTCTTTGATCACAATACCCTCCCTAGCAAGCATATTGGCTTTGACCTTCTCGCCATATGCATAACCGCCAGCCCTTCCACTGGAGAGGATGACCCTGTGACATGGGATAAGTGCTGGGTAAGGGTTCTTGTTCATAATTCTCCCTACTGCACGTTGTCCATTTTTCAATCCCACTGCCCTAGCTAAATCACCGTATGTGGTAACCTTGCCACATGGAACTTCAAGCAGTTTCAAGTAGATTTTTTTCTCTACATTCATAGTCTTATCACTTCCAGATCCGTTTGCTCCAAAAAATCAAGTATTTTTTGCTTGTTTGGTCCAAGTCCAGTCCAATCTAAGAGTGCCACTGTTGCAGTCTTGTTTTGTGATATAATGTGATCAAACAGCTCCGTATCCATGTTGTTTAATGCATGCTTGGGGATCACAGTTCCCAACGCATGTTCACCGTCAAGTAATTCCTTAGTGAATTTACTGGGATAGTGAGTCCCCCCAAAACATATAGCTACAGGTGACGTGCTGGGTTTTTGTGTAATTGTCTGATGTACCTGAGTGGCAACTCTATTACACAGTGAAACATCATTCCACTGGGTTGGAGTTGTACCTATCTCAATAAATATCGTGGGCTTGCTCAGTGCAGTGGGGCCGTGATGAGTAGCCTCAATTGTAATTTGAAATTCTTCAAACTGGTTCTTGTTTTCATACAAAGACCTCAGATAAGCTTTCTGCAAGGCGGGGTGTGGTACAGCCACCTGCCTGTTGTTTCCACCAAACTCTGCATCTGCAAAATTTCCCGTACTGTGACATGTCAATGCCAAAGTGCATGACTTTGCTGCATGCTTTGACAAAAATACAAAACCATCATAAACGTATTTTTCTTCCAACCAGTCAGCCGATATAGCAGGAGTGGGAATCACCACTAAATCATAATATCTTCCTCGGTAAATACCATCTTGAGCAGACATGTCTTTGGCCAAATGTAGGGCCATGTTGAATCCTGCAGGATCATCTTGATATGCGACAAGCAATTCCAAGATATGCAGACTGATTCGATTCGAATTAAAAAAGTTTCTTGGGCTCAGCTTAAATCCATAATTTTGCACCACTATGCAGATCAAGGCCAATATACTAGATAGATCAGTTGGGAACCAGAAGGGGTCTATACAGATGTATCTACAGGACATACCATGATACGGCAGATAAGTGATCATATAGTAAACAACGATGGAGGTTAGTTTTAGCGATCAAGATTGTTATGAGTTTAACGGCTCACAACACTATACACATGTAAGAGGAGACAAATTAGGGCGTATGGTGACTGGCAGTGCCTGATTTGCCGCGCTATTTTTCCTTCTGGATGGATTTAAATATGATAAGTTTGTGAGAGTCAATATGGCAAACGTAGTTGACGGATGGCCGGTATGGATTCCACTTATTGTTGGTCTTACACCAGGTTTGGTATACTGGTTAGCCATTACAGCAATGAAGAAGAAATAATTTTCTCATCTATTTTTAGTGCTTTTTAGATCTAGTTTGTTAAATGTATCTGCACAATCTAAATCAAATTACGAATTCATGTGGAGTACATCATTGGCAATCTAGCAAGTTGGGCCAATGGGCAATCTAGAGTTACAGACAGATAAACTTGCCGTACTTGTTCAGCCACTCTATCTTCTTTTCGTAGTTTGGCATGTGTATTCCCACGAGATTCCAGTATGTACTAGAATGTCCAGATATTTTGAGGTGACACAACTCATGAATTATGATATAGTCGATCACACCTTTTGGTGCCTTGGAAAGCCTTGAGTTTATTGTAATCGTTCCGTTTGGTGTTGCGCTACCCCACATCGTCTTTAGTGGTTTGATGAGTATTCGAGATGGCGTTACACCTATTTTAGATGCAAGCTCTGTAATGCGTTTTTTGATATATGATTTGCTAACTTTGCTCCGGAATCTTCTGTTATTTACCTTGAAGCCCAGATATTTTTCACAGATCCAATACTTGTTGGCATTTATAATATCTAGTATTTCACTGTCCGTCTTATGTGTCGGCACCCTGATCTCGATGCCGCGTGGCCCCACTCTGATCTCCGATGTCTTTCTTCTGCCGCTGTATATGATCGTGTATGGTATGTCAGCAGTTATTTCCTGTATGTTATCTGTCATAGTCTGTGCCTTACCGACATTATGATCTCATCTGTCAACTTTAGTATCTGGTCGTACTCCATATATGATTTTAAGGTCTCATAGACTATTTTTTTTATGTCCTTCTCAACTGTGGGGTTTGTTTTATAGTCCACGATACCTGTCAGGGGTTTGATCTTCTCATAGATCTTTTGTGCCAGATCAATTGAATTCTTCCTGTCTTGTATTATGGTAACGAGTCTGCTGTATAACGAAAATTCGAATTGGGTGGCCTTGTAGTCTCCAAAAACTTTTTGCCGCTCCTCCTCTTCTGCAAGTGCATCTTTGTAGATTTGTTCATATTTTTCGGGGTTTGTAAAATAATCAGCATTTTCTAGTCGTCTTTTCTCCTCATCATGTATTATCTTCTGTAACAGCTCATCTAATCGTTCATAGTATGCAGGATTGATTGGCATCAGCTCCTCTATTACCTTAATTGCTTTGTTACGTATGAGTGCGGCTTGAGCTCGCTTGTTTGCTGGCATCTTTGCTCGTATGGTTGCTAGAAAATTCTCGCGGGTTACCGACATTGGATCTACAAGCTCTCTGATGCCCAAAGAGCGTATGTGTTCATCTATTAGCTGTTGAATCTTTTTTGCGTAACTGTGCATGCTGGGCCCAGATCCGTCATAATACGTTCTGATGATCTGTCGTGCCCTGCTCAACATCTTGAAGTTTGCGATGTATGGTTCTGCTTCTTTTCCAGGAAGCACGGAATCAAGTGCAGATGCGAATGTTTTGAAGGCATATTCAAATGAATCCCTCTCATGTGTGGACTCGAAACGCTCAATTATCTCCCCTGTATTTTCCATGTCAATTCCCTCAAAGAACCCCATTGCATCAAGGTGCCTCTGTCTGAGTATGGGAAGAAGCTCGTCCACCGGAGCTAGGGCACCATCCACATCTTGTCTGTCAAACATTTCCAATGCCTTTTGCAATTCTCTTGTGATTCCCGAATAGTCAACTATGAGGCCATATTTCTTTGCGTCATCGTACTTTCTGTTCACCCTTGCGATGGCCTGAAGCAGGCTGTGTTCTCTTATCCCACGATCCAGATACAGCACCTGACATATGGGAGCATCATATCCCACAAGTAGCATGTCCACCACAATGAGGATCTTTGTAGGATCATCAGGACTCTTGAACTTCTCCGAC
>CAZIHR010000042.1:0-10926 GCA_964538885.1 uncultured Nitrosopumilaceae archaeon
GTACCAAAACTAGTTATCTTGATTCTAACTAAACAACTTTCTCCATTTTCCTCAATATCTTCATGGTCAACACATGGAATTTTCACGAGTTTGTCCCATCACAGATTTTGTGATGTACATAAACTTACAAGCGTCGCTATACGCAGAAACAAATCGCTAAAAATCTAAATACATCGCAGAGAACAATACGCAGGTGGCTGAAAAATATTCAAAGCTACAGACTTAGAAGAAGATACGACATAAAAAACAAGGGCGCAGAATGCAAGCTAAATAACAAGCAGATCACGCAGCTTGTAAGGGATCTGGAGACAGGTCCAGAAAAATTTGGATATGAGACAAGCATGTGGACCATGCCTCTTGCAAACATGCACATCAAAAAAAAGTTCGACATTGATTATGATGTTCATTCGGTATGGCTGCTTGTACGCCGGCTGGGATTCAGATTAGTCGAGCCCCGACCCAAATTACAAAATTCTACCACACAGAAGATCAATGCGTTCAAAAAAAAGCTTGCAGACTGGTAAAAAATGGATCAAGAAAAGATTCATCATATTGATGGTGGACAAAGCACACGTCGTGCTTGGATCCGTCCCAAGACGGGGTTGGTTCCGGACAAAAAAGCCGGCCATAAATCTGGGAGGAATCAAAGGCAAAGAGACATGTAAGCATCATAGGCGCGAAAGGCAAGAACAGCATATATCACCCAAAAATTTTTGCGCAAGCTCCACAAAAAATTCGGCAAGGTGCTTATCTTTATGGAGAATGCATCCTACAACAACAAGGCAAAGCTCTATGCAGCTTACAAAGTATACAAGCAAAAAGATGCAGTTTGAGTTTATTCTGCTGTATATGCCAGAGCTGAACTCCGTTGAGATGCAGTGGTATTCAATCAAGGGCGTCATGTCTGAAATTATAATCTAGTATACCGGACATTCTGAATTCATCAATGTATGCCCAAGCACTATAGTAAGATATGTTTACATTATACACATTTTCCCCGTTTGATTATATCAAAATGATATTTTGTCAATGTAGAAAATTTTGATGCAGTTTTACTCTAGCTGGATCCCCCCCAATGTGATTATTTATTTAATTCTTGATGGTGGTGGCTTTAAATCATTATTTAATAAAATGCTACGAACATCTGGAATCTCCCAGGCAAATTGTACATGAATACAATTATTTTCTTCACAGTAATCACACCATGAATTTTGCCTCTTTTTAAAATAGACAGATATGATTCTGCCCACCTTACCTAGTTTGTTATCCATAATTTTGACGTGATCCTCATACATGTTGACATGTTCCAAGCGTTTTGGCTTTAATTTTTCAATTTGCTGTGTTATCGAATAATTGGCAAACTGTGTCAAATTGGTTAATCCCATCTCTTTTGCCATCTTTGTTTTTAGTGTTTTTTCTATCTCATTGTATGTTTCTTCTCTGACCTTGATACTTTTCCAGTTTTGTGTCAATATGTGTAATATATTACACTATTGTTTATTCTTTTCGTTTCCTGTATTATATTGGTAGAATATTTTCTACATGTTTATATTATAGTATGTCTAATATATTCCACATGAAAAAAGATCGATGGATTACAATCAAAATACCACGCGATCTAAAGGAGGAATTTAAAAAAGATGATACAACATTTACGAATTTTACACAATTTGCCCACTATGCAATTCGAAAGGAGTTGAATCAAATTAAATGACTGAAGATGTGGTACGAACTAAAATCTCACCTGACGAGATGAAGAAAAACATGAATGTATATCAACAATTACTAGGTATACTGACCGATGATACTGACAGAGTAACAATATCGGGCAAGAAATTTTTGCGAAAATCAGGCTGGCTCAAGATGGCAGTTCCATTTGGAATCTCAACTAGTATAATAGAAGAGAAACGTGAGGAATTTGAGGCCGGATATGCGTACCACTTTACAGTACGCGCACAAGTTGACGGCAGAAGTGTTGATGAAGTTGGTACATGCGATAATATCGATGACAGACCCGGTAGTAATATACATGTAATTAGAACGATGGCAAAGACACGTGCCACTTCAAGAGCTATAGCAAGCCTGATGGGAAAATCAGAACAGTCTGCTGAAGATGTTGAAATTGAGAAAAATGTAATTAAAAAAAATAATTCACCAAGCACGCAACAACTTGCCGAATTAAAGTCATTAGGATATGCCGGCGCAATTCCATTTTCTGATGAAGGTGCCAACCTACTATTACAAGAGTTGAGAGGCACAAAATGATTGATTACACTGTTCTGTTTTGCGGTGGGGCGAACAAGACTACCGGGACCGCTCGGCAGTCCAAAGCCGCAACTTTATCAAAAAGACTGGCAGGACCACCTGCAACAGGAGTGAACGGCTTTATGCCGTCAATAAAGAAAAACGAGGAATTTTGGAAGGAAGGGGGGACTATATTTTTGACCAATCGGGGATCTCTGCCCCTCTTTCAGCCTTACCCAAATTGAACGTTAAACTTTGCTCTAGAAAATTGATATCAAAATTACCTGACATATATTATACCGATTTGAAACAGTCAATTAAAAGATACAGCATACACCAGCCAATAACTGTAAATCCACAGTATCATTTTAAATGGTCATTATAGTTGAGAGTTTGCACAACAACTCAAAATAGTATATTACAAATAATTCTGGAATTAACTTTGCGTGAAAAATAAATGCATACAATTACTGTAAATTTGACATGCGGGCATCTATCCAATACGCAAAAGGCACACTTGGCAACTGAGAATAAAAAGATTGAGGCAAAGTATGCAAAAATGAGAAAATATGAGGTATCAAAGAAGACAAAAGCCAAAAGATCTTTACACAAAATTTTGTATAATGGTACACATGAAGATGAGGCGTGTATGCGCGCGGCCAAAAATGTCAGTATATCTAGAGGGACTTTGAAAAATTATACAAAAATGATAAAATCATATGGATTTAATTCAAAATATAAAAGATGAGAAATTGTCAATTGGAACCAATCAAATGATGAATAGACGCATACAGCATAACAATCCATACAATACACCACCAAGGTAAATCAGACATTATCTACGCGAATCTGTCATGGCAATACTTTCACAAAATGATGCGACAAACTCGCACTATATGATGAATGTGTCAAAATTACACTTGAATAATCAGATAAATTATAGAAATTGAGGCGCTGTAAAATTTGCAGACATGGGATGTCGAGTAATTACGCTGCAGCTCATGCAGTTACAGTTCCTGTAGGGGCAAACACAATTACTGTGTGTGGTGTATGTGCAAAAAAGATTGCAATCAGGGTTTTGGCAAATTGAATAAATTTCGACGCATCAATTGTGATGCGAAACCATGGAATCGTTACAATAAGTTGTCCAAAGATATATGCAAATGATAAAGTATGTTGAGTGAACAGATGTATTCGGACTCGGCGCTGTCTGATGGTGTCAAGAGTTTTCTTTCTGAATTCAAAAAAGATGGCAAATACATCTATCTAGATAAAATAGATATGATGCCTGCACAAAATCTGAGTCATATCACCATACAATATACAGACTTTGCCGAGCACACCAAATTGGAAAATGAATTTGCAAAGTCGCCAGATAGGATGCTTGATTGTATCTCAAGGGCAATATGGGAGATTCTACAGATACGATTTCCAGATTATGCCAAAATGGTTGAGGGAAGAGTGGAGGCGCGCATCTCTGGATTCCCACTCGTCAAAAGTGTACGTGATGTAAATTCAGAACACTCTGGTAAATTCATCAGTGTAAAAGGTATAGTAATTAGAATGTCGCCCCCAGAATCGATACCTCTAGTTGCAGCCTTTATATGTCCTGAGAAGCATATTAGCATGACATTTGCAAAGAAGAATTTCACAATTGATATTCCGGCAATATGTGAGAAACAGAACTGTAAATATAGAGACTTGGAGCTTGTCGGTGATCTATCAATATTTGTCGATTACCAAATTATACAACTACAGGAATTACCTGGCGAGCTTCCGGCAGGAAAATTACCCAAAGTTCTAGGTGTATTTGTTGCAGGAAAATTGGTGGATTCGGCACGCATGGGAGATACTGTAGAAATTTCAGGGTTGGTAAGAGCCGAATTATCTCACGAAATCAAGCTTGGTAGCAAGGTGCAGACGTACAGGCAGCGACTATACGCAAACAATATTGAAAGGGTGACCGCAGAAAATGACTTTGATGGTATTATCACTGATGATGATATCAAGACAATTGGTATAATTAGAACCATGAATGAAAATAAAGCAACTGAATTTCTCATATCTTCATTTGCGCCACATGTATATGGACATAATTTAATCAAGGAAGCTATCATACTTACCATGGTAGGAGGGGATTCTACCGTTCTGCTTGATGGCACCAGAATACGTGGTGATATCAATATATTTTTGGTAGGTGACCCAGGTACTGCAAAGAGTGAGATGGGAAAGGCAGCATATCGGACGGCCCCTAGAGCATTTTATGCATCAGGACGCGGATCTTCGGGCGCTGGTTTAACTGCTGCTACAATCCAAGATAAGACAACAGGTGCATACATGTTAGAACCTGGAGTTACAGTTTTGGCAGACAAGGGCCTTGCAGTAATTGATGAGTTTGATAAGATGCGACCCGAAGACAGGAGTGCCTTACATGAAGTTATGGAGCAACAGTCTGCTAGTATATCAAAGGGTGGAATTACAGCAACCCTGAATGCTCGAGCAAGTATTATAGCTGTGGCAAATTCCATATATGGCAAGTATGATCCATATCGCAATTTAACTGAAAATATACCTGGTATTCCAATACCACTACTTACTAGATTTGACTTGATATTTGTAATACGAGATGTGGCAGATCATAATATGGATGACAATATAGCACGACATATAGTATCTACAAGAAAAAATGGCAACTCACCATATGTGGGATTTGATGCCAGTTTATTTGCTAAATATATCAGGATGGCCAGAGTAATAAAACCAAAACTCTCAATACTGGCAGAAGAAAAATTAATCGAATACTATCTCAAGATGAGAACTGGGAGTGACGAAAATTATATCATAACACCAAGGCATCTAGAAGGTCTAATTAGATTGGCAACTGCACGGGCAAAGTGCATGCTAAAGGATACCATAACACCATCTGATGCAAAAAGGGCCATACATATCATGGAAAAAATGTTAGAGTCAAGCGGGGTTGATGGTTCTACAGGGAAGGTAGATCTAGGGATACTGGAAGGTAAACCATCTAGCGAAGTTGCTAAATTGCAGTTATTTCAGGATATAATGAAAAATATGTCAAAATCCCACGAATTCGGTGATGGTGCCACAAAGGATGAAATTATCTCAGAGATGATAAAGAGTGGCAGATGGGATGATATCTCATCTGAGGAGATGTTTGGTAAGATTTTGAGAGGAAATTTGATTTATGAAATATCTACAGGAAGGTATCGGTTGGTGTCATAGTGTGCATATTATTTCTGATCGCACTGAATTTTTACGATCATCAAAATTGGAAAAGAATTTGAATTTTGTGCCTAATTTTGGTACCAAATTGGTATATAATTACACCTATTTGATCGCACATGCAAGATCATGTATGTATGCTGCATGCATGTATATGCGATGTATTGCCTCTTTTGAGTTATTTTTCAGGCACAAAATTTATTCAATTTCACTAAAAAATCTGTACTCAGGCAAGTTTGGTACCGTGTGGTATCACGTGGTCCCAAGACCATATATTGTATCATTTTTGGCGCATAAAATGGTGATCGCTAGAGAGAAATCCAAACAACAAATTGATGATAGATGCAAAAGAGCATGCAGGCAACATACATACAAAATCTTTTTGCGATCAAATAGGTGTGATTAGATGCCAATTTGGTACCAAAATTACATATAAAATGCAAAAAGATCATGTATATCGAGATCGCAAATTTAGATAATCATCTTTCTTGACTAGTAAAGCAGACCGTAAGGTCAACATACATACGAGAATATCTTCCCAAATCAGGGATAGATGGAATACATATCTTTTAGAGAAACATGGTACAATTAGGGGGTCGTTCAGCTATGAGATTGAGAATGCCATATTACAATATATGAACAGTGGAGGCTTTGATGGTGTAAAAATCAAAAAGCCATATAATAGTGTGGTTCGCACCCTCAGGGCCTTATCTTCTGGATTAAAAGATCTACCATCATATCCGATGGTAAACCACATGATAGCAAGATGTATAGTTAATGATTATTCGGGGTATTCTGATAAGAGAACTCTGAACAAATATCTCAAATTAATTACAAAATATTCTCAGGAGACAGTTCCAGAGGGTGAAATATTTCCTGCGCTGGATGTCACAGAATTTTGCAAGTATGCAGACAGAAAAGTGATGGAGGCAGTCACTACTGATGAATAACAAATGTGAAAGTTTGAGAGAATTTATCAGAAAAGGTAAATCAACATGGCTCAGTCCCTTATTTCTGGGGCCGGAGCTTGATAAAATGGCAGAACAGATACGTAAAGAGAATAATTTTTGCAGATATCATAATTTGGATTATGATGAAAAGTAAGATGGTCAAAAGATGATACATTATGAGTGCAAATATATCAAATATAATTAAGAAGAGAATGTGGAATGCATTTCAATGTAAGATGTGTATCGCGAATATTTTATTTTATTATGATGTGATATTATCAATTTTGAAAGATGGATGCCAGTTGAGACATTTTTTATGTATGAGGCAAATATAATGGGTTGGAATGATTCCCGCAGATGTGTAATTTGTGGTATGGAATATTTTCCAAATTTAAAAAAGCAGATCATCTGTCGCAGTATGAGTTGTATTAGAAAATATAAAAATCAGAATGCAAAAAAGATGTATTATATCCACAAATACAATCTCAAAGTGAATAATTGAGATAGCGTTCAGCGATGCTAAAATTATACCAAAATAGATGCAATATTGTATCCTTCACAAAAATATGATCTGTAATACTTGCAGACGAGATTGCAGGCAATGGGTAAGAGTAGGCCGTCACTGCCACTGTATATCGTGTATGCAGAGGGGAGGTTATCTGAAATAATGGCACGAAATGTTACACTTGCAGATATGTTATTCATATCATTTTATCAGAATGGTATGATTGAAAATTGTAATGAATTTATCACATCTGTAGATGAATTTCGAATGATATATGATGTTCAAATAACAACTGCCAAGTTTGATGATTCCATGTTGGAATCGTTTATGGATGCTGAAAATTTTAATTTGTTTATCGGAGAATTGTTTGGTTTTGATGGTTTTTTGATTTTGGATAATATGTAAAATTGATTTAGCAAGAGA
Organism: uncultured Nitrosopumilaceae archaeon; assembly: GCA_964538885.1. Lineage (GTDB taxonomy): Archaea > Thermoproteota > Nitrososphaeria > Nitrososphaerales > Nitrosopumilaceae > JAPOPJ01. Next base: position 7,369 of record CAZIHR010000042.1, read on the forward strand.
TATTCGTCACTGTGTATTGGTTCTGTTTTTAGAATTAAATTTTACAACACTAGTTAGAAATATAGTGGTTTTAGACTAATTTGTTAAGATAATGATCGATCTAAACACTTGAATATACAATATCAATAGTGATCCCCTACAATGGACATGAAGACAAGTGAGAAGGTGCATAAGATAGGACACGGCCTAAAGGATACCAAACTTACAATCAATCGTGATCTGGATCTTGATGTTGCAGGCATACATATTACTGGCAAGCAGGGAGAGGTAGTCAATGTACCTCGCTGGGCAGGACAAATCTTGAAAGATGGTGGTCTAGGAGAACTTGATGGCCCCAATATGGTCACAGAACTAAAGCAGGCATTATCTAAAGAAAAGATGGTGGGAGAGTACCAGGTATCTACATTGGAGCCAAATTTTTACATCAAGCTAAAGGCATCCATGAAGAAGATGGACCAACTTGACTTTGACAAAATGGAGAGCATCATGATGGAGTTGTTCCGTATGCGCCGTGGCAAGCTAATCAAACTTGCAGACTCTTCCAAGCTTACTTCTGAACTAAATTCCAAGCTTACAGTAGAAGAAAAAGTGTTTTTTGAATCAATTGGTAGTATAAGTAATGCATTTGAGCAACAGATAAAGGGTGATTCTGATGAGTGAGGCTGTCGCATCCACATTTACTGATTCTGCACTGTCTGACCGCGTCAAGACGTTTCTGTCAAGATTCAAGCTAGCAGATGGCAACTACAAGTACATCAGCGCAATCGACGAGATGATGCCAAAAAACTCAAAATTTATTGTGATTGATTACAATGATCTAGTACTTGAACCTGAGATCGAATCTGTATTTCATGACGATCCAGATAGAATACTTGAAGCATTCTCGCGTGCAGTCATGGAGTCACTCCAGACGCGGTTTTCAGACTATGCCGAGAAGATAAAAGATGAGATACGCGTTCGTCTGGTGAATTTCCCGTTACAGCGGAGCCTTAGGCAGATCAACTCTGAGACAATAGGCAAGATCACCAGCGTATCTGGTATGGTGGTGAGAGCATCAGAGGTAAAGCCACTTGCAAAAGAGCTTACATTTGTCTGTCCAGATGGCCACCCGACCAAAGTAATTCAGATCAAGGGCATGAATGTCAACGTTCCTATAATTTGTGATTATGCCAACTGCAAACATCGCACATTTGAACTAAAGCCCGAAGAGAGCAAGTTTCTTGATTTTCAGATATTGCGCCTGCAAGAACTTCCCGAAGATCTGCCTCCCGGGCAACTACCTCATTATATTGATGTCACAATCAAACAAGATCTAGTTGATAATGCACGACCAGGTGACCGCATAATACTTACAGGTATAGTCCGAATAGAGCAAGAGTCAGTTACTGGAATCAGCAAGAAGCACAGTGGATTATACAGGCTTCGTATCGAAGGAAACAACATTGAATATCTGGGTGGTCGCGGCACCAACACATCAAGAAAGACTGAGAGAGAGGAAATTTCAGCAGAGGATGAGAAGGCAATACGTGCACTTTCTACGGATCCGGACATTTATGAGACTCTGATGAATTCCTTTGCACCTCATATACATGGGCATGAGCTGATCAAAGAAGCTATACTGTTGTTGGTGGTCGGCTCTACACAGCGGCAACTGGGAGATGGAAGTAAGATTCGGGGAGATATCAACGTGTTTCTTGTGGGGGATCCAGGTACTGCCAAAAGTGAGATGCTCAAGTTCTGCGCAAGGATTGCTCCAAGAGGACTGTATACATCAGGCAGAGGATCTACTGCGGCAGGGCTTACTGCGGCAGTAGTGCGTGACAAGACAGGCATAATGATGTTGGAGGCAGGTGCAGTGGTGCTTGGGGACCAGGGACTGGTATGTATAGATGAATTTGACAAGATGAAGCCCGAAGATCGTAGTGCGTTACACGAGGTCATGGAGCAACAGTCCGCTAGCATTGCAAAGGGGGGTATAGTGGCCACTCTTAATGCACGTACATCAATTCTTGCTGCTGCAAATCCAATGTATGGCAAGTATGATCCATTCAAGAATATTACAGAGAATGTAAACTTGCCAATTCCATTGCTAACTAGATTTGATCTGATATTTGTAGTGCGAGATATTCCTACCCGGGAACGCGATGAAAAGATAGCACGACATATAATTGAGCTACACACGCCACAAGGCACAGACAAGAAATCGTTGATTGAGGCAGACATGCTTACCAAATATCTTGCATATGTAAAGCGTATTGTGCCTGTGCTTACAAAGGGTGCAGAAGAAAAGATTCTCAACTATTATCTAAATATGAGAAAGGTAGAGTCCGAAGAGATGATCACAGTTACTCCGAGGCAGCTTGAAGGGATAATCAGGCTTTCCACTGCTAGGGCCAGATTGCTCATGAAGGATAAAGTGGAGGAAGAAGATGCAGATCGCGCCATATTTCTGATACAGAGCATGCTTGAGAATGCAGGCGTTGATGTCAACACTGGTGAGATGGATGTTGGCGTTCTGCATGGAAGACCTAGAAGCGAGGTCTCCAAGCTGCAACAGTTCATGGATATTCTCAAGCAGCTTGAAGGTGATCACAAGGAACCCGTGGAGGAAAAGGAGTTTGTACGGGAGCTTGAAAAGACCGACAAGTTCACAGAAGACGAAGCCCGCGATTATATCAGAAGGATGCTCCGCGAGGCATCCATATATGAGTCAAAGCCCGGTCACTATAATCGCGTCTAATTGTGGTGTGTAATATCAAATCAAGTACGAAACTTCTTTTAGTGTCTTTGATCAGAAATTTCACATGTCTCCGTGTGATGGTCAAGAATGCTACGAGCTGATTTATGATGCAAAGCTGATAAACCAGCACGAATTTAGGATTGCCCGCCTGTATATGCCTGGCAAGGACACATCTGTTGGCTGCACGACTCCTACAGAGTCTGAGACGCGGGAGCTTGTAGGATACTTTGAGAATTATGTGATAAGAAAGCTGGAACGCCGTCCCTCAAGTAGAATTACCTGTCCGGATGGATGCGAGTGCATATACAATGGGAGATTCTCAGAATGGTCCGAGTGGGCAGACTATCCAGATGAGCAGATAGAGATGGTGGCGCGCACATCACGAGATGACAAAAATACTGTCTGCGAATGGAAGCTTCGCGGTTCGGTCCGAGTGAGGTATAAAAAAAGATTCGGCGACTGCTTTGCAGAAAAGCTGTTTGATGATGTGTGAATTAAATTATCTTTTCTTAATTCATATGGCTGGGAAATTTTATCACACACATAAGCGGGTCTAGAGGGAATAGAACCCGCAGTGGGTTCTAGTTCCGTGTAATAACGACAGAAAGCGAACTGGGACGCTTACAATATAGCGACGCTTGTAAATTCATGTACATTAATTCCTGTACATCTGGCTGAACATGTCATCAAGATTATAACATGTCATAAACAGCACAAGCTGCATCTAATTTTGTAATGTCATCGTCAATCATACTATAACTGCAACATATGTCATATACCGCGCGGCATGCTTCGCATGCCATACAAATAGGAAAAGT
>CAZIHR010000043.1:0-31642 GCA_964538885.1 uncultured Nitrosopumilaceae archaeon
TGTTGCAGTTATAGTATGATTGACGATGACATTACAAAATTAGATGCAGCTTGTGCTGTTTATGACATGTTATAATCTTGATGACATGTTCAGCCATGTGTACAGGAATTAATGTACATGAATTTACAAGCGTCGCTATACATTCGAACATAGTGCAATTTTGACCTAGGCGTGGAACTTGATATTTTAGTCCGTAACATTTTCTTCTCTGGCATGTCCCAGTAGAACCAATGCGATATAGATCAACATGATCACCAAAACTTGGACTTGTATTCAAACCATTATTTTACTTTAGATATATTTAGAATTAATTACCTGTACTTTTGATAGTAAAATGATGAAAAAAGTTGGCCTTCTCGGGTGTGGTGTCATAGGAACTCAGATCGCAAAGGCGATAGACTCGGGAAGCATACCTGCAAAACTAACACACATCTACGATAATTCTTTGCAGGCATCGGAGAGGCTCTGCTCTGCTCTGGTCAACAAACCACATATTGTAGAGAATCCACATTTGTTGTCCTCAAACCACGTAGACATAATAGTGGAGGCAGCATCACAGGATGCCGTCAGAGATATTGCCCTCAGTGTTTTACAGAACAGACGTGACCTGCTTGTAATGAGTGTGGGTGCATTACTTGATGATGCAGTATTTGATGTCCTGTCTGATGCATGTCGAGATTTCAAAAAAACAATCTATCTTCCATCTGGTGCGATTGCAGGTCTTGATGCAATCAAATCAGTCAGAGATGAGCTTGAATCCCTATCAATTACCACTACAAAACATCCTGACTCTTTGAGGGGAGCAAAGTTTTTTACAGTTCGTGGTGTTGATCTGGATTCCATCTCTAATCCGACAGTAATTTTTACAGGTACTGCACAAGAGGCTGTCTCGTTGTTTCCTGCAAACGTCAATGTTGCCGCCCTTCTTTCTCTAGCTGGACTTGGCAGCAAAAACACTACCGTAAAAATCATGGCAGATCCCACAACTGACAAAAATACACATCATGTGGAGGCAAGTGGCAAATTTGGCAAGATGGAATTTACAATAAAAAACGTTCCAGACACTGACAATCCCAAAACAAGCAGGCTGGCAATCCTGTCAGCAATTGAGACTCTGAGAAACTATTGTTCTGATCAAATTCAAATTGGAACCTGACACGGCAATATTTGCCACAATTGGCAAGTTTTGCGAAAATTCTAGGCATCTTCCCATTCTTTAAATTCTCTCATTTTGCAAGTCCTGTGGCTTATGCTCGTACAACAGACCTCCAAGCTCAAAGAGGAGATCTTTAGACTAAAAAAAGAAAAAGACGTTGTTATTCTTGCACACAACTATCAGGTTCCAGCAGTGCAGGATGTGGCAGACTTTGTAGGTGATTCATTGGGGTTGTCAAGGCAGGCCGCTAAAGTAGATCAAAAAACAATTCTCTTTTGTGGGGTCCACTTTATGGCTGAGACTGCTGCCATAATTAGTCCTCAAAAGCAGGTCCTGATACCTGATGTTGATGCTGGCTGTTCCCTGTCTGACTCTATCACCGTTGATGAGCTGCGCAGCTGGAAAAACCGTCACCCTGAAGCGGTTGTAGTGGGGTATGTCAATACCACTGCCGCGATAAAATCTGAACTAGACTACTGTTGCACATCTTCCAATGCTGTAAATGTGGTCCGGGCAATTCCAGAAGACAAGGAAATTTTGTTTCTACCTGATATGTTTTTGGGTTCATATGTGGCCAAAGTGACTGGGAGAAAAAATATGCGCATATGGGCAGGCGAATGCCACGTCCATGCGGGGATTACACCCGAAGACATTACGCGCAAGCTAAACTCTATAAAAGACGCGGAATTTGTCATCCATCCTGAATGTAGCTGCACTACGCCGATGTTATATGATGTAGCTAGTAAAAGCTTCGGCGACAGAAAAGTCTCCATCTTGTCTACTGAAGGGATGCTGAATTATACACACAAGTCTAAGACAAGAAACTTTGTTGTGGCCACAGAAACTGGCATTCTATATAGGATGCGACACCATAATCCGGACAAGACGTTTGTACCTGCATCAGAAAAAGCCGAATGCCAATATATGAAGATGATAACGTTACAAAAAGTACATGACTCTTTGCTGTATGGCAGGTACCTTGTGACCGTACCTCGTAAAATTGCCTCCAAGGCGCGTCTTTCCATAGAACGGATGCTTGAAATAAATTAGATTTGGATGTCGTGAAATTGGTCGGATTTTTTGACAAGCTCCGTGCAGATCCTGTCAAGAGAGCCAACATATTACAGGTAAAGGAGCTACGCAAGCTGGTAAAGGCAAAAAAATACTCCAAAGCATTACATCTGGGCACACAATACTTGCGCAAGGTACCTGAAAATCATGATGTCCAATTTATTGTGGGAAGCATCTACTATATGCAAGGAAAGCACAAGACCGCCATACAATTCTTTGAGAATGCTTTGAATATTGGCTCTTATGACGTTGATGTCCTGATTCTGAAGGCAAACTCCCATCTCATGCTGGGGCAGAACAAACGTGCCATACAATGCTGCAATAAAATCAGAGAGATCGATCCCAAAAATAAGGCTGCCACCGAATTGCTCTCTGAAATCAACCCGCCTAACTAACTTCGAGGCTCATATCTATTCCCTTGACTGAGTTTGTTATACTACCAACAGAAATTATGTCAACACCAGTACTGCCAAATTTTGATATGTTTTTTGGGTTGATCCCACCTGATGCCTCAATTACAACTCTGTCTCGTAGTCCCTGCCTCTTCAGCTCTCCCATTGTTTTTCTTATTTGAGTGGGCGTAAAATTATCCAACATAATTATTGGTGTCCCTTCTCCTGCGGCAACTAATGCATCCCTTGTACTTTCTACTTCGACCTCAAATCTTTTGTGTCGTTTTTTTGCCTTTTTAATGACTCCCTCTAATGATCTTTCAACCATTATGTGATTGTCCTTTATCATTACCATTTCATCTAACCGCATCCTGTGTCTATGACCTCCACCGATCTCAACTGCCACCTTGTCAAAATACCTCATACCTGGTGCGGTTTTCCTTGTTGCATATAGCTTTGTCCTTTTTGGAATTCTGTTTACCATTTGTCGTGTCTGTGTTGCAATGCCACTCATTCTTGCAAGCAGATTGAGCGCGGTTCTCTCACAGGCCAGAATTTTTCTCGCGTCGCCGGTGATCACCATTATAGTTTGTCCTTGCTTTACCCACACACCATCACGTTCCAATATTTTTGCTCTACATCCTCTTATCTCAAAAATCATCTTTGCAAATTTTATGCCAGCTATCACTGCCTTCTCTCTTGAAATGATTCTAGCTTGAATTATCTTTTTTTCAAGTAGTGAGCTTGTAATGTCACTTCTACCTATATCTTCAGCTAGAAATTTCATCAACTGATTTTTTACATTAAAAGACATGATGCATGAATTTGGAGTACAACTAGGTGCCTCATGTTACCTTGATTGCATATTTGCCCTTGGCTGTGATGCCAAGTGTCTTTGAAATTTCTGAGTTTGCTGGATCTACTACAAGAACTATTCCGTTCCAGTCTGGAGTCAGATCTGATGACTTGCATACTGGACAAACTTTTCCAGTTGTTACAAACTTGCATTTTCTACAGGCCATTTCTCTTGGCATCTATTTCTTCTTCCCCCCGTCTTCCTTTGTTGCATTTTTGCCTTGGTCTGCTCCATCTTTCTTCTGCTCCGTCTTTTCTTCTACACCATTGCTTTTTTTAATTTCGTCTGCAATCCAATCATCCGCTCCCAAGAACGGCTGCCTGCATGTTATTCCTATCTTTCCCATTGTGGCCGCTTTGCCCAAAGATACCGCAGTAATTCTTGCACGGAGCGTCGATCCTACCTTTAACGTCTTTCCACTCTGGTTTGCTAAAATCATTCCAGATTTTACGTTGCTTTGTAGATAGTCATCCATGACTTGTGATAGGTGTAATAGCGCATCAGTTGGACCAATCCTCACAAACGCCCCAAAGTCTGTGATATCTACAATTTCTCCACGGACGATTTCTTGGAGCTTTGGATAAAATGTAAGTGCCTTGAACTCTGTCCTGTGGAAGGTGCCGCCGTCACCTGCAACCATCTTCCCCATTTCGTCCACCTTTGCATCTAAAATCATGATGATATATCCCAAGTCTGCATTGATCATGCTCTCATATTTCTCCTTGAGAATGTTTATTGCTGCCTTTTTGAGTGCCGTGCCAAACAGATTAGGTGGTATCCTGACAACATCTACTAGGGTGGATATGGAAAACAACTGTGCTGTTTTTCTTGAATTTGAATTTATGAATCTTTGGATAATTGTAGGGGCAAAAAGGCCAAGTCAGCAAGCAATTTTGCATGTAATGGTGCCCAGACTGAAAAAACAACTGAATATTCCACATTTAATACTCGAATTATTTTAAAAAGAATATGGTCATTAGCAGTACAAATGACGCGTTCGTAAATTATCCATTGACTATATCTGAAATGCTGTGATGCCAATATTTAGTAGTGTAATTGCACCTATTTTCTCACACTGATATGGTGACTGGGCAGAAAATGATTATGTTGCATCTGCAGAATATATCTGAAGATCTATGGCCTGCCCTGACCGCGCGATACGTAATTGTAAACATGATTTTTGGAAATTAGTTAGTTTTAGATATAAATTGAATATTTGACAAGAAAAACTATTTGAAATTTAGGCAGGACATTAACAGTTGCCGCGATACTGCATGCGCACATGAATCATTCTACGTTGCATTTACAAAACATACTATCTCACAAAGTTCTACTGCTTGTACATGTGCCTGCTTCTTACGTTTAAATAGTGTAATTTGACTTTTTTCCCCAATGGTGGGCATAGACCAAGTACTCGAAAAACTCAGTACTGTGATTGATCCTGATCTTAAAAAAGACATTGTCTCTATGGGTATGATAAAAAATCTTGAACTAAATGACAGTAATCTAAAGTTTACTCTGGAATTGACTACTCCGGCATGTCCGTTTAATGTGGAAATTGAGGATGATGTAAGAAAGGCAATAAGTGAAATTCCAGAACTCAAAAGCTTTGACATGAACGTCACTGCCAAAGTAATGGAAGGTCGTTCCCTTGACGAAGACACTGGTATGTCCACAGTCAAGAACATCATAGGTGTAGCAAGTGGAAAAGGTGGTGTTGGCAAGTCCACAATGTCGTTGAATCTTGCGTTGGCACTGTCACAGACAGGTGCCAAGGTGGGATTGCTTGATGCAGACATATACGGCCCTAGCATTCCGTTGATGCTTGGAATGAAAGACGGATACATGCAAGTTGAAGACAACAAACTACAGCCTGCCGAATCAAATGGAATAAAGGTGGTATCATTTGGATTTTTTGCAGAACAATCTCATCAGGCCGCAATTTACAGAGGTCCTATAATCTCTGGCATCTTGAAGCAGTTTTTGGTAGATACAAATTGGTCTGACCTAGATTATCTTATCGTAGATCTTCCGCCGGGAACTGGAGATATCCCACTGACACTTGCACAAACGATTCCTATTACAGGAATACTTGTAGTTACCACCCCTCAAGATGTTGCAAGCAATGTAGCAGTAAAAGCAATTGGAATGTTTGAGAAACTGAATGTACCTATTCTGGGAGTTGTTGAAAATATGAGTTATTTTGTATGCCCCAATTGTAATGATAAGCACTATATCTTCGGCAGCGGAGGCGCAAAAACAATCAGTGAAAAGTTCAATATGCCGTTTCTGGGAGAGATTCCACTCAACTCTGGCATAATGTCTGGTTCTGATTCGGGCCAACCAATCATGATTGCAAACTCCGATTCACCTAGTGCTTGTGCATTACGTGAAAGTGCTAAAAATATAGCTGCTCAATGCAGTATATTGGCTACAAAACTATATGAAGCAAAGTCCAAAGAGACTTACACGGAATCTGCCCCGCAGGTAAGCGGCTAGTGTGTGGATATATGTGACCATTTCTGATTCCCTGAGAGATGAATTGAAGGTTCCCTTGGGGGAGCTTGTGCCCGAGAATAATGCAAACAAAAAAGTCATACTGCAAATGGTTCGTAGCTATTCATATGTAATCTCGGTGGGTGACAGAACTACAGAAAAGATGATCATGTTTGGAGCAATTCCATCTCTACAAATTATTGACAATCGGGAAAAACGCAGCAAACGAGCAGAACTAAACATGAATGATGTACAATCACAATTGTATTGCAAAAATCCAGCAGCCAAAATTACCACCCAAAGCATCAATGCCATAAAACGAGCATTTACACTAAAACCTCCTGTACGAATCACAGTAGACGGCGAGGAAGATCTGCTTGTCATCCCCGTTTGTATATATGCACCTGCTGACTCGATAGTTCTGTATGGACAACCTGATGAGGGACTAGTTATAGTTCCTATCACCACCGAAATTAGAAATAAGACCCAAAGAATACTTGATAAGATGGGGTATGATGAGACGGTGGCTGTATGATTTATGATTAAACTGCTAAAAAATTTCTGACCCTACTTCAAATTTTACCAATCAAAGTGAACCAATTTTCATACAACAATTGACATCACACAATAAACGGCAACTGTACTACTTGTATCTGTGAAGCTAGATCCAGACATAAGGCTTGCAATTTTGGAGAAGATAGGAATTTACTCGGCCCGTTTTTCCATTCCAGAGCCACATGTGCTGATGACTGCCAAAGAAGTGCTTGAGATGCCAAAGGCAATGACTCGAGGACGGAGAACTTCGGCATACAAGTATTATGGTGTCTCATACATGCAACATAATCTTGTATTCATCAATGTAAGAAAGATCCCCGATCAGAAGGTTCTTGAAAACACTATCGTACATGAATTGATCCATATGAGATTTCCATACCTCTCACACGGTAGACGTTTCAATCGTCTCGTGCAACAGGGACTACGCGGCAAAAAATTTTTGCCGTACAGAAAAAGAGCCAAACATTTTTCTCATTGATTTATATTTCCCAGAAAAAGGCATGCTGAGTATATAATGGACTTGCAAGAGATTCTTCCCTTCGGGGCAGGCATTGCCGCATTTATTATTGCTGCTGGTTTGGTTACTTGGATCTCAAAGCAACCTAGTGGAACAAAAGAAATGATTGAGATTTCAAATGCCGTACGAATAGGTGCGGCCGCATTTTTAAAACGTGAGATGAAGATTATAGTCCCGGTTGCAATCGCCTTGTCAGTAATTATAGGCGCATTCTTACAGCCCTCAAATGGAATTGCGTTTGCAGTAGGTGCAACGCTTTCGGCAGTAGCTGGCTTGATCTCATTAAAAATTACTGTAAAGGCAGCAGTACGTGCAGCCAATCTAAGCAGTAGTGGACTAGGAAAGACCTTTGCTATGGCATTTCGTGGTGGCGCTACAGTGGGTCTAGCTGTACCTGCAATGGCACTACTCGCAATTACTGGACTTTATCTTATCTATCCAGATCCTATAACTATTGCAGGAGTGGGAATAGGAGCAAGTCTCATTGCATTGTTCATCAGAATTGGCGGTGGGATATTCACAAAGGCTGCAGATATGGGTGCAGATCTAGTTGGAAAGGTAGAGGCAAACATACCAGAAGATGATCCACGTAATCCTGCAACCATTGCAGACAACGTGGGTGACAACGTAGGTGATGCAGCAGGAATGGGTTCTGATGTCTACGAGTCGTATATAGTAACCATACTTGCAGCTCTACTTATTGCAGCATTGATTGGAGCCCCAGAATTGTTCCTGTACCCAATCTTGATTGGATCTTCTGGAATGATTGCATCAATTATAGGTGTGGTAATAGTTGGTTCCAAGAACATCACTGATGTTATGAAACCATTGAATCGCTCATTTTATGTTTCAGCAGGAATCGCCATAGGATTAAACCTTGCATTTACCTTAACTTTTATAGGTGATTCTGATGCCGCATACGCACTCTTTGGAACTACTGTAATAGGTGTCATACTTGTGCCTGTCATACAAAAGATAACTGACAAGTATACCAACTACAAGTATCGTCCGGTAAACGAAATTGCAGAATCTGCAAAGTGGGGCTATGCCTCCTTGACACTTATGGGTATTATCAAGGGCCTCCAATCTACTGGCCCATTCATGATTGCATTGGTAGTTGCAATAATAATTTCTTATAGTATATCGTCTGCCGCAGCACCTGTAGGCGCAGATCCTGTTCTATATGGGATATTTGGTACGTCGTTGACAGCCATGGCGATGCTAAGTCTTGCAGGGATTGTGCTCAGCATTGATGCGTTTGGACCTATTGCTGATAATGCTGGTGGAATAGTAGAGATGACCGGCATGGGTGAAGATAACCGCAAGGTAACTGACGAGATTGATGCAGTAGGAAACACGACCAAAGCCGTAACCAAAGGATTTGCCATAGCAAGTGCAGCACTCGCTGCACTGGCAATGATTCAGGCATTTCAATTTGAGGCATCTCATGTATTTGATGGAATACTGACTCTGGATTACAGCTTGACCAATCCTGCAGTAATTGTTGGTCTGCTCGTGGGCGGACTGATCCCATTCATTATTACAGGACAACTGATAAATGGTGTATCTCGTGCTGCAGGCAAGATGGTGGATGAAGTACGGCGACAATTCAAGGCAGATCCTGAAATACTTACAGGTAAATCAAAGCCAGATTATGCACGATGTGTAGACATTGCCACAGTAGCATCAATCAAGGAGCTCTGGAAGTCTGCAATTATTGCCATCCTTGCCCCCATCGTCTTGGGTATATTGCTTGGTCCCACCGCGGTGGCGGGCCTGTTGATGGGCTCCGTGGTGACAGGAATATTCTTGGCATATCATTTGGCAAATACAGGTGGTGCATGGGATAATGCCAAAAAGTTGATAGAGATCAAGGGACAGAAGGGATCCGAAGAACACAAGGTAGCTGTAGTAGGAGATATCATAGGTGATCCTTACAAAGATACAGCTGGCCCTGCACTCAATACTGTGATCAAACTACTAAACACAATTGCAATAGTATTTGTATCCGCATTTATGGCAATTATTCCGATTTAATCTTCTGTTGCACGAATCATATCTAGTTCATCTATCTGGGAGCTTATCGCTTTCTTCAAAATGCCATTGTGTTTTTCACAAAATTTGAAATAGTCATCAGCAGTCTGAAAGCATCCACAGATCCATTTTATTTTTTTGTCGCCTTCCACGGTCCACTTTGAATATTTGTTTTCCATGTATGAATCGCAAGTCTGTTCTACAAATATAGATTTTGAATTCAAAAAATATGTTTTAAGGACAGCCTTCCATCTTTTGAATATAGTAGCCTTTTTCCTTTATTGATTGTTCTATGGCTTCTGGAGCTCCTTGTGAATGGCAGAATTGACATTCATTGGTAGTCATTGTAGCGTCACCCTCACCGATTGATTTCAGCCATTCCTTGCCATATTCTATGGCCTTGTCGTGGTTCTTGTCACCTGTAATCACATCAAAGTGCATGGTGTGTCCATCTGCTGCCTTGACATATGTGTCGTATACATGAATTTCCATGATTTAGGTACAAACAAGGGTTATTTAATTCAAGTAGAATTGAGCATAATTCCGTCTACGTTCAAATTCTTTGTTTAGCTGGTATGGTCGTGTAAAATCTCCCCTCCCAAAGTACGTCTCATTGCTGGTTGAAAAATTCGTTTTATGGGGTTGTTACCTGCATATTTTTGGCAAGGTGCCCATTTTTCAATACAACAATAGATGTCGCATCTGTTCTAGTGAATCTGTATGAGGCCTTTATGTGGCGTTGGTTCACCCAATTTCTATCTCTCGTATATTATCTTCTGCCACAAATGCCTTGAATTGGCAGTTCTTTCCAGAATAAATCACCCATGGAATCGGATTGACGCACATGAATTCCTTGTCAATATTTGATGGGTGTGCCTCAGAGTCTGGATGAGAATGGAAAATCCCTACAACATTGGTGCCTTTTTCTTCTGCAATACTGTATGCGATGATCAACTGTTTGTTTGATATGGCAAATTTGTGGGGTGATTTTTCTATGTTCTCTGTCAGGAATGTCTCTGATACTATGACTTTATCATATTTTGTACTGCCAAACAATATGGCACATGACTCGTTTGGCATTTCATTGTGTGCATGGTTTACTAGAATTTTTTTCTGCTGCTCTGTAAGTATGATCCTTTTCACGCCTATTCTACGTTGACCGTTCCTATCATCCAAGGATGCAGGGTGCAATAATATTCAAATGAACCTACAGTATCAAATATGTGTTCGTAAGTGTCTCCTGCCGCCATTACTCCGGAATCAAATGTACCATCTGGTCCGTCCGATACATTGCCTGAAGTAACAGTGTGGATTGTGCTGTCCACATTGTCCCATGTGATCGTGGTACCTTTCTTGATTGTGATGGATTCAGGTTCATAGTAAATTTGTCCGTCTTGCATGATTCCTGCACCGTCTGGAATGATCACCGTGACAATCTTTGGCTCTTCAATGATTAAGGTGGATCTCATCCACTGATGCACTACACACAGGTACTCGTATTGGCCTACCTCTAGTGTATTGGTATCTAGCGTGAACTTTTCATCTTTGCCAAACAAGCCCGAATCAAACGTCTCCCCCAAATCAACTGTACTGGTTACCGTATGTGCAGCATCGTCCACATTCGTCCATTCAATTATACTTCCCTTGGTGACATGTGCCACATCTGGCTCGTAGTCTGGTTGTCCTTCCACTGCCGAACCTGCTAGCACCGTGATTGGAAAGATTGGCCCACGCGGTTCCACATCTGTTGGTTCTGTTATTTCCTCCACTTGTTCCTGAATCATGTATGTGTCAGGACCGACAAACCCGAATGCAATCCACATAATGATGCCGGTGGCACCTGCCATTGCCGTAATGGATCCCACTGGCTTTAGATACTGTGGCATCTTTGTAGCAATGTATGCAATCATGATTGCAGGAAATGCAATTGCCATTAGTATTCCTGCTAGTGTTATGGTAAAGTTTGATGTGTTGACTGTAAATGCAAACATCCCAAATCCGAGTCCTATTGAGAGGATCACAAGCGTGGTTGCCTTTGCCTTGTTGCTTGTTGAGACACCCCCATCCAATATTCCTACAGCTAGAAAGATAAGCCCTACAAACATGGTAAGTCCCGTCAAGGCATGCATTCCATCTATGAAGGTGTGGGCCCAGCCCGCATAAGATATAACTACACCTGCCAACCCGATGGCAGTCAGCCCCATGCCTGGCATCATGAGATCCCAATTACTCATTTGTGCTAGCTGGTTGGCGTGATATACTTATTCCTTTTGAAATACATTGAATCGTTAGAATAAATTAAATGGCAACGTACCGGTATAGGGTGTGATTGGTACTTAAGGAAGTAATGGAGATATCCAAACCCCGAATCGTTATACTGCTGGTAATTACCGCCGTGACATCAATGTATGCTGCAAGCAGACTTGTAGATGGTGCACCATCTTTGGATTATTGGGCATATCTACATATAATTGTGGCAGGCACACTTGCGTCTGCTGGTTCTAGTGCATTAAATCATTATTATGACAGAGATATAGATCGAAAAATGACTCGAACTAGTACCAGACCAATACCTTCTGGTCGGATGACATCTGCTGGTGTGTTGGTATATGGACTGTCAATGAGCTGTGCCTCTGTAATTTATGGATATCTTTTGTTAAATACAGTTTCAGCATTCTTCATTGCTCTTGGTATATTCTCTTACGTGATCATTTATACTGCATGGCTCAAGCGTCTCAACACATCCAATATTGTGATTGGTGGCATTGCAGGTAGTGCTGCAGCTTGGGCGGGTTGGTCCGCTGCCACTACAAGTTTGGATGTATTAGGATTTCTTGTGGGCTTTTTGGTGTTTGTTTGGACACCGTCCCATTTTTGGTGTCTTGCAATGAAGATAAAAGACGAATACGCCAAAGCTAATGTCCCCATGCTGCCGGTAGTTATCGGAATGCAACGAACATCCAAATATATTTTGGTAAACACGGTGATCTTACTTCCATATTCGTTAATGCTCTATGTGTTTGGTATGGGTTTAGTTTACGTTGCAATTGCGGCATTATCGGGTGGATTGATGTTTGTATATCATTACAAGCTTACAAAACAACCCACACCAGAATTTGCATGGAAGGCCTATAAAGTTACCGCCCCATATCTGACGGTGATATTTGCAGCAATTGCATTGGATGCTGCATTCTATTTTAGAATCTAGAATTATTTCTCAAAGCCTGGAAAGCTTGCCTCATAGTCCTTTTCTGTTTCCTTCTTACTGTGTTCTTCTATTGCACCTGCACGTTCCTCTGCAACTTCAATTCTACGTTCATCCTTTGTGAGCCATGCAACCTTGATCAGTCCTAGTATCTCCAAGTCCAGCAGTATCTTGTTGTACCTGTCATCTGCTATAGTTAGTCCTCCTTTGGTAAGTGTCTTGTAAAGGTCAGTATCAGTTACTGACCTTACTTCCTTAATCTTGTCATATATTATATTTTTTAGTGGTAGCGTCATTTTTATCCGTAAAATGTCTTGTCTCTTGATTTTGGCACTACATTAGATATACTTTCCTTTACGGTGTTGTACCACTGGTCTACTTCTTTTGTAATGGATGGCCTGACCTTCTTTAGACTATTTGCAAAATCACTACTGGAGATCTTCACCGAATTGCTTCTCATTGCATGAACCGCCGCCTCCCTGCATAGT
Organism: uncultured Nitrosopumilaceae archaeon; assembly: GCA_964538885.1. Taxonomy (GTDB): domain Archaea; phylum Thermoproteota; class Nitrososphaeria; order Nitrososphaerales; family Nitrosopumilaceae; genus JAPOPJ01. The sequence continues at coordinate 12,771 of CAZIHR010000043.1, forward strand.
GCTGCCAGATCTGCACCAGTATAATTCTGAGTTGCCACTGCAATCTCTTTCAATTTGACATCGTTTGCAAGTGGCATCCTTTTTGTAAGTATCTTTATGATCTCCAGCCTACCTTTTTCATCTGGAGGTGCAACATACAGCATCAGATCTAGGCGCCCTGTACGCAATAACGAGTTATCTAGAATATCTGGCCTGTTCGTAATTCCAATCACTGCAACTTGCGATGATATGCCTTCCTCGATCTCAGTCAACAGCTGACTTAGGACCGTCTCTCTCACACCTCCTTCTTCTGACCTGTGGCGTGCAAGAGAATCAAGCTCATCAAAAATTACAATACATGGGGATGATGCTTTGGCCTTCCTAAAAATCTCTCTCACTGCCTTTTCTGACTCTCCAACCCATTTTGAAAGAATTTCTGGACCTCTCACGAGAATCATGTTGGCTCCAGTCTCCGTTGCCAGTGCTCTTCCAATGAGGGTCTTTCCGCATCCTGGCGGGCCGTATATCAGTGCACCTTTGGGGGGCCTTATTCCCATCTTTGTAAACTTGCTGGGTTCCTTCATTGCTAGAACTAGGTTGTCTGTAAGTGATTTTTTGACATCGTCCAACCCTCCTATATCTTCCCACGATATTTTTGGCCTTTCAACGTAAAATTCTCTCATTGCTGTGGGAATCACTTCATGCATTGCGTCGTAAAAATCAACCAGTTTTATCTGCATTGACTGCAATATCTTGGATGGAATTCGTTCTGTCTCTAGATCTATCTCTGGAATATATCTTCTGATTGATTTCATTGCTGCCTCCCTGCATAATGACTTGATGTCTGCTCCCGTGTAGCCGTGCAGATCCAGTGCTAGATCCTTGAGATCGATATTCTCCTCAATTGGCATTCCTTGTGTGTGGATCTGAAGTATCTCTATTCTTCCATCCTCATTTGGGACAGATATCTCAAATTCTCTGTCAAATCTTCCAGGCCTTCTCAGTGCAGGATCAACACTGTCTGGTCTGTTTGTGGCACCCAACACAATTACATTTCCTCTGTCGGTTAGTCCATCCATTAGTGCTAGCAACTGGGCCACGACCCTCTTCTCCACATCACCGTATGCCTCTTCTCTTTTTGGAGCGATTGCATCAATCTCATCCACAAATATTATGCTAGGCGAGTTGTCCTTTGCTTCCTTAAAGATTTCTCGTAGCTTGGCTTCAGTCTCCCCATAATATTTATTCATAATTTCTGGACCGTTAATTGAAAACATGTTTGCCTCAGATTCGTTTGCAAGTACCTTGGCAATCAATGTCTTTCCGCATCCTGGAGGTCCATAAAGAAGTATGCCACTGTGTGGCTCAACACCCAGCCTTGCAAACAGTTCGGGATGCTTTAGTGGAAGCTCTACTACCTCTCTCATGGATTTGATCTCTTTTTGTAGACCGCCAACCTCTTCATATGTCACCCTGATTTTTTTATCTACTGTAGCCTCTGTAGATATAGTCAGATTTGTGGCCCTGTCAATCTTTACCATGTTTTTTGGGGATGTTTTTGTGACTTTGAAATCCATGGAATTGCCCAAGATCATCACAGATATCTCATCTCCGTGCGTTATGGGCATGCCCTTGAGCCTGTTTTTTACAAAATCTACAAACTCCTTGTCTGCTGTGACAGTGTCATTTACTGGAGACAAAGATATTGATTTTGCAATCTTGGCTGTGGCCTTTTTTATTTGTATGATGTCATTTAGTGCGGCACCTACATTTTTCCGCGTCTGTCCGTCAATTCTGATTATATCTGGGAATTTTTCATCCTCGTCAACAGGCCATACCACTGCACAGCTGGAGTTTGAGCCAATCAACTCTATGATGTCACCCGGCGTGACCTTGAGATAGTCCATCGCATCAGGACCTATTCTTGCACGTTTTTTACCTACGTCTCTTTGTTTTGCTTCTCCTATTCTCATCTGCAAAGGTTCTTCCTTGCGTACCAGAAAGAATCACCTATTTCATGTCCACTGACATGCGACTCATGCTGAGTACTTCAAACTCGCTCACTCCTTCAACGCTTTTCACAGATTCTTCAAGTGCATCCATCTGGCCCTCCTTATCTTCTAATACAAATTCGGCCTTGAGAAATTCTAGTCCGAATGCTAACGGTTCCTTTGCATGCCGCTTCATCTTGATGCCTTCTTTGAGCGTGTTCTTGATACCTTCTGCCACAGTGTCAAGATCTATATCTGTCCCGGTTGGAAGAATTTTTACGATAAGTAATAATTGAGCCATTTTTATCAGGGTCCTTGAAAGTTGCAAGAGTCACAGGTATAATTTCTTGCCGCATCCCTACAGCTTTGGCACCTCCAAATCAGATTTGTGCCGCAGCTTGGACAATTGAATTTCACACATTTGTCATTGGGCATGATGTGTCTATTACAGCAGTCACATGTGGGTAATGAAATTGTAGATGACATGTTCACATTTTTTGCCAAACATCATTTATACCTTCCCTGCCTATACAATATCAAGATCGTCGCAACATATCTGATATCTTTCCGCTAGCAAGCATGCGTAACATATTCACGGTATCTTTGTTTACTATCAATTTTGTTATTGTTTCTCCATGAAAATCAAAATCATCTTTTTCGGAAATCTGCTTTATGATTTCTGGAGTTATTGCTCTACACATTCTGTTTATTGTACTGTTGCTAATTCCCTTCAAAATTCTTCTTGTAATTAACTGTCTTTCAAACTCACGTCCAAATATGTTCTTCCAATCTTTTTGATATTGTTTAAGCTTTGCTCTGTCTCCTGTATCGAGGAATTCTGATATGGCTCTCCCTGCAAACTGTCCTCCCATGCCGCTGGAATAGATTCCTCCAGCTGTGGTAGGTTTTGCTTGCCCTGCTGCATCACCTACAATTACAGTATTGCCCTCTACAAATTTCTTGATCGGACCGTTGATCCATATTGGTGCATAGATTTTTCTGATTACGGAACATTTTTTTCTCGAATCCAGAAATTTGTCTAGCGCATCTGATACATTGATTCCTCTACCTGCAACTCCTATCTTACCTCTCCCTTCCTCTGAAGGTATAATCCATGCAAAGAACTCTGGATATTTTTCTTGGTCCAGATATACTTTCACATTGTTGCCTTTTATCCAACTTGCATGTACCTCATACTGTGCAGATGGTATGATGCCCGTTCTATCTTTTTGTGCTAGTGACGATATTCCCCTAGCATCGACAAAAATTTTGTAGCCTATTTCACCTCTACTAGTTTTGATACTATCTTTGGTGATCTCTTTGAAACTGGTTCTCACCATGATCTCTGCACCATTTTTTTGAGCCTGCTGTGCAATCTGCTTGTCCATCTCTCGTCTGTTAATTTCGACCACCTGCTGTTTACTTGAATTTACGACAAAGCTATTCCCATCTGGTGCAAAAATCTGTGCTGATTCAATCTTATGTCCCAAGGTCTTTCTTAATGGGATGATGCCTAGTTGCTTCAGTCCCGCCATGCTGATTAAGCCTCCACAATGTTCTGGAGTACCAATCTCATAATCATCTTCAATCACAAGCACACTGTGGCCTCTTGCACCAATCTCTCTTGCACAGATCAGCCCAGCCACACTTCCTCCAGCTATGACTACATCATGTTGCATGATTTTTTGTTTATTTTTTCAATTATTTATTTACAAAGTTTTACATTGAATGAAATGATTTGTATCTGCATGGGTATAATAAAACAGGTTATAGTGATTCGAACCGATCTTGATATGGGAAAGGGGAAGATTGCATCCCAGGTGGGGCATGCATGCGTACTTGGTGCCTTTAACGTCAAAAAATCGCACCCAAAATGGTTCTCCGAGTGGTGGACCGGTCAAGAAAAGGTGGTAGTTAAGGTGTCAGGACTACGTGAACTACAGCACATCAAAAGTCACGCTACGGACCTGGGATTGCCATGGTCTGAAGTTACAGACGCGGGTCACACACAGATTGCCCCCGGTACTACTACGTGCATCTCAATTGGACCTGCCCCCGAAGATGACATTGACAGGGTCACCGGCCAGCTGAAACTACTATAATTTGGCATGTTTGGAATAAGATATATCGTGGTTATGATTTTTTTACTTTATGAAAAAGCTGGGGCTTGCGGTGGCCATATTTTTTGGAGCCATCCTGCTTACATCTACTGTCTTGATCGCAATACCGGGCCCCATGCCGACACTAAACACTGATCCTAATGTGACCCTTACTGGCACGCCTGCTGACAACTATCCAGATGATCAACGGGATCAGTTCTGCGGAGTAGGAGATGCCAAATCTACTACCTATGTGACAGAATACAAGATTCCTACTCCGTGCACAAATCCTTTGGCTATAACTACTGACTATGACGGCAACGTATGGTTTGTACAATCAAATACGGGTGTAGTAACAAAGTTTGATCCTACTACTGAGTTGTTTACAGAATTTGATAACCCGACATGGCCTGATGGTAGCCGTTCAATGATGTGGGGGATGGATTATGCTCCTGACGGTTCCATCTGGTTTACTGATGATTTCTTTGATGCCATATGGAAATTCTCACCATTTGATGGTTCATATGGACTGTTGGGATATAAGCAGGGAGATATGGATGTCCTACCACAAAAAATACAAGTGTTTGGCTCCGACATCCTATTTAACGACTTTACAGGTGGAAATCTTGTTATTCTTACCCCTCTTGAGGGAAATGCAACCTTGTCTATAATTCCACAGATCTTGAATGGCTCAGTCACAAGCGACTTTGCAACAGACATGGAAAAGAATATCTGGTTTACATCTTGGGCATTTCCCGATTCAGGTGTATTGGCCAAATTTGATTATCGCAGTTATTCTGATACCCAACTAAATCCAGATACTTCATTGCAAGAATATCTGGACATCGTTGAGTTACCAGAGGATGCCATATCGATCAACGGTGTAGATATACATGAGAGTGGAAATGTCTGGCTTGCAGATACATCAAATTCGTTCTTTTTTGTGTTTGATCCAATGACTGGCATGTTTACCAAATTCATAACATCGGACCCGCCACCATCAACATATGGAAATGCAACAGGTATTATCAAATCGCCAGTTAGCAGACCGTACTGGATAGAGACAACCGACGATGGTAACATTGTCTTCAATGAACAAAATGCGAACCGACTTGCTGTGTTTGATCCTGTAGAAGAGTCCCTTGTAGAATATCTGGTACCTTCCAAGAATCCTAATTGGGCCGACTGTGGAGAAATGGAAGATTGTGGAATATCTCAGATATTTGACTTTGCAGTATATGGTGACAAAATTTGGTTTACAGAATGGGTGGAAAATAATATAGGAGTGGTGGACACATCCGTGGATCTTCCATTTGCTGTGGATTTGGATACTGATTTCATCTCCATTGCTACCGGAAGCTCCGCTAATGTCACATTCACACTGGTTTCGCAAACATTACAAGACCTATCTGATTTGTCTTTGACAGCAGTTACCTCTGATGCTTCCCTGACTGTCAGCGTTAATCGTCCCCCCAACTTTCAAATGAGTACTGATGGCCAAATGACAGTAAATGCAATGATCAGTATAGATGAGGCTGCTAATTCTGGTCAATATAAAGTACTTTTGGGTGCATCAACCCACGAAGTTTCTCTTGGCAAATTCATTACGGTTTTTGTTCCTTGACAGAACAGCTCACTTTTGTTATTGATGAATTATGATCCCTGAGATCGACTCTACTTTGGGAATTCTAGTTTATACTACTGGTTTTACAGGCACGAGCGGAACCATTCGTAACACGCCTGACAACTTTTGGGTCTGTGAGGTTATCTCTGATAGTGCACTCAAATCAATTCAAGATGGGTCCGGATATGCTGTATATCTATTAAAGAAGAAAAACATTGATACTGCTCACGCGCTTTCGTTATTTCACAAAAAAACTGGAATTCGACTAAAATCCCTTGGCTTGAAGGACGCATCCGCTGTAACTGAACAATTTGTATGTTCATATGGCAAGAGAAATCTGTTGGAAAATTTTTCCACATCCAAGTTTTCATTGAAAAGATTGGGATTCACAAAACGTCCACTGTCAAAAAAAGACATGATAGGAAACAAATTTAGAATCCGAGTCTCTGGTACTGAGCGTGATTTGCGTAGCTTTACTGAGCATAATAAAATCTTGAATTTTTATGGTTATCAGAGATTTGGCTCCAAGCGGCCTGTGACGCATCTTGTAGGTAAAGCTATATTGAATCGTGATTTTGGTAGGGCTGTACAACTCATTTTGTCACATCCATCAAAGTATGACTCTACAGAAAACTCTGAGATCCGGGAGAAGCTAACTGATAAGGCAAACTACCAAAAATTTCTTGATCAAGTTCCTTCTTGGATGGATATAGAACGAATTGTACTTTTGAAAATGATTGCTCATGATGATCCTATGAGGGCGATTCGTGCAATTCCTATCTCTTTAAGGAGATTTTACGTGCAAGCTTACCAGTCGTATCTGTTTAATTGTACTCTTAGTAAGGCATTCTCTCATGAGGAGGAATTATTCTCATCTGCTGAGGGAGATGTCTGTTTTGATTCCAATGGAATAATTAGAAAATATGCACAGGGAACTGATCAGTATCTGGCAATGCCTTTTGTGGGATATTCATATTACAAAAAAACCCGCTTCCATCACTATATATCAAAAATTTTAGCAGATGAAGAGATTTCACCGAAGGATTTTTTCCTAAAAGAAATGCAAGAAGTGAGCAGTGAGGGAGGGTTTAGACAATGTGCAATAAGATGTTCTCGATACTCTGTAGATTGTGACATCGTCGAGTTTACACTGTCACGTGGCTCTTTCGCGACAATTCTATTGCGGGAGATCATGAAACCCGCAGATCCCATTTTGGCAGGTTTTTAGAAATATTGCATATTTGGTATAGTTGTATGTACCTGTGAATTAGCTCGACTGAATATGATTGGTGGACTGGCTTGTTGTAGTTGTTTTTTTTATGTCATTTATAGTGGATTTTCTAGTATCTTGTCACCAAACAGGGTAAATAGAATTGATAATTTGACCAAATGATTTTCTGATTTTGTATTTAAACCAATTCTGTAATTCACAAAAATGTATAACTGGAATCGTGATTTCACCGAGTCACATAGTAACAAATATGTAGATTTGATACTGTTTGTGTCCTCCTCTGCATTGGCAATACTTATGTTCCTCGTGTTTTATCCGCACATTGATACAATCAACCAAAAGTCGCCGATTCTGATAAATATCATGTTTGTTCCAGCTGCAATAGTCGGATTCCTCTATGGATTCCGCATTACAGAAAGGGCCATAAAACCATCGGAGATTCGTAGTCCGCTTAAACGTTCCACAGTAAAGATCTTTTTGTTCTTTTTTGTGATAGGTGGGATGTTCAGCTCTGTAAATTTTGCCATAAATGGAGGAAGCATAATGCCTGATATTTCGATACTGGAGGATGGATTTTTGCTGTGGGCAAACGAGTTTGTCATGTCTAATGGTGGCGCAACGTTTCTCATAATATCTAGCATCGCATTGATGGCGGCAGCCACAAAACGTATAGTTGGTATGAATGCTGGACTGTTAAACAGGATAATCACGTTTGTCGGCACATACATCTTCTTTACTATGTTGATACTGAGCTTTACAAAATCTGATCCTACTTCATCAGGAGTATTTTTGTATACATTTTACCATGCAGGAATTGTGGGTGGTGCATTCTTTGCCATGAATAGACTGACACGGAATCAAAACACGCTTGAGGACTTTGCCAACGGCTTTTAGGACTATTCTTCCAGATCCACATAGATTCCAGATATCTCGTTGTTTATTCTATCCCAGTATTTTTCGCAACCTTCTGTTCTAAAGTCGTTTGCCTTGCACTCGTTAAAGTGAACGGTGTTGTCTCTTTGAATGTTGTCTGCAAAGAGAACATCATCTCCTATTGTAAAGGCAATAAGTGCTATTGCAGTGAGACTTGCAGCAACCACAATCATCGAGTATCCTACTTTGGCATGGTTGTGTGGCTCCTTCATCTGTACAAAATACTGAATGCTGGAATTTAATCCTTTCAAGAACCGTCTGAGACAATTCGTGCACGTTCTAGTTATTTGAAGATTGGGATCCGATGCGATCAGGCGTTGATTTATGTGAACGTACAATAGATGTACTGTTGCGTCTATAATGATTACAAGACTCATTCTTATGGTTATATTAGAGTGTCCGCGGTATGATTTTTACATATCTTGTTAGGGCTTGTAATGATTCTAGTATGATGTGGTCATTATAATACAGGAAAAAAGAAAAACAAGTGTACCGGAAGCATATGTGTGAGCATCCAGATCCTCCAGTACGAGTTCTTGGGGCCTGTAAGCCTTGATCAGTGGGGTCCTCCCATGGAGAAGATGGTTTATTTGGTTTTGGGTAGAAATGGTGACTCTTTTCGAATACTGTATGTTGGGGATTGTGAAAAGACAGACGAGAGTGGCTTCTTTGTAAATCATCCTAGCTTCAAGTGCTGGATCAACCAATCAGGTTCTAAAAAATCATTATATCTTGCAATATTGCCACTCTTTGATGTTGCAAGCGTGCAACGGAAACATGTGATTGAAAAAATTATTTCACATTACAAGCCAGCATGCAATGATGCAGATGTGCCAAAACCACCACCATACAATATTGGCACAAAAAAATCAGATGCAGACAAGAAAATCCCATGTCCGTGCTGTGGTGCAGATCTCAAGGCTGAAAAAGTGCTTGAAAAGACAACCATAATGCGTTGTACTGAATGCGGAATCAGTGATACGAGACTTAACTCCTGATCTTGTTCTTGACATCAAACAACTGCAGAGTCAACAAGTCGATTGCTTTTTTCAGATGATCAAACTCATTAATTGAGTGTATCTGACCATGCACAAGTTCCCGCAGAACTTTGACTGTTCCCTTTTGGAATTCATCCTTTGCTATGATCTCCATTGCATTGAGTTTGGACAACAGTCCGTCTAGCTCCTTTACCATCTCGTCTGCCTTTCTGTGTTTTTCCATACGGTCTGTACAATTTTTTGTTAATATGAATTGTGCCAATAATATGTAAAAGCTTTGACAACGTGCTTGCATTATACCAAAATAATTTCATTGACCGATCAAGGAAATTAGAAGATCGAACTGAACACCAAGACAAAGTTCCCATCAATATTCCAATTTATGGGAACCATATAGCAACGCTCGTAAGTTTATGTATATTCCAAGTGGCTATGTCCATTGTTTTATTGTTTTCATGGTGTTTTAGTTGCTGAGTACTGGTGATGATTTTTTTTAGTTGTGCAACTCCACATTTTGTTATAATACCTGATTTTAAATATGCTCAATTTCACATCGTAGATCTTTACTCTGTGCACTTGAAGATACACAGTGAAAAATACTCATCCCTGACACCCTCTACTAGCTTTTTCAAGTTGTTTTGTGCTCATCTTTGTGGGTGCTTCTGATCGTTTTCTGTCTGTCAGTGCATGATATATTTCATCTATGCTGGTATAATCTGCTACCCTATAATACCACAGTGCAACGGTTGTACATGTATTTCAATGCGGATGCACTGGATATCTCTTTACATACAAAGTGAAATTAACATGCAGAGTCTGCGTGCTATTCTGTCTGACTTTTCAGAACTGCGCGCCTGCTTCAAAAGATCGACGTTTAGCATGATTTGTATGGCTGTGAACAAATTTTTGACTTTTCTTATTGATACGATATACAAAGCATACAGCGTGATCTATGACATATGTTATATCTATGGTATTGGTTGATGCTAATATTACAAAACTAGATGTAGATTGTGCTGTTTATGATGTATTGCAGGCTTGGTGGCAAGTTTAGTGATGTATACAAGAATAATTTGTACATAAATTTACAAGCGTTGCTTTACTCATCTGATCAGCTTCACACTAGTTCCTCATCAATCTTCTGAATTGGCTCCATATATTGCTGACACATGCAACCCATAATCCTACATCTACCAAGCTTGACAAGTGACTGACTGTCCTTAGATGGTACATGTGCCTCATTTGTGTGATGGCAACGCTTACAATTCATGAAGTTTAGTTGCAGTTTCCATTATTTAATTCACTGATCACACTATGGAACCAGTACTGCCCTTGCCTCGATCTCTGAATGTTTTAGCTTGCCAAGCACCGAGTTTGCGTCTTCCAGTGGAAATGCCTTAGAAACTACCTTGATGTTTTTCTCATTACATATCTTGACTACCTGTTCCATATCTTTCATGGATCCAATCAGTGTGCCCTTGATAGTTTTTTCTTCAAATGCCAAAAATGGGGGATTCTTTCCTACCGTGGCAATTACTATGATTCCTCCCTTTTTGACTGCCTGCACTGCCGCGTCGGTTACCTGATCTGAAGGAGCAAATACTATTGCAGAATCAAGCAATCCATGTTTTTCTTTAATCTCGTACAGAAATTTATCGTCTTGTGAAAAAGCTATGGCATCTTTAGCACCAAGATCTTTTGCAATCTCTAGATGGCGACGACTCCTAGAGAACGCGATAACTCTACATCCCTCTTCTACGGCAAACTGTACCGCCATGTGTCCTACTCCTCCAATACCAAATATGCCTATCTTTTTGTGGGTTTGCGGCTCTGTCGCCTTTACTGCCTTGTATGCTGTGATTCCTGCACAGAACAACGGAGCTGCATATTCAGGTTTCATAGTGTGCGGCACCTTGGTTGCAAAGTCTTCTGCTACCGTGATGTATTCTGCATACCCGCCTCTTAATGACTCGCCTGTGATCTCTGCTGATTCGCATAGGTATTCTTTGCCCTCGTCACAGTACAGACATTTTCCACATGCCTCAAGTAGAGGTGTGATGCCCACTCTGTCACCTATCTGAAACTTGGTCACCAAGTCCCCCCTCTGAACCACTATTCCAACTACCTCGTGACCCGGCACGGTGGGCAGTGTGGGTGGGATTCCTATCTCCTTCCAATCTCCTTCTATGCCGTGCAGCTGAGAGTGGCAGACTCCACATGCCTCAATTTTTACTAGTATCTCATTTGTATTGCTGATCTCATGCCTGTCAATTTGTAACAGAGTCAACGGATTCGTCTCAATAGGTGCACACTTGGACAGCACCATCGCGCGCATCTTTTCCATGGTTTACGTACATCTTGATGGAATTTTAACATTACCTCATTAGAAAAATAAAGGCCTATGTGTAATATTGTATAGTGCCTGAAAGAATAACTGCCGATGACCGTGAAAGGGTCGAATTGCTTACTCGTATATCAAGCTCTAGATATGGGTTAAAGCAAATGTCCTTACAGGATCTAAAACGTCTACAGGAATTGGTCGAAAAAAAAGATTATAGTCATAGCAAGAAAGCACACAGATCCAAAATGAAACTGCTAACAAAGATCAATGTACGTATCTACGAGCTGGAAGAGGGAGAAGGAATATTCAAGTAGATACAAATAGTAACCACTCCGCCAATAACTGTGGCACCTAACAGCTTGGCAAATGAAACCAGTCCATATCTATTACAACATGCAGAAAATCCGGTTGAATGGTTTGCTTGGAATGACGTAGCCTTGAAAAAGGCAAGGGATGAGAACAAACCAATCTTTTTGAGCATTGGATACAGCTCGTGTCATTGGTGTCATGTTATGGCTCATGAATCGTTTGAAAATGACGAGATTGCACAATTCATGAATAAGAATTTTGTAAACATCAAAGTCGATAGGGAGGAACGACCAGATTTAGATGACATTTATCAGAAAGCTTGCCAGATTGCTACAGGACAGGGCGGTTGGCCGCTGAGTATCTTCCTCACGCCCGATCAGGAGCCATTTTATGTGGGAACATATTTTCCACCCCTTGACTCTTCTGGTCGTCCTGGATTTGGTAGTATTACTAGACTTTTGGCCCAATCTTGGAGGGAAAATCCTACTGATGTAAAAGAGACGGCACAAAGATTTCTTACACAACTTACAAAGGCTGAATCTATGAAAACTAACTCTACCATTGACAGATCTATACTGGATGAGGCTGCTGTGAATCTCTTTCAGCTTGGGGATTATACATATGGTGGATTTGGCAGGGCCCCAAAGTTTCCAAACACTGCGGCTATTTCATTTCTGTTCCGATACTCGAAGATGTCTGGCATATCCAAGTTCACGGAATTTGGACTCAAGACACTTAAAAAGATGGCAAGAGGGGGCATGTTTGATCAAATTGGTGGAGGATTTCACAGATACTCGACTGATGCTAGATGGTTTGTGCCTCATTTTGAAAAGATGCTGTATGACAACGCACTCATTCCAGTAAATTATGCTGAGGCATATCAGCTTACAAAGGACAAGTTCTATCTAGAGATTATGCAGAAAACTCTTGACTTTATACTGCGAGATATGACATCGCCTCAAGGAGGATTCTATTCTGCATATGATGCGGATTCAGAAGGAGTGGAGGGCAAGTACTATGTGTGGAGCAAGAGCCAGATCAAAGATATAGTTGGCAACGATGCAGAGCTGTTCTGCCTATTTTATGATGTGACTGACGGTGGAAATTGGGAGGGCAACAACATACTGTGTAATAATTTGGACATGTCTGCTGTGGCCTTTCGTTTTGGCATTACAGAACAACAGGTAAAAGAAAAATTGAATACGTGCTCGCAAAATCTGCTACATGCACGCTCGAATCGAGTTTCTCCTGGTTTGGATGACAAAATACTTGTCTCTTGGAACTCTCTTATGGTGACTGCACTTGCAAAGGGGTACCGTGTTACCTGCAATCACAAGTATCTTGATGCCGCAAGAAACTGCATCTCGTTTATAGAGAAGAATATGTTAAATGGGACCCGCCTACTGCGCACATTCAGAGATAATACGCCCAAAATAGATGGATACCTTGAGGATTATTCATATTTTGCAAATGCTTTACTTGATGTTTTTGAAGTATATCCGGATCCCACATACCTGAAACTTGCAGAAAGGCTGGGGATGCACCTACTAGATCACTTTTGGGACAAGAATACGGCAAGCTTCTTTATGACTTCGGATACTCATGAACAGTTGATTATTCGGCCCAAAAGTAGTTATGATTTGTCATTGCCGTCTGGAAACTCTGCCGCATGCCATCTTTTGCTCAGATTATATCATCTCACTCAGAATCGTAAATTCCTTGATGCTTGCACCGCATCAATGAATTCACATGCACAGCTTGCTGCAGAAAATCCATTCGGATTTGGCTACATGCTCAATACTATCTACATGTATATTCAAAAACCAGTAGAGATCACTGTACTCAATACGGAAAATGGCAAAATTTGCAGTACTTTGAATGACAAGTTTCTGCCCGAATCAATGATGGTCTTTCTTGGAGATAAGAAACATCTTGACGAACTTTTACAGTATCCATTCTTTTCTGGTAAAAATTTTGAGGAGAAGACAACCGTTTTCATATGCAAGGACTTTGCATGTTCACTTCCACTGCACACCATATCTGAGATAGAATCAAGGCTTTAGACTCTTCATATTAATTTCAACTGTGGTGCCCACTTGGGGCCTTCCCATCCCGTCGTATCTTGATCTTGGCATTGAAATTGTGATCTGTGTCTGCTGATATGTCTTTATGTTCACTGTGGGTTGTGCAGCCATTATTGCTTCTAGTAATGGCATCACTTGATCTTTTGTTTCCTGATCAAGTTTTTTTGAGACATTGTCTATTATCATCTGTTTTTGTGAGATCGGTTCGGTGTACACATTTTCAATAAGAGCTAGCTGAATCACCTTGCCGTTATCCACTATCTGTGTGATTTTGAACTCGTTTGTTGCTGACAATATCCCATCATATCTAATGACGTGATTTATCTTTAACTTAACGCAAAGAATAATGCAATTCCGGCAGTAGCTATTGCACCTGCTACACCAAGACCAAAAATTATCTTACTACCATCAACATTCATAATTCTTCTTACTGAGCCTCAAAATTAAATTGTATCTGCCTCACTATATTGTGGCGACATGGGCATGAATCTGTATATTGTTAATGACTTGGATTTCTCTTATAATGTGCGTTTTTGTCATTGCAGGTATTCCTGTATGAGGATTAAAAATCCATTTTGGCTGTAAAAATAAAACATTATATACTGATGTACTCTAATGTACGGTAGGAAAAGAGTAAATTGCCAAAAGATGGATTCAAATCAATCACCGTATCTGACACCGTCTATGATAGTTTTCAAGACGTTTATCTAAAAAACAAAGCTGGCCTTGCGATGAAAGGCGTAAACAGCTTTTCTGGTTATATTACCTACATGCTAGAAGAGATGATGCAAAAAGACAAGACTTTTGCACGATATGCCCCAAAAATTGAAAAGATAGCAGTTGATGATGACAGGGTAATCCTCAAAGACAACATCCAAAACAGAATTGCAGAAGTTGCTGTCAGGAGGGGGGAGCTGTTCTGTCAACTCTGTGAGGAAAAGGACTGTGTTCATATCGGGTTTGTCTTTTCACTACCCGACGTATATGCAGTGTTAAATGCCAAGGGAATCAAGCACTCTAGATAGTGTGGAGGAGGTGGGATTCGAACCCACGAACTCCTAGGAGACAGGATCACCCATTATTTGATCTTAAGTCCTGCATATCCAAAAGCACGTGGTGCTTACTTTGGCCAGGCTTGATTACTCCTCCATGAATCAAAGTATTTGTGCAAGATTTAACAGTTTAGGAGTTTTGCTTATTCACATTTTTACAGAAAAACAATACACGGGGCAGTGAACTATGACTGTCACATGTCTTGTTTAGTTTATCTACACGCCATTCTTGGTGGTGCAGTCTTGCCTAGCAAACCGATCAACAATTTGCACCTTGACCATTAGAGGTCCTTTAGGACATGACCTGCAAACTAAATCGAACATGGGTGCAAAAGTCAGCATATGAATACAACATAAACTCATGCATGTCTCTGGGAGCAATCTCAATATGATACACAAGCCAAATCCCAAAAAGAACAGATAATTGTAGGTGCAAAATGTGACTACAATATTGTGAACAGTGATACACTTCATGGAATCCACATCAGACGATTGCAGATTGTGTTGTTTGGTACTGTCCAAACTCTATGAGTTACTTGATGGTGATATAGTGATGGATGACATGAAGCCTAAATCAGGCTACAAGTTCGTAAGATGGCGCTTTGGTAAGGAGATCGAAATTCCGGAAGAGTGGGAAGTTTTGAGTTTAACCAACAAAGATGTTCTAATTCTCTCCAATGGCGAATCAATCCACGATATAAAATCAAAAGGAAAATACCCCGTGTACGGTTCAAATGGAATTATTGGATATGCAGAGGAGTATAATGAAGAAAACGCGATCTTGATAGGACGAGTTGGAGCGTCTGGCTCTATTCATTACATAAATCAAAAAGTCTGGATAACAGATAACGTACTAATTTCAAAGATGGGTAAAAAATTAAACAAGAGTTTTTGTTACTATATACTAAAACATCTCAAATTAGAAAGATTTGCTACCAAATCAGCTCAGCCATTATTAACCCAATCAATACTAAAAGTAGTCAAGATCAGCATTCCTTCACTTCCAGAACAAACCCACATTGCATCAATCCTTTCGGGAGTTGACGCGACCATAGAAGCCACGCGGAAGGTAATCGAAAAAACTGAAAGACTGAAGATGGGTTTGATGCAAAGACTATTGACCAGAGGGATAAACCACAAGAAGTTTAAGAAAGTAAAATGGCTTTTTGGCAAAACAATTGAAATTCCAGAAGAGTGGGAAATAAAAAAGCTCGAAGATAATTCTGTTCTAAAGGGCAGAATTGGCTGGCAAGGTTTAACAACGTCTGAACATCGTGATAAAGGAAACTATTATCTTGTCACAGGAACAGATTTTAAAAGTGGTAAGATTGACTGGAAAAATTGTGTTTACGTAAATAAAGAACGTTACCTTCAAGATCCTAACATCCAACTAAGAGAAAAGGACGTATTAGTTACGAAAGATGGCACAATAGGGAAAATTGCCTTTGTGTCACTCCCTCGAAAACCTGCAACGCTAAATAGTGGCGTATTTGTGATTCGCCCACTTGACAACCAATATTTCCCTCTGTTTCTATACTATGTATTGTTTTCAGATTATTTTGAAAAATTTCTGAATAGACTTGAAGCCGGTTCAACAATTAATCATCTATATCAAAAAGATTTTGTTAATTTTAGATTTCCAATACCTCCACTTTCAGAACAAACCAAGATTGCATCAATTCTGTCAGGAGTTGACGCATACATTCAGAAAAATCAAGAGTACAAGGAAAAGTTGGAACGTCTGAAAAAAGGACTTATGCAAAAGCTTCTAACAGGCCAAATTCGTGTAAAATCTTAACTGTGATTTGTATAGTATGATTAACGTGTTATGCTAAACTTCCAATTTATGCATTACTTTTCTAAACTCTCCTAACAGATCTTCAAGTGATGGTGTAAAGTAAGTTCCATCCATACCATTTTTGTGACCCATAAGCTTCTCGGCAATGTTATAATTTACAGAATTGTCTAGCTTGAGAATAGTATTGAACCTCTTTCTGAATCCATGGTCGACTTGAACATCAAAACGACCTTTACATTTGGTTCTTATACCACATTTTGACACTATTCTATACACTACAGAACGAGTACCGCTCCAACCAAGCTGTGTAGGTGTAGATCTTGATGTTGTAAATACTGGCGTATCAGGTTCAAATTTCTCACCTCTAGATTTACGTGTGTGGTGGTATGCGTTTAATGCTTTTGTGGCCTGTGGTGTGAGAAATGCCCAATATTCCTCAACCTCGTCCGCATAAAGTAGCACAGAAATGCATCCTGATGACATCTTCTGTAAGTGCTTGACTAGCAATGCATGATCAAAAACGCCTACTCTTGCTCCAGTGGATGCGAGAAAGTGAATAAGAGCTTTATCTCTTGGCTCGTTTGCGCGTGAAAGCATCACACGCACTTCTTTTGTGGTGTATGCTCTCAAGTTACATGATTTTTGGAATGGTGGAAACATCTTGTAGATTATATTCCAGTTGATGTTGATCCGGTTCATAATACAAAAATGCTTTATCCCACGGAACATAGACGGTATGCTGTTTGGGTTTGTATTACGTTTCAGATCTATCAGGTAATCCTCCAACATGTGTTGTAGATGCATTTGCGATATGGATAATATCTTATCAAAAGATTCAAGTCCTGCAAATACCATAAACCGATTCAGGTTTAACGTATAATTCCGTTTAGTGTATTTTGATCTTATGGACTCTTCAAACAGTATCATACTCCGTTGATTTTTCATCTATTGCTACTTGCAAAATCATCTTATGTTTCCATATGTTTGTGAATTCAGATTTTTTATTTTGTTACTTGCAAACTTTTTGTGTGTTAACGTGTACTGCTGTCACCTTATAGTTTTCTTGGCATGATCTGCAATGAATTCATTCTTGTCAATCATTGTATCCCTCAGCACCCCTAACTGTAATCCAATCTTCATTGTACGATTTCCTACTGGTACTGTTGTATAGACATGATCTTTTTCCAATATCACATGACTGCCAGTTCTGTTTATTATGACAAATCCTTTTTTGAGCAAGTATTTGATCATCACATTACCAGAAATTCTTGGAAGTTTTGACATTACACGTCAACAAGCAACATATTGAATTCAGTTACGCCTTTAATTGTACGTGCTGCGAGGCTAACCGCATCCTTCATGTTTTCAACCGTTTCTCCATATGTCTCACCTTGGGAATTTGCATGTAGCTCGTCACATCTACCCACAAATCCACCTTCATCCCTGTCTTTAGTTATCAAGACAGTGTATGTTTTTTGTTGTATGGTAGTACTCATGCCATAATTTAGCAAGAGTATATATTAAAATCATTCTAGTTTGGTGGAGATGATTGTACACCCCAATCCGGAATACTGCTGCGTCAACTCCTGAAAGAATTGATGTAATCCTGGATTGCTCTCGTTTATCAGGAGAGTATGGTAATCTTACTTGAATAATATGTTCTCTATTAATTGCCTCAAAAATTGTTCCTTGTGAAAGATGGTGAAAGTGTTTTTTATTCTGCACAAGTAAATAATAAGAATACGTGAGATCACTCTTGTTGCAAAATATTGCTGCAATACCTCGTCCAATGGCACATTTTGACGTTGTGATATTAATTTCGCCTACAGGCGCTCTTACAGCAAACAAAATGCTATTTTTATTTGCAGTTTTTCGTGATTTAGTACACCATGTAGTTGGTGTTGGATACAACGAACCAAAATCAGTCACTCCTTGATAGAATGGCAATCCTACTCCATGTTGATTACAAAATTCTGGAGAAGGTGACTGGCCCATGGTTATTTCAAATATTTCAGAGGTATGTATCACGACCCACTCCTCTGGAATTTCAATTGTTTTGCCAAAAAGCCATTTTACTTTCTTAAACTTCTTGTGGTTTATCCCTCTGGTCAGTAGTCTTTGCATCAAACCCATCTTCAGCCTTTCAGTTTTTTCAATTACCTTCTGTGTAGCCTCTATAGTCGCGTCAACTCCCGAAAGGATTGATGCAATGCGAGTTTGTTCAGGTAATGGGGGAATTGGAATATTCATTTTTGTAATCATTTCTAGTCTTACCGAGTCAACAGTATTCTTGGCACTCATAGATAATGCTCTATTCAGTAAATTTTGACTGAAATAAAAATAGAAAAACTTACCAATCAGCAAGTCATCAAAATCGCTTATTTTGTATACCCTCTGATGGAAATCAAATTTACCATTTATGTAGTGAAAAAC
>CAZIHR010000044.1:0-4820 GCA_964538885.1 uncultured Nitrosopumilaceae archaeon
ACTAGTTAGTTTTCTGAATGTTTCATTTTTCATTATTTGTTTTCTATTTTCGTTGTTCATGTTATTACTTATGAAGGAAAAAAATCAGTATTTAAAGCACATGAACGATCGATCTTGGGTAGTAGAGAGGCTTAGATCATCCCTAATTCCTTCATAATTGCCTCAAGGTTCTGCCAGACGCCTCTGGGACACCGGTTCTCGCGTTTTCCACTATTCCAAGCCGTACGCGTTGTGGCTCCATGCTTTCGCCTAATTTCAACAGTCCAACAAGTTTTTACAGATCTTTTATGAGGTACTGCTTCCAATACGTGATATGGGCGGTGCTATTGCAAGTTCGGTTATCGGGCACGGGTAGTATGAAGGCTGACTGTGGGAGATAATTCGAAATCAGGCATTTTTGGATGGTTTTGGACCTATGCTAAATTGTAGGTAAAGTGGTATAGTGGCCCCAATGGTGGCCCCTACGAACGTTGCCACCACGGCGGGCTCAATATCAAACTTCCACCAATCTAACGCATTCCCCAAGACCCCGACTATTAGAATATACATGAATGCGTAATTGACCATCACCAAGTATTTCCATTTGCCCGCAGAGGCCACTTTGAACACAATTTCTTTGGTGGGACGTTCTAGTGGGTCTCTTGCAAGGCCATCAGTTTCTGGCGTGCTACCCGGGTTCTGTTCTGATATTAGTTTACTGACGGGTGTTTTACTGTCGCCGCCGTCGTTCATTGACCAATCCCTTGTAGTACTCTTTCGTTTCGTTGTCTGGAATGACTATGTCTGTCTCTCCTTTTACGTAGTACTTTCTCCACGGTGTTCCCTCTTTGTGCATCAGGGCTATGAGTTGTCCACCTGTCCATTTTTTGTACACATCCACAACACAATCTATCACTTCTTTCTCTGCATCACTGAATCGCTTACCCAATTCTTCAACACGCGCCTTTACTTTGTCCTCGGATGAAATTGATGTACCACAATAGTGTAGTGCGTCAACCGGATTGCTGCCATACATGGACAGCGCCTCATACACGGTCGGTATAACAGGACCGTACTTCCACGCCTCTACCCGATCGGATATGAGCGCCTTGTCAGTTATACCCCACGTGTACCCATGCGACATGTATGTGAGTTTGAGAATGTGTAGAGGAGTCAGGATACCAGCACCACTGGCAGTGATATAGTCGGCCACCCATAAAGCGGAGTGAGTCATCTACTCACCTTGTATTGTGAACTGCTGGGTAGATATTGTTCTTACCCTCCGGTTCAATTCCATATTTTTTACAGTATAATAGGTTATTTAATTGTAATAAATAGGAATTGTTAAGAAAAAGATGAACGGGAAGACACTTCTACAAACCTTTCTTTAGGACTCAGTAACGTGAAAGACACAAACGTAGAATTTGATAATGATTGGTAGGTAGGTCAGCAATTTTCCAACCTCCAATATGGCTATATCATGAATCCACATCAATGCCATTTGATATGGAGGGATTTTGTATGTTGTATTAGCATAATTCTACGTAGGATGAAGAACCAGATTGGGAGTAGTAATTTGGTTTAGTTGATGTGATCAGCTGATCAGGTTCTTTAACTTCTGTGGGCAAAAAGGAATGCATGAAAACCAAAAAACATGGTAAGAACATGCAAAAAACCTGATCAGGTTATTCAAAGAGCCTTTTGGACCTCAGGTCTCGGCATTATATCCAAAATGACGGTTTTAAACGTCCACAACTTCTCTGACGCACTCCTAAGCGATCAGACATCGTTATCCCTCGGATACACGCCCAGTCATGTTCCAACCTTGGGATCGTATCGATTGGTTGTTTTAAGCAGGGGTAGTCGTACCCGATCTCGTAGATCATACCGTATGTATAGATTATGAGTGTCTTCCTTGAGTGATGGTTCCAGTGGAGGGGTCTGAATCTGGGGTGTGACCATGTTTCCTCCTCCATCATTTTTCTCATTACGCGGCAACATGCGCGCATTCTACTATTATTATGATAACTTCCTACAGGCCAGTTTAGTCTACATGTGGTAATATAGGATCACTGGCAAGTACTCTCACAAATGCTTCTAGGCAAGGATGTAGTCACTGGGAAAAATTCCTCGATCCAAAAATATTCAACACATGCGAATTTTAGTTTTTGCCAAAGTTATCCCGACAATCATACACAATATCCACTCATTCCACAAACGGTTTCGCGGAATCAATTATGACACGGGCGACCTCAGGCCTGAGAATGAATTCGGACGGAGCTTGGCCATCCTGAATCATTTCACGCAGCTTTGTCCCGCTGATCTGTTCTCGCGCATCATCGCCATGCGGACATGCCTTTGAGTTGGTAAATGTCAGGCACTTTTTACAATAAAAGAATGCAGGAAAGAAGACGGGTGAGATTTCCAGATCTGTATAATCATCAAATATCTTTTGCGCCGCAAACGGATCATAGTAACTGCCCACACCCGCATGATCCCTTCCGATTATAATATGCGTGCATCCGTAATTCTGCCTCATAATTGCGTGATGTATCGCCTCCTTTGGACCGGCATACCTCATCTCCGTGTGCAAGGTAGCTAGCATGCACCGGTTTTCCGGGTAATACTGTTCAATCATGGTCTCATACGCGCTTACAATGACCTCGTCTGCAAAGTCACCAGATTTCTTCTTGCCAATCAGCGGGTTGACAAAGACGCCGTCACGTGTGGTAATCGATGTCTTTTGTAGCATCTCATGCGCCACATGCGGCGGGTTCCTTGTCTGAAACGCGCATATCGTCTTCCATCCCGCCCTTGCAAACGCCTCCCTTGTCTGGGCAGGCGTCATCCTGTACTTTCTAATACTGGTATCGGCAGGCCGACAAACAAAATCAATTCTGCCACCAACAAGATAATCCTGTAATAAATTTGTCTTTGCAACGCCCGGATGCCGGTCATCGGTAGTACCATATACACCTCTAGAGACCGCGGACTTGTCAAAGGTGAACACGTCCTCGACATGTAATATTGCCACCCCCGTGCCGTCCGGATCCTGCAATAAAATATCACCTGCCTCCTTTACTTTTCTAGATGTGGACTCATCCACATCTAGTATAATCGGTATGGTCCAAGCAAGGCCGTTTGCCAGTCGTCCCTCCGATACAACACTTTCAAAGTCCGACTGGTTCAGAAACCCCTCAAGCGGAGAAAAAATACCATCCGCGATATTCTCCACGTCATTTGCGAGATCACTAGATATGACAATTGACTCCAAACCGGACGGATCCCGGTTGGAGAACCGGTTTATCAGCTTGCCGCCGTGCGGATTAATCCCCGACACCTCATCTGTCATGTGACACCATGATCCACGTGTAATCCACACTCTTTATGTTCCTTTGACTCCCACCACCAACGTCCTGCGCGCAGATCCTCGCCCTTGCCTATTGCCCTAGTACATGGGGCGCATCCTATACTTGGAAACCCGCGGTCCAGCAACGGGTGGTGCAGTATATCATGTTCCCGAATGTATCCCTGGACATCGTCCCACGTCCATTCCAACAGCGGGTTTATCTTGATAATATCATCATGTATAATATCAATTTCAAGGTACGAAGCATCCCTTCGTATTGACGTCTGATCACGCCGGATCCCAGTTATCCACCCGTCTAGCGTTGCAAGAATTTTTTGCAACGGCTTTACCTTCCTGATCCCACAGCACAGCTGCCTGTTTTCCACGCTGTCATAGAATAAATTGATCCCCTTTTCTTTGACCATCTCCTCTACCTCTGCCGCATCCGGAAACTGGACCTCAAATTTTATCCCGTATTCCTTCTCAAACTTTGCCATAAGATCATAAGTTTCCGGGTTCAGCCGCCCGGTATCTAGCGTAAAGAACCTAGCATTAGGATTAATCCTGGTTATCATGTGAATTAATACAGAGTCTTCGGCCCCAAAGCTTGACGCCTTGGCCACCCTCGAATCCAAGTTGTCAAATGCCCATTTTAGAGCATCCTTAGGACCGTGGATCGTCTTGTTGATTTCATCTAATTCCGATTGGGAGAACTTGCCCACAAGACATCTTGGGAGAATTTCTCTTATAATTATTGCCCATGTATAGATATCTCTGGAATCCCACTCTGGATACGGACCGTTATGTATGCTCGATTATCAGTCTGCCGTTGGATAGCGCTGCCACAAACCTGTATCCTTGAGTATATACTCAATATCCCTGCACGGTATGAGTAGCTGACCATTACTGGAACCGTCTTGCCGGCCCCAAAGATAACCCACAAAAGGCAAAGTTCGAAAACATGGGACGTTCACTCTACTATACCCGAGAAAGAATGGAGTGCTATTCAGACTCATTTGACGAGCTTTTGCCATTCTTATCCAACGAGCTACTTGCGCGTCACGTCACAAAAGAGATCATCCGGCTCAATAACAAGATTACATAAGATTTCATGCATAATCATCTAGCTGATGAATTCCCATGGCACAAAGTCAGCTGGAAAATGTGATTGTACATGAATTCTATAATAGTTGTTACCGCGTAGAATAAATCATGTTGCCGTAGCGCGTCATCTTGATTCTGGTGATATCATTTTCTCATACCTTCCTGGCAAATCGATGAAATTCTCACGAGTCTGCTCCATCATCGATTTTGTAATGTACATGAATTTACAGGCGTCGCTATACGGCGCCCCATATTCCGTGCTGACGGACCACGGTACCCAGTTCTACGCTATGGAGTCCACAAAAAAGGACACAAAGGGATACACGGAGTTTGAGCGGCACGTCATGGACAATGGCATAAAGCACATCCTAGCGCGTGTGGGTCATCC
>CAZIHR010000045.1:0-4810 GCA_964538885.1 uncultured Nitrosopumilaceae archaeon
ACTAGTTAGTTTTCTGAATGTTTCATTTTTCATTATTTGTTTTCTATTTTCGTTGTTCATGTTATTACTTATGAAGGAAAAAAATCAGTATTTAAAGCACATGAACGATCGATCTTGGGTAGTAGAGAGGCTTAGATCATCATGCGCAACAGCTGTCCGAGCCTATCGCGCGGTCACAGGCATGGTCTCGAGAGGGTTTACCGGATGAAGTGCCTACAGGGACAGCAGAGACGATGTCGGGAAAGCGGGCACGGTTGCCGCTGGGATGTGGCAGACCAGTACATTAATGGTATGAGTTCACAACCTAGGGTGCGGTTTGTCGCAAAATGCTAGGATCAAGATGTTGTGATAGAACATGTTAGGCCAATTGGTCAAACCGTTTTAGGCTGGTACGTACAGGCCGAGCCGTCCCATGGTTCACAAATCCCGTAGCAAAGGCAGATCATGCATCTAACGACCTGACCCTGTACGTTCTGCTTTTAATTCGTGTGGATTGACTGAAACTATCTGACCTTTTCAATGCCATTTTTGTTCGAAAAATAATAGATTTCAATGTCGTCAAGCCACGCGTCAAATTCCTTCACATAGTGTAGTACCATTTCCTTGTCCTCGCCTATGACAAACATCTTGCGCCATGTTCCAGGTGGATTGTATTTTTCAGCCATCTGCATAAGCCAACAATATTCATTGAGAGTTGAGAACTTTGCCGACGGGCGGTTTCCACCCGATGTGGTTTTGTAGTTCTTCACATCACCCACGATCCTTTGGGACTTGTTTACGATGTCGAAACGCTTCCATTTTCCGTTGATGTTGATCTCATCGTTGTGTAGATCGACTTTCAGATGTTTTGCGAGCGCATCTCTTGCCTTGCGCTCAAATTCCGCATAGACGGTCATATCTGCATTGTTGGTGGGCATATTATCAGTGTTGCGACTCTAAAGTGACGTTCATTGAAAATTTCGCCCCATATGCAACGGTACAGAAATTTGTAGATGTCAAGCCTGACTGCACACGTCTTGAAATATTCGGACACATCTTGCGTCAGGTCCTCTCGTGTCTCAGTGTTGAGATGGCAAGCCTGTATTTTGCATCCCTCCAGACGGACTCGACAAGTTTAACTGATCATAACCAACCTTCCATCCGATTCATGATTGCCAACAGATATCCAAGGTTACAATTCGAGATGGGCCCGATGTGTATTTCAGAATGCTTGCTACGACTTTGGAGGATTCTGCAACTGACATTGTCTTTAGGTTATTGGCATGCATACGTAAACCACATACGGAACGTTTCCGGCGCCGTTCGTCGGACACACAAACCAGTTGTAGACTGCGTCAGGCAGGAGCGTATCACCATCTCCTTTTTGGCGTTGCAGGTTGAGCATAAAATTTGCACCTTACATCTTACCTCGTCCGGATGTTTCACGTAATAATCCCAGACATGGCTATAGCAACATTCGTAAATTCATGTACAATTTTGGGGTGGACCCATCTAGAGTAGTACCGCGGGCGTTCATACGCCTTAAAGCCCAGAGGGGGGACAGGACCATGACAAAAACCAAGTTTACATCCGAATAGATCTAGATAGTGCTAGAGTCGATCAAGACCAATATGGGAGCGGCCGAGCTCTGCCGCAGGCACAACATTCACCTCCAAACATTTCAAGCATGGAGGCATAAATTCATGGATGCAGGCAAAGCAGGACTGGGCCACGATAGAAAGAGTGATCTTGTAAAAGCAATCAAAAGGGAGAACGATGATCTCAAACGCATCATAGGTGAAATGACTATTGTCAACGATGGTTAAAAAAAACCTTGAAGACAGGCTGAGATTGAATGTGGTCAAGTTGATGCAGGGACCATTGTGCTTGCGCAAGTTCCTAGAGTACTTCCATCACTGTCTCAAACACGATCGCTTTAGAGTCTTGAACGTCGCGCAAAGTCCTAGTTTCATCGCTAATCTAACCCAGAATTAGTCAAGATCCATCGTCCCTATTGTAAGCGTGTTGCAATATAACTATGCGTTCTCTGCCTAGCAACTGAATTTGCAACAGTACCACGCGTGGATAGATTTTTAGAGCACCGTTTGTATACTACCGAGGTGTATTGTAAAGTGTGTGGAAGTTGCGAAATGATGCCAGTCACCATACATCAGGCGCATGGAGATTGGAGAATGTTCAAACCTACGATTGAAACAGGTGGAGTAAGTGCGTCGTTTGGATCTATCAACACCGCGGATGCCGCGAGTGT
Source organism: uncultured Nitrosopumilaceae archaeon (assembly GCA_964538885.1). Classification (GTDB taxonomy): domain Archaea; phylum Thermoproteota; class Nitrososphaeria; order Nitrososphaerales; family Nitrosopumilaceae; genus JAPOPJ01. Next base: position 2,249 of record CAZIHR010000045.1, read on the forward strand.
AACATACAACGCCATCTTGTGTGTCATATGCAGAAATATTGTAAACGACAAATCGTCTGGTTCCAACCCGCTAGAGATCACAATGTCCGATTATGACAAAATCATAGTAATCCCTTATAGACTTGCTACATACCTTCTCACCACATATGATGAAGATGAAATTACTCGTATAATCAGGCAACATAGAGAGCGTTTGGATAGAGTATTCACCATATGGGCAAAGACGGGAGACAACATTTGCAAAAAGTATCACGTCGGTCAAAAATTCCGCATAAAGACGCGCGACATTGTAATAAATTGCTGGATAATAATTGATTGTACTAATCCTTGTTATATACGAATATCATACGGAGGTGGAAAAATACAGTGTCCATAAAACATAATGAACCAACTATAGAGATCACTGGATTGGACAAGTATGAGAATATAAAATCGATGCTAAGTCCTACGGATTTGGTGCTGTGGCTTGCTAGCGCATCTCCCATCTTGGGTAATATTCGACTACAAAAAGAATCGTTCTTGCTTTGGCAAGAATATCCAGATATTGTCGTCGATCCGGGATTCTATCCAGACAAGTTCGGGCCATATAGTCAGGTAATAGCTGACTCGATTAGATCGTTAAAGGCTCGTGAATTTATAGAAGAGATGCCAGGAAGAGTATACGTTATAACCGGAGCAGGTAGGGATCACATTACAAAAAAACTACAGAACCTGAATGTCTCGTCTGAACAGATAATGGACCAAAAAATACGTTGGGACGAATGGATGACACGCGGAATAACAACATATGTATACAGATTGTATCCGGAATATACAATAAAGACAGAGGTGCCACATCTGAAATGGTAATAGAGATAGTCCCTCATGCTAGAGATAATTTTCATGACTTGGCCACATTGAAGATCACACATAAGCATGGAGTCGTAGAAACTCCAGCAAGGGTGATAAACCGCTACGATCTTAATGCCAAAAGTAACGTAGGCGCCGACATTCCACTCATGCAGAATTCCAACGTGTTCATGTTGCAAGAAAACATTGACCCACCAAAGCTTAAATCAATAATGAATGAAAATGGATTTTTGGCCAAAATACAGCATACAGGATCAAAAATTTTGAGTAGGATAGGCAGACAGAACTTACAGTTATTCTATCCGTCTTTCACCGAGGAATGTCGTAAGAATCTTGATGATTATTCTTCTGCACAAAAACAGAATTTAGTTCGCTTTCTTTGCAACGTTGCCGTGGAGCTTAATCTAGAATCGCTTGTACTTCCGGCGATATACAATATCAATGAGATGAGCGCGGATGTATCAAAATTAGACTTACAGTTCATTCCGTCCTTAGATATGAAAATTGCAACCACTGAATTTAAAAGCCAAGTTCAGAAATGCGTCGAAATTGGTTGCCGCAAAATTCCAATGATTGCATTACAATTTGCCAGATACTCGAAAGCAAATCAAGCTTATGATTACATCATGCAAGAATTTGATGCGCTACATGAGAAGCATCAGGCAGTAATAGCAGTCAATGCACCACGTGCAATATACTCTGAAACATACAAAAGCGTATCTGCTCCACACTATGGAGCGTTTTTGGTTGCTGACCTGTCTGTAGAGCGATATGGCGGTGGCGGTGGCGGTGTATCGAATAGGACAATTAGATTATTTTCAAGTGACAATTTAACTACGCCTAAAACTACTGACGGGGTCTCATTCGATATTGATGTTGAAAAAACAGTCTTTCAGAACGACCCCAAACTTCAGGAATTGTTTGTCCGCATTGCTACTAGAAATACAAGTGATGATGATTGGAAAGGGGGCCGGTCCAAATCACTTTCACGGGTACACGAAAATATTAAAACCCATCCCGAATTTCGAAACTTGTCTAAAAGCATTGAGAGGAATTTTGCGCGTGATTATCTAAAAGAAAAGATTGACATGAATAATGTGGTAGTTCGAGAGCTCAAATTAGATAGTTGAGAATAGTTCATCACATATCTGCAACGAGAGTGGACCCCATAAAATAGGACCGATTTTGTCATGATTCTCCATATGATGAGTCTCATTCATGTCTCATCTCCCATTGTTCGATAAACTCTGCCGGGGTCATGTATTCCATGGTAGAGTGTATTCTCTCGTTGTTATAATCTGCAAGGCCTATGCAATTATTTTTTCTGCCTCCTAGTAGTTGGCAAGCTACCGGGGCCCGATGTACTCCTTTTTGAGGGTCTTGTGGAACGACTCGACGTGCCCGTTCTTGCTCTTCTAGATGAACTCATGCTTGCTTATGCCCAAGGCTTGGACCGCCCTTCTAAAGTCATAGCGCGTGTACTGGTTGCAGTTGTCCGATAGTATGGCAACAGTCATCCCAAATTACTTGATCACCTTTTTCAGATCCTTGATTCACTACTATTCCCATCTAATCCTCGATATTGTATGCGAATTATCTCATCTGACTCTGGATTTAGCCTCAATCATACACAATATCCACTCATTCCACAAACGGTTTCGCGGAATCAATTATGACACGGGCGACCTCAGGCCTGAGAATGAATTCGGACGG
>CAZIHR010000046.1:0-29838 GCA_964538885.1 uncultured Nitrosopumilaceae archaeon
CAAGACTCTGATGCAGACGGATATCCTGATATGTTTGATGCCTGCCCTAACAGCCCAGAGACTTGGAACAAGTATGCCGACATGGATGGGTGTCCAGATACCATTCCTGAACAGCAGCGATTTTCTCAATGATGTACATTTTGACAACACCAGTGATGTGGACGCGTGTCCCTAATTCTGCATGACTGTTTCAATGTATAGTAAATATATCAAGCAATGTTATTTTTGTCATGCTACCTAAATTTACTAGCAGGGCGTTCTTAGCTCCGATGGCCGGAGTCAGTGATCCTGCCATCCGACTACAATGCAAGAGGATGGGTGCAGGGTTGGTAGCTACTGAATTTACCAGCATACATAGTATTGTTGCCAAAGATAGACAGCTGAGAGAAGACAATAGGACCATCAAAGAATTTTTAGAATATTCTGAGGAAGAGAGACCCCTATCTGTACAATTATTTGGATCTGATTTAACTGCACTAGAAAAAGCAGCAAAGATTGTAGAGCCCTTCTTTGATATTATAGACTATAACATGGGGTGCCCTGCACCACACATTACACAACAGATGGCAGGTGGTGCCTTACTACAAGAGTCCAACTTGACGGTGCAAATCTTTGACAATCTAGTTAATGCCGTCAAAAAACCAATTACTCTGAAGATGCGGCTAGGCATAACTGATGCAAGCCGTTATCTGTTCAGAGATGTGGCCGAGCTTGCCGAAGATCACGGAATCCAGATGATCACATTACATCCCAGAACAGTCAGTCAGGGCTACTCTGGCAAAGCTGACTGGTCCATGATACGCGAGTTAAAGCAACTAGTTAGTATTCCAATAGTGGGCAACGGAGACATCGCGACTCCTGAGGATGCGGCCTCAATGATTGATGAGACCGGCTGCGACTATATCATGATTGGCAGAGGTGCCATGGGGAACCCATTTCTGTTTGAGCAGATCAACGACTATCTCAATACTGGTTCCTACACAGATTACTCACTTGAGGACAAGCTGGAGGCATTTGCAGAATATCTGGATATGGCCAGAGGTTTTAATATCAAGTTTGCAAACATCAAAAATCATGCCATTCGTTTTACAAAGGGGATGGTGGGCGGAACTAGGATGCGCTCACAAATCACACTTACAAAAACTATCGAAGAACTAGAAGCAGTTATGAAGAATGCCACGAACACACGTGGTACTCCTTGAGACCTAATTTTCACGCATCATCTAGGTCAATATATAATCAAATTTGACTATTCTTATATATTTCAAGATGTCATTTTTATTATGAAACTAGGAGTTGGACGGTAATGGCAACAGCTTATGTACTCATAAATTGTGAGCTGGGCTCTGAGGAAGCTGTCATCTCGGAACTGAATTCCATCGAGGGCGTTGTAGAAGTACATGGTACATTTGGTGCATACGATATCCTTGCAAAAGTCGAGTCGGGCCTTGTGGAGGCACTGCGTGAGACAATTACTTGGAAGATACGAAAAATACCAAAAATTCGTTCTACGCTTACCCTGATGGGAATCGAAGGGCAACAGTGATGTGGCCCACCATCCCCGTTTTTAAGACTATATGATACTATTGGAACAATTTTTAGCTGTTTGGTAATACAAAAATAAGATTGCCAGACATGCGACCATGAATCCAATTGATCTGTTGAATGTTAGTGGTGTCTCCATCAACATGTCTCCTTTTTATATTGCATTTGTAATTTAATAAATAATCCCTCTTAGCAGGAGATAATATGGCGGACACACTACTTGATGATGTCATGGAACTTTTAGATAAGGGAGAGGGGGATGAGCGCATTCTCAAGCAGATTCTCCGAGCATGCCAAAATGATGAAGTGGTAAGCAACTATGAGCGTAGATATGTGGAAAAGCTTGTGGGGCAGCATCAAGATAATGCTGTTGAGCTTACACCATCTATACTACCAAGCCCCGTTCCATCAGTTATACAGTCTCCTGAATCCATCTCTGCAACTAGAACTGTGACCAGCTCTCCCACATCTTCAACGCGTCATTCTAAAAATACCAAACTCTTTGTTGGTGTTGGGATAGGTGCACTTGCAATTCTGATTGCCGTGGCCGTATCTATCGTAGTATCACCTGCAACGCCTCCTGTCGTACCATCAGACGTATCTGTCTCTACTGCAAATCTTTCACTCAACACTGATCTGCCATCATACCAAAAGGGTGATCTTGTCTCAATCAGTGGCAAATCTCATATCTCTGGACAGGTGAATCTCTCCATAACAAATCCATCCGGTCTTCAAGTCTGGTCTGAGAGCATATCTGCAAAAAATGATGGAAGATACTCCACACTTACAATTGCAGGCGGCAACGGCTGGGAAGAGTCAGGTACATTTACAGTTACATCTATGATCGGCTCCGAATCTACATTATCCACTTTCTTATTTTCTGAGTAGGTCTACACTGTAATAGTTGGATGTATTCATCAATATCTCTGAACCAATTTCTATCTATTGGTCGTATATCATCAAATTTTTCTCTTCAAGTAGTGAGTGCAGATTGTACACGGATCTGTATACATCTGACTCTTTCTTTGCACCTGTACAGACAAGCTTGCCGGATGCAAACAACAGTATTACAGTCTTTGGATCCAACATCCTATGAATTAGGCCCGGAAACTGCTCTGGCTCGTACATGCTTCTAGGCAGTGTTCTTGCAGCCTTTTCTAGATGTATTTTTCCCCCTAGATTTATGGCTGCCACTATATTTTGTACGGTAACTATGGCATCATTTTTTATCTTGATCTTTCCCTTTCTTAGCTTCTGAACTACTGTATTTACAGCTTTGATGGCCATATCTTCTGATTTTGCCCCCGTACATACCATCTTGCCTGTCCTGAAGATCAGGGTTGCGGTCCTTGGATTGCCTAGTCTGAATACAAGTCCTGGAAACTGTTCTGGGTGATATTCTGTATCTGGGAATTTTTTAGTAATTGCCGTAAGATCTATCTTTTGTTCTACGGATGCTGATGCAACTACATTTTCTACACTCACAATAGGTTTTGTTTGGGGCACTTCAACTATCTTTTAAATATTTCTTTTATATATACCCGTAGCTTGAAAGTTTGCACGTGATTACTTACCCTAAATCCGTTTTCCGACTTTTACTGCAATAGATTTGCCCCGCAATTGCCATGTCAGTGTACATGTGAAAAAGTTTGACCATCTTTCTTGCCATTTCTCTCCACCCTTCATCTGATTTTTTTTGCGCTATAAAACAATGGGTCTGAGTGTTTTTTTACTTGCATCGTTTGTTGGCTCTACGTTATACTATTTCAGAAATGTAAACAGATATGGTACTGATGTGTACAATCTATTAAGGCACTTGAGTGTGGTGGTGTCGTATACATCTGTATAGTAAAATAGAATAGAAATTATTCTCAATTAGCTATATTTCATTAACGGACCTCAAAAGATCCAAATAGCAAGATACTGCCGGGATCTTTATTTTTTTGATACAGCACCATCTTTTAATTTACTTGATTGAGGCATATGAGATTATCTTTTTTTGCAAGAGTCTGTTTGAACAAGATATATCCACCCACAAAAACTTCAAGTCATCTGACACGATATTTTCTTGATATTGGTATTCCTCAATGGTGTCCTATCAGCCTGTATCTGCATTCTTCATCTATAATGTCAGTGATAATCTCTGATCTCTTTATCTTGATCTTTGGCAGAGTGACCTCAAAAAATCCCAGTCTTCCTTTGTATGGGATGGGAACACGGAACGCCTTTGGATTTTTTAGCATAAAGCCATACCTGTTACTGTGAAATTCTCTTGAGGCATGATGGTACCTGCGGTCCTTAATACACTCTGATGATGTTTCATATATTTTTACATCAAAGAGTTCTGCCTTTCCAACTATTGCTCCGGTAACAAACTCTTTGGCAATATGTAATATTTTGGCATCCTTGTATCTTATCTTTAATGGTGCATGTACCAAAAACTCTCCACGAAATGCTGTGTTCCAACTTCGTAGCTCAATGCTCTTTTTCCCACTTATTATCAAGTCTGCAAACGGCTGGGAGACTGACAGACCCTTCAAGGGCCTACTCCCGCGCTAATTGGATATATTGGTTGGGGTCCTTATTTCTCCCTTCTGGCAGATTTGTGATTCCACCATTCAAACTTTGTGCAGTTATGCCGCTATTTGCTAATACTTGTGCTGCCATTCGTGAGGTGTTACCTGCCATGCATACAAGCAATGATCTGCCTTTGGAACCGTTAAGCTCTTTATCTAGCTCCTCTGGAATCTTACATGTAGTTAATAGCTCATTGATGGTTCCTGCTTTGGGAATGGCAATCTTTGATTTGTCTACTCCCAATGACCTTGCAATCATCTCTATGCCTTCTTCTTTGGGGGTGTATTGTGTGTGCACCCAAATTATCTTGTCGTAATTATCTACAACCGATGCTGCATCTTCAAGTGCCACCTGCATAGGGATGGTCTCTGCTGAAATACGCTCCAGACTCTTTTTGTACTTTTCAACTCCATCTGCCACAATCACCACAAATTTATCTGCACTGCCTGCTTCTGCCATTTCAAGCACCGAATATAATGCCAAGGCAGAACTCTCCCCCATGTTGTGGCCTCTCTCCACGAAAAATTTGAGAAGAAACTTTGCCTTTTCATAATCGACCTCATGCTCTTTCTCGTACGAGTCTGGCTTGTACATACTTAATCCGTTAGCATTATTTTTGGTTCTGATTCCTGCAACATCCTGACCAGCGGGCGGAAATACCACATGTACAGATTTTTTGCCAAATTGTTCATACATATATTTACAGATGCCTCCTGATGTTCCCCCTGTACCGAATGTGCACACTATTTGGTATTCTTTAAGCGAGTCGCCGTTGCTGTGTAACTGCTGGTCAATCTCAGCCGCTGTGACTGTTCTGTGCACCTCCACATTCAATTTGTTGTCGTATTGCGCAGGACAGAAAAATCCGTAAATTTTTGAAATGAATATGGCCATTTTTATTATATCTTGTCTTGCAAGCAGAGCTTCTATCTCTTTTAGATTATCATCAAATGGTGCGGTGTCAAAACCCATGCCTGCAAGCTGAGAACGGACGTTGCTAGCTGCTGCTTTTGCGGCCAATTCATCAGCTTTATTCTCCATTCCCGGCGCGGGACAGATCTCCATATCTAAATCCATGACTTTGATGTCTCCGTCCCTCAACTCCTCAAACACCCCCTCTTGCAGCTTTCTTGATACTAGTGCTATTACGTTGATTCCAAGTTTTGTTAGCTGTCCCAGAGCTATCCCAAAGTTTCCAGATGTTGCCTCCATGACCGTCTGTCCACTCTTTAATTTTCCTGTGGCAATGGCATCATGAATTATGTGTACTGCGGCTCTTGCCTTGATGGAACCGCTTGGCAGAACAGAGTCAAACTTGCCATATATTTTCAGGTTGGCACTCAGCTCTTTTTTGTAGATGCTTTTGGCACACTCTCTTAAATCTTCAGTCAAATCCACAAGTGGTGTTGCATTTACTACGCCGCGGTCCCCCTCAATGTGTGGGAGCTTACTCCAAATATGCTCCTCAAATTGCTTCAAGAGTGCCGCATCCACTTTGGATTCTTCCATGATTATCAGACTTTGCAGCCAAATTTATAATTTAACTATGACATCTTTATACGTCCAAAATACCTATGACTTTGCTTGGTATATCTTTGAGTCTGCTTACTGCCAGACTTCTCTCGTATCCCAAGTGGCCCAGATTGGCTGCAATCAAAGTAGATCGCATGGTATTTGGCCCCAGTCCAAGTGCTACCATTCCTATTCCAAGCCCTTTTAGCAATTTTGTCATTGCGCGTACGGCATCGGGATCTGATGGTTCCCCATCAGTCAGCGTCAAAAAAATGTCCGGCCGTCGTGATTGCAATGTGGGAAGCATTTTACTATATACCTCTGCTAGTGGTGTCGATCCATTTGCTACTATCTTTGCAAGCCTCTTTGCTGTAGTATTGTTCCACTTGGCACTATCTGGCTTGATCTGCCAGCATACAGTTTCTCTGTTTTCCGTGCTGAACGCATATACTGCAAATTTTACCTTTAGAAATGCCAGTACCTCACAGAGTGCAAGTGTCGCCTTTTTGTATTCTAGGGCATCTGATGAGATACTTGATGAGTGATCCAGTAAAATTACAATCTTTGTTCTGATTGATCTTTTGATGTCTGCAATAAATGGTGCATTTCCCTCAACGTAACTTTCTCCATCAAACTCATCACCTGTAATTGCATGTTGTTCTTTCCATCCTCGCCTCCACTCCTTGAATCGTGTCTTTAGATTTGTGATTAGTCCCATGTCGTAAATCTGCGATTCGTTGACATTTCTTGTTGTAGGTATCTTTACTCCTACTGCCTCAGGCATCAGACCTCTGCCGCGGTTCTTTCTATCTTCCTCAAGTAGTATTTTGTATTCGTCACGAATGTCCTCTCCACCTAGCAATGCACTTGGGTCGACTCTGCCAAAATCACCTTCTTTGTTCTTTGATATGGTCTTGAGGAACTTTAGCAGCTCCTCTCCAGTCAATGCCATCCCTGTTCTGATATATGGCAACGATACTGGAACCGTCATCAGCGAATCTATATCCAAGACCCGTATTATCTTGCTGACATTCCTTTCAAGCCACTCGGTACCATATTCTTTTGCAACAGCCTCGTAAACCATCTCTCGTGCCAAGCTTGTGGCTTTCCTTATTCTCTCAAAGTGGCTTGTTTGCAATTCTCCTCTTAGGGCACCGAACATGAAATACTGGTAAAATGCCTCCACTATTCTTGCCCTACCATATATGGTGTGAAGCTTTGGCCTTGATGCGAGCATGCAGGAATAGTTGAATATAATCTCCCCGTCCATGCCTCTCCATATCTTCCTGCCGAGTCTCTCCACTCTGGCAGTCTCAATTGTATTTAGAATAAACCCAAATGCGTGGTCGTTGCTGAGTATCTTTTTGCAGAATTTGATTCTCATCGTTTCATACCATAGTGATGTTCTAAATTGGCGATATCTTTGAAAGCCATCGCCCATTCTTTTTTCTACAGGTGTCAGAATTATCTTCTTTTCTGCCAGTCTTGTTCTTGTATCAATCTTGTCTGAGAACTCTACTGTGATGCCGTCCTTTTCGGACCATCTTCTTGCAAGGAATGTAGCAATTTCTACTAGTGGCTCGTTTCCTACATCTGATGGCTGCATCTAACTTCCAAACATTGATGTTATGATGTCGCTGACTTTTTGATGTTCAATGTTCCCCCACTGCGTATATACATTCCCAAATACAATATCTGCTGCCTCCCTTGGTAGTACCCCACCATCAAGTAGTTTGCCAAATGATATGGTCTCCCTCAAACTTGGCGAATAGAACAATTCTTCCACCGCAGCAGCCTGCCTCAATGTGTTTGCAAGTCTGATTCCCTGCAGAATGTTGTCATCATGAGCATCAGAGACATATTTTTTTACAATCTCTGCCTCTATCTTCTCTGGTGGGTATTCAAGACTTATTCTCACGGGGAATCTGCTTAGCAGCTGCGGCGGCAGCTCCTTTGTACCGCTGTGAGTTAGCGGATTTATAGTTGCAATTACAAACCAGCCGTCACTTGCCTTTATAGTCTCTCCAGTTGACTCTTTTAGTACTATTTGTCTCCTGTCATCTAGTGCCTCGTCCAACCTAAGAAGCATATCTGCTTCGGCCGAATTGATCTCATCTAGATATAACATGCCGCCTTCTCTCATTGATCTTACCAGCAATCCCTCATCAAAGCCCACAGTGCCTTCGGTGAGCGTCTTTGTCCCAATTAGATGACTCTCTCTTGTTCTGAGACTAAAGTTGACTGATTCTAGGCGCGCATTTCTACTTTCTGCAAACTCTCTTACAAGTGATGTCTTTCCAGTTCCCTTGGGCCCAATTATTAACACAAACAGGCCCAGCTTGTATGCTTTGTCTAGTACTGGTATCGATTTGTTCCAATCAAGATACGTTGCATTGCTCAAGGTATACTAGTTAAAAATCCGACTTTATTTATCAGTTCTAGCTTGCAAGAGATTCAATCTTTTTGTATGACTCCTCAAGTGTACTGTGGAGCTTCTTGTGCCAGTCCTCAAATCCGGCAGGATCTTTTGGGTATTCATTGTAGTGGTTCACAAGCCACTTGTTCTTCTCTGATGTATATTTGAGGCCCTCAGCTACAGTCTTGTTCATGATTCCCCTGATCATCATACCTATCTTTCCCAATCCGGAAAAGTCTGGATGCTCTCCCTTACTTATGGACTCAACATCAAGGTTTCCCAGAAAATGTTTCATTCCGTAACTGATCTGCTCGTTTGTCAAAGTTTGAACCAGTCTCCTAAAGAGCTCAAGTCCGGCTGTCTTGTAGCCGTACTCTTCAATAAAGTCAATGTTGTACTGCCATAGTCCCTTCTCAGAGACATCTCCTGCTTGAATTGCTTGCACCACGTTTTTTCCTGCAATGGTTCCCGCTATGAGAGCTGGTCCTATGCCTCCGGCATCAATAGGCTTTGGCATCCATGCCGCGTCCCCCACCATCATATAACCAGCTGCCACCATGCAATCATTCTGCCTTCTTACTGATACCTGAAATATACCCGAGTTGTTGTTGGTATCATCAACATCCTCGGAGAGTCTCGGATTTTTGATTGCTTTATTTCTTTGAAGGTACTCCTTCATCAGCGACTCTACATTGTCCTTTTTGCCAAATCTACTGTTTCTTTTTTCCAGCAACGATTTTTCAACTCCGAGTCCAATGTTTACCTTCGACTCTCCCTTGGGAAATACCCAGCCATATCCCCCCGGTGCTATATCTTGATCCAAATGTATGATGCAATAGTCCGGATCAAATTCACTGAGATCCGTCTCTCCTTGCTCAAAGTACATTATATATCTCCCAGTAGATTCCAGATCACGTCTGTCTATCTTTCTTTCAACTTTGGTGGAATTTTGTAGTTGGTTCCTGAGCATTGATGTTACTCCAGTACAGTCAACTACTATCTTGGCTGTTTTCATGTATGGTTGTTTGGTCTTATTGTCTATTCCTTTGACACCAGTTACTTGTTGTTCCTCATAGGTCAGTCCAGTTAGGTTGATACCAAAATCAAACTCTACTCCCATATCTTGTGCTCTTTTATTTTGAATTTGAGGGAGCATTTGTCTATTAAGCATGTATCCTGCACCATCAAATGGTATTGCAGTTTCTCTATCTGGCGAAAACGCCATGACTCCTTTTACATGGTGTTCTATCTCTGGTTCTGTCCACCTCACCTTGATTCTGTCGGTCATAAAGTCAACTGCCTCTTTTGAACATGCGTCTCCACACGTCCATCCACTCATGGACTTTCTACCAGAAACAATTTCTAAATTCCTATCAATTGACAGTATCTTCAAGCCCTGATTGGAATAGTATGATATTGCCTGTGCCACAATTGTACCTGTCAGGCCACCACCTGCCACTATAACGTCATAGTCTACCACAATTAGCAACTATGTATGTCATTATTTAAAATAATGTGCAGAATGTGTGGCTCTACGAGTTTTCCTGCATGATATGTGCCTATCTTTTTTTTCAGCTTGTACCATAACTCTGATAATTCGTGCTTGAATTTTGGGGTCGGTTCGTCGCGGCATCCTCATGGCTTGAGCTCAGACTGGAGCGGCTATTATTTCCTCATTCCCAAATAAATCGTCCACTTGTTGCTATTTAATCTAGTCGAACTATTGGAAAATTTTCTTGAATGTATTTGATGCGTCCTTTTTGTTGTATATGGGTATCTGGATTATGAATCTGATTGCATCTTTTTCGGCAAATCGTATGTTGCCTGCAAGAAATTCTTGCTTGCTCAATCTGATATGAAATTTTGAACCAACTGTTCTCTCTGTCATCTCACTTGTCATTGCATGTTTCTGAGATGTGGTCATCTTTCCCAACAGCACCTTGAGTGTTACCTCTGCTTGTCTCTTTTGCAACTTGGCACCTAGTAATGTGATGGGGTTTCCATAATGTCCGGTGGTGTGTTGTGTTGACAATTCTCTCTCTTCCAATTCAAGAATGTCATAAAATGCGTTGAAGAATTTTGAGATATCTTCAGTTGCATGCACTATTACATCCACGGTAATTTGTAGTGAGTCTGCCATGGGCAGCTAAACGTCCTGCTGCATTTATGCTTCTAGTAGGGCAATCTCCTTTTCTGCAGTTCTGATCAGTTTCACCTTCTCTAGTCCCACATGTCTTATCTTGATTACCTTCTTGAAGGCAGCCATTATGTCTGAATCTATCTTTCTGTAGCATGCAGACTGGACAAACTGTTCAATCGTCATGCTGGGAATGGTCTTCTCAATTATATCTCTTGTAATTAATCGCAGGGCGTGTTTTCTGGATGTGTTGAGCTGTCTGTGCGTTAATGCAATTACCTTGACTCTGAAGATGTAGCCGTCCTTTGTCTTGACATCCGTGATAAAGTTGATCTTTGAGGAACCGCGCCTGACCAAGCTGCGTAGATATTCCTTCGAGTACTCGAATCGCTTGAATATGGTGGATGCCTTGTTTCCATCCACCTTGTCAATCTGGAAATAGATCTTGAATTGGTTGTTTGCAGGATCTCCTTTTATTATATCATGTAAAGTAACTTCTAAAATTCTACCTTCTGCAGTCTTGTCATCAGTAATTGGAATGTACGCAAGATGTGCGTTGTTGAATGATTCTGGAGCTTTGATGGAGATCCAGCGTTTCTCCCTCCACTTGTCTTTTACGCGACCTTTCCTACGTGCCAATTACTATCGACCTTAGAATCCAAAATATAAGGGTATGTAGGCTTTGTCCAAATTTTGTAGAATGTGAAAAGTAGGTTCGTATTACCATCTATATTGGGTGAACCAAAACAAAATAGTATACGCTGAAACTATAATATGAAAAATATATCAGCTGTGGCAGGATGTGCAACGAGTAGTTGCTGTGTTGATTATATCTATATTTAGTATGTCGCGGGCTCAACTATAATGAAAATACGAGCCCAAATTGTCGATATCTCAAATTTGATTTAATGCACATTTGGGTTGACTGGATATTGTCTCAAAAAATAAAATAAGAAAAATGTTGGTTATCCTCTTCCCATTGCCGCGTACTTGCCAGACCTGCCTCTTATTAAAAAGGCCGCTGCAATTCCGCCAAACACCGCACCTGCAATCACTGCTGCTCCCAACACACCGTTTGCATCAAGGTATGGTGTACCAGAACCTGCACCTGGATTGGATTCTACGGTTGCAATTCTGCTTGCTTGGATTTCAAGTGCCTCTTCTAGAGTGTACTTGCCAGTCTCTCCCCCAGAACCGACATTTCCCATATATGTGGCAAAGGCAACTGTCGATTCGGCATGGTAACCGATGGCAAATACAGCAATCAAAGATGCTACTAATGCTAGTTTCTTATTCATAGCGTTTACCTGATTAACTGATGGCGTGCATACTTATTTAACCTTTATTCTGAACTTGTCGTTTTGGGCTTGCCATGCCTGAATACCTAATTTTTAGTACAAGCAACGTTTAATTTTGCTCTAAATACAGTCATTGTATGGGCAGAATGCATACACACAGGCACGGAAAATCACACTCTATCAGGCCTGCCACACTACTTTTGCCACCGTGGATCTCACAAACTAAAAAGGACGTTGAGGAACTGGTGGTAAAGTATGCAAAAGATGGCTTGACTCCGAGCCAAATCGGAATCAAACTGAGGGATCAGCACTCCATACCTCTGGTCAAGCAAGTTACAAAGAAGACTGTGGGCAAGATACTCAAAGAGAATGAGCTGACCACAGAGATGCCAGAAGATCTGGAAAACATTGTAAAAAAGGCAGTAGGTCTACAAAAACACCTCAAAGCAAATAGAGGCGACAGGAGAAACGTCAGATCTCTTGAGCTGATAGAAGCCAAGGTGCACCGGCTATCAACTTATTACAAAAGAATAGATCGAATACCTAAAAATTGGAAATATAAGTCAGTGGTGGCCCAACTAGAGTGATGTCAGGATCTCTGGGCGAGTCACTCTCATTTTTCAAAGATAAAGTTTCTGAGTGTGTCAAATCTCAAAGATCTATCTTGGTGCTGACTCACATGGATTGTGACGGACTGGCATCGGGAAGCATCATTGCAAAAGCACTCTTCAGAGATGGGGCAAGATGTACAATCAGGACTACAAAAGAGTTTAATGTCAATACTGCAGAGGCGTTGGGAAAGGATCCTCGCGACTTTTACATAATTGCGGATCTTGGTGGGGGCTTTGCGGGGGAACTAGATGCAAAGTTGGGCCACGAGTGGATTGTCTTAGATCATCATCAGATTCCTGATGAGGAGATGGACAACCCAAGAGTCATAAATGCTTGGAAGTATGGCATTGATGGGGGAACTGAGATCTGTGCCGGAGGGATGGCATATATGGCAGCTAACACTCTGGATGAAAAAAACTCTGACTTGTCTGCTATTGCAGTTGTTGCTGCTTTGGGAGACAGACAAGACAGGGGCGAAAAAAAATCATTTATTGGAAAAAACTCAGAGATTGCAGCTACTGCCAAAGAAGAAGGATTGCTTGACATGAACCTTGATCTGATGCTTGTGGGCAGGGAGACTAGGGCACTTTCAGATGCACTGGCATTTACTTCGCAGCCATTCATAGAAGGACTCACATGGAACAGGGATGCGTGTCTTGCACTACTTAATTCGGCCGGAATCCAACTCAAAGATGGTGGGAGATGGAGAGTACCTGCAGAGCTGACCGAAGATGAAAAGAGGACAGTTATGGAGGCAATCGCCAAAGTCACTTCTGGTAGGAATGCAACGGAGATCATGTCTGATCTTATAGGATTCACATACACATTTCCCAGAGAGGACGGGAAAAGTTTTCTGCGAGATGGGAGAGAGTTTTCCACGATGCTTAACTCATGCGGCAGAATAGGCAGATCTGGTGCAGGGATCGCCATATGTATGGGAGACAGGAATAGACTGATGCGCGAGGGAGAAGAGATCCTCGTGGAATATAGGAAGATGATCAGAGATTACATGAACAGACTGTCAAATGAGAGATGGCGGATCTCAGTAAGCGGTACATGTGTAATGGTCAACGGAGAAGGTGTTGTGCCAGAGACCATGACTGGAACCATCTCGTCACTTATTGCGGGCTCGCCAAAAAATGCCGGCAAGATTGTAATATTGAGGACTGACTCTGAAGAGAATACTGTCAAGTTCTCCTCGCGAAAGTCGCTTGGCTGCAAGTCCGATATCAATCTCAGCGAACTGATGAGGACCGGTGCAGAGAAGCTGGATGGTGTTGGTGGCGGACACGATGCTGCAGCGGGGGCCAAAATAACTAAAGACAAATTGGACAAGTTCCTTGACTATTTGGAAGTAAATGTCGTTAACGTGTCGGGTCAGGATAACACTGGATAGTGTTTCAGGGCACAGAGCAAGGGCGGTCGAAAAGGCACTGGAGCCAGACAACGTCGATTTTCCCGAGAAATTGAGTCTCCATGTAGAAAATGTCAATGGCAAGTTAGTCTTTGACTTTGATAATCATGGGGACTTGGGGAAGCTCATAGGTACTATAGATGAGATGCTGGAACACATTCATGTCGCATTACGGGTGACAGAATAATGCTGGATCCAGATATGCTTCAACAGGACCACGAAAGAGTACGAACGATGCTCAGAAATCGTGTAGTTGACTTTGATCTAGATGGTCTGGTGGATGCAGATAAGCAGCGTAGGGAGATGGTTGGCAAGACCGATGATGTAAGGGCCGAAAAAAACAAGATGGCACAACAAATTTCAGAGATGAAGAAGGCAGGAAAGGACACCAATAGTGTCTTGGAGGCGATGGGCGCCATCTCGGCCAAGCTTGCAAGGTTGGAGGTGGAGCAAGAAAACATCCAGAAAAAATATGAACGACTTGCCTCCACAGTACCAAATCTACTTGACGAGTCGGTGCCTGTGGGACGCGACCAGATGGCAAATGTGGAGGTGAGAAGGTGGGGAGACATTCCCAAATTTGACTTTGAAATAAGGGATCATGTTGACATGTCTGTACAATTGGGTTTAGTGGATCTGGAACGGGCAGCCAAGGTCTCAGGATCTCGCTTTTACTATCTGAGAAACGATCTGGTCACACTCAATCATGCCCTGATCAGATATGCACTTGACTTTCTTGTGGAGAAGGGATATTCGCAGGTACAGCCACCATACATGATTAATCGAGACTCGATGCAGGGAGCAGTGATTGCAGACGACTTTGAGGATGCCATCTATAAAATTGAGGGTGAGGATCTATTTTTGATTGGTACATCAGAGCATGCCATGGCTGCAATGCATGCAAATGAAATCATGGATGGCAAGGATCTGCCAATAAGATATGCGGGGGTCAGTCCATGTTTCCGAAAGGAGGCAGGCGCCCATGGCCGCGACCAGAAAGGGATCTTTCGGGTACATCAGTTTGAAAAAATAGAGCAGTTCATCTTTTCAAGGCCGGAGGACTCGAATGGTGAACATGAGAAGATGCTTGCAGTAGCCGAAGAGTTTTACCAGAACCTTGAGATACCTTACAGAGTGGTGTTGCTGTCTAGTGCCGACACTGGTAAGGTGTCTGCAAAGACATGGGATATTGAGGCGTGGATGGCAGGGCAGAATGCATACAGGGAAGTCGTTTCATGTTCCAACTGTTGGGAATACCAAGCACGGCGGCTCAAGATCCGATTTCGTGACAGGACAAATGATGACACCCAGTACATTCATACACTTAATGGCACTCTGGTGGCCACTACACGTATCATGGTTTCCATCATGGAGAACTTTCAGACTATAGATGGCCACATCGGGATCCCAAAAGTATTGAAACACTATATGAAGAAGGACACGATTTAGGACACAATCGAGTTTTCCACGTCACATCTTTTGATGTCTCAAATTGTTGAGTAGATCAAAATAACAAAAATTAAATGAAAAAGTGGTTAAATTGTTTTCCTTCTCTTTCTAGTTGCCGACAAACAGCGAGATGAATATGGTACCAACAGCTACTGCTGCTACTACCCCTGCAATAAGACCATTGCTGTTCTTGTTAGAGCCTTCTTGCATGACTTTAACACAAAAGATGTAACCTATTGCTTCTATGATTGTGAGGACGATGAAGGCATAATGTCCACTAGGTGTAGGATATGCCCACGGATAATAAAAGTATCCCGCTGCCGTCCCGCCAAAAGTGGCCAACCATGCTGCTATGAAAGAGATGGTAATTACGCCGGTCATGTTTTCGACGCGTTTGCCAATCATGCGTTCTACATCTGCACTAGATGCACCGCCCGCGCCGCCTGAGCCGAATCCTTTTGGAAGAGTCAATTTATTTGATACTAGCTCAGAATCCTTTTAAGTCTTTCTTAAATTGGTGGAATGAGTGCGATCTACGTTTGAAAGCGTGAAAATAAGAAAAAAATGTGCAAAAATGCACCTTTTTTATGGGATTGCTCTGCTGTACAGCTTGCCTTCCAAGGCCATCTTGTACATCTCGGCAACGTATGGGTTCTCACCTGGAGTCTCTGCACCCAATTCTACTAGTCTGGCATATACTCTGACTACGTAGGCAAGGGCACCCATGAATGCGACTACCACACCCATGTTGAACATCCAATGGTTTGGAACTGCAAATATCTCCTCTACAAACCAAAAGTGCCACATCTCGTTGATTCCTATGGTGAACATGGTTGCAAGATAGCCTAGTATGGTCATCTTTAGTCCAGTGTTCATCGAGTTGTTTGGACCTCTGAGAATTGGTACCTTTCTATCATAGATTGCTACTGATGCCCATCCAAGTGGCAGTGCCACAAAGTGGGAGTACAACCACCAGTGTGCTGGTGTAAATGCACTATCTCTGATAGAGGTTTGATGAAGCGAACCATCAACAAAGTTGTCTACTTCTACTGATGCCGCAGTGGATCCCATAGCTATTACGATGAGCCAGATTTTTTTAAGTCTCTGGATCTCAACTTCTTTTGGAATTAATGCCGGCATTTGTGCCATAGTATCAGTGGTGTACATTTGAAATATAAAGTAAGAGCTCACTTAATTACATATTATGTGAAAAAAATATCTGAATTCGTTTCAGTACTGTAAAAAACTCTAAATAATTATCATATTTATGTGAAAATTTAAATATAATTTTATCTCTCCACAATGTTCAACATTAATGTCGAATAATGCCTGCGCAACAGCGATCCATCCACATAAGGCAAAATATATAACATTGTCTGATTATCTTTCAGAATATCAGGGATAAGTATGATCGAAAAAAAGATTATCGTATTGGGACTATCCGTTGTGCTTGCATTGGGTACGATCGGTTTCAACTGGGTTGAGGCCATCATGCCTACAGCTGATGCACATGGTGTCCAAGCACAACTTCAGAGTCGCTTCATCAAAATTGAAGATGAGACCTTCAACAGGCAATCCTTGCAAACCGGCGAGACCTTGACACTTGAGGGAACGTTAGTTAGTCTAGTAGAGAGGGATCTCAGAGGATGGATATCTATCTTCTCTGAATCCACCAACGCGGGGAACAGATGGGAAATGCTAGCACGTGATCCGCCGGGAAATGTATTTGACATTCCGGGCAACTCAGCAATCGGCTACTCGTTGTCTGCAAAGGCACTAGAAGCTGGTGTATATCACGTACACACTCAACTTAACGTAGCAAGTGTGGGCCCAGGACTTGGACCGGGCCAAACGGTCGTTGTTGAAGGTGAACCAATCATCAAAGATATTCCGTATGTCAACATTGCATACCAATCCATCATAATTGGTGTTGGATATGTAATCACGTTTGCAACGCGGCCTTGGCAAGTGATCTAAAAACCATCCTCTCTTTTCATTTTCTAATGTAATATCAGCTAGACTGGTACTTGCAAATAATTTTGCTTTTTGGTTGACAAGTTAACTGTAAGAATTTTTGTCCAGTAGATGATTATACATGATTCATGTCACAAAGATATTGGATCTTGCAGACGACCATTGCAGAAGGTGTCGTACATGGACAGGAACATGATTCATGTCACAAAGATATTGGATCTTGCAGAAATACATGCAAAACCCAGCTGATATGTTACGCGGTAGAATTATCATTAATACTACAAACCGGAACAATTTACTAGAGACACAGGTTTATCGATGCAGTTTTAGTGCATCGTATAACTATGGATGGTCTGCTTTATTACTTTTGAAATTGTTCAATTTTGAGTTCAAATCCTAAATACATCTCTTCTTTATCAATTGTTGATAATTTCACACATGTGAATTCAACTATTTGCACGTCTTATTTTTTGCAGGAAATTTTTCATGTGTTGTTTAGATTAGGCAAATTTACGCTGAAATTGGGGGAAAGGCCTTTTAAGGAATTAGTAAAAAACATTCCTATGATCTGGCCTGGTACTAGCGATCCATATAAAAGAAAAAAAACTATCAGATTCCTCATAATCTCGGCTGTTATTGGAATCTCCGTTGCTGCCGCCAGTTCCCTTATTCAGCAAGCAGTAAACTTGGATAATCCCCTCAAAGTCTGCATAAATGACAGACACACTCCCTATCAATTAACGGCATCTTTGGAGCTATTTGTGGATAATTTGCGTGCAGACATTCCTGCCAACATCGGGTTCGAAGATGGTGGCTGCAAGAGGAGCTTGTACACGTTGACTGATGATGGAACCATACATGGTGAATGGGAGGAAGAATATCCTTTTGAGATAGGCCACTTTCTGTGGATATGGGATTTTCCGCTGAAAGATATGGATCAGTCCAAATCAGTGATCTATGTAAATGACAAAAAGTCTGATCATTTCATCAACCACCCTCTACAAGATGGCTACCACTATCGTGCTGTATTTGTCACCAAAAACTATGAGGGTTCTCAGGACTTTCTCCCCCCAGAAAACTAATTCTAGATAAAACATCACATTACAGCTAGTTGGAATTTTATAGATGTGTGATGATGTATTTTTTCTGAGCTTGTTATTGCATTAACCATATTCTATTTGTAAATTAATATGGTTTTTGAAAATTAGTCCGTTTTAGGTATGTATTAAATAAACAAGAAAGATCATTTGAAATTTAGGCGGGGTGTCAACAGCTGCTAATTAGAACGCGGATCATAGTTTCAAAAGAATGAAAAAGAGAGGATGTGACTTACCAGTACTTACCGTTGTCTGGAATCAGACCTATGCCTTCTCTTTCAAAGTGCCTGTCCAACTCGTCGACCCATCTTTCACGGTTGTCCTTGTATGACCAGCCGTGTACTCGCAACCAGAATGAGATAATTCCCAACAGGAATACAGTAAACATCATGGTTCCAAAGATGTAGATCATCACATCGTAGAATAGTGGGTCATAGTTTGGTCCTAATTGTCCTGTAGCTGAAGACAGAATACTTAGGAAAATTCCTACGATTGGCATCATGTATATTTTGGCTCTCTTTGTGCGATATATACATTTCTCTAGAATCGTCCTCACTACCTGCCTGTCTATCTCTCCATTTTCTGATCGCTTTTCTGATCGCTTTGGCTGATGGTTGTATAATGGATGCCTCTGGTAGGTATTATGAGGCCATTTCTACACCTGTTCATACATAATTTGTGCCTGTAAACCTAACACATTCACGCCTAATTTGATGAGGAATGTGACTGGATAAAGGTAGTCATTCTAAAATTTTATATACTGACCATTACGCTTATTGGATAATGGTCTGGCTAAGACGATGTACACACTATTTGTTTATAGTGGTGGTTGCGGTCAACTCCACCCTGTTAACAATCAATGCAGGCGATTACATCTTCTACACTGACTGGGCTTGGACTTCGTTCACGGTATTCTCCATATCGCAAACGTTGATGCTTGTAGTGGGTGCAACATACTACCTTACATTTACAGGTGTTCCAGGCACGGCAACGTACTATGCTCTTATCATGACAGTTTACACTTGGATTGCCAAGGGTGCATGGTTTGCACTTGGATATCCGTATGACTTTATCGTCACCCCCGTATGGCTACCATCGGCAATGTTGCTTGATCTAGCTTATTGGGCTACAAAGAAGAACAAGCATTCGCTGATCTTCTTTGGAGGTGTATTGGTAGGAATGTCCTTGCCACTGTTCAACATGGTAAACCTCATAACTGTAGCGGACCCGCTTGAAACGGCCTTCAAATATCCACGGCCAACATTACCACCATACATGACACCAATAGAACCACAGGTGGGCAAGTTCTATAACAGCCCAGTGGCGTTGGGTGCAGGTGCAGGTGCAGTACTGTCATGTACGTTTGCAGCCTTGGGCTGTAAGTTGAATACATGGACGTATAGGTGGATGGCTGCATGGTCCAAGTGGGACTAAACCACCCATTCTTTTCATTTTCTTGAACACAATTTGTTTACAAAGATTGTACAAATGGTGATCTTTTGTTAATTATTGTTGGTAAATATAATTTTGTGATGGTTACATGTGAAACAACAATATGGCCAGATTCTAACACCTCCAAAACCATTTGTAAAATGGGCCGGGGGGAAGAGGCAGCTGGTCACGGTTCTTGATGCTCATCTCCCTCGTTCATTTGGGGCTTATCTTGAACCATTTTTGGGGGGTGGGGCACTCTTGTTTCATATTCTTACTGGGAAGCCACGCCAACGATGCCACATCTCTGATATCAACTCCGACTTGATTCTGGCATATGCGACCATACGGGATAGAGTAGACGATTTGATTGTCTCCCTACAACAGCATGAAAAAAACTATCAAAAAAATCCAAAGTCATATTACTATTCGATCCGGCAGGAAAATCCCACAAGCAAGATTGAAAGAGTGTCACGTCTCCTTTTCTTGAACAAGACTTGCTTTAATGGATTGTACAGGGTAAACAGCAAGGGAAAATTCAACGTGCCATTGGGCCGGTACTCCAATCCCAACATCGTAAACAAAGTCAACCTGCTAAATGCAAGTCGGATCCTACAGTCTGGTGATATGTCAATCAGATGTCAGGATTTTGAGGCGGTATTAGATGATGCCAAGAAAGGCGATCTAGTGTACTTTGATCCACCGTACATGCCAGTAAGCCGTACAGCAAGCTTTACCAGCTATACGGACAAGGATTTTACCCTTGACGATTTAAGCAGACTTGCCAAGGTATGCCGGGATCTGGATTCTAGGGGGTGCATGGTACTACTTTCAAACTCTGACTCTAGGACTGTTTCAGAGATGTTCTCTGATGTACAGTGGAAGATACATAGAATCCATGCAAACCGTGCCATCAACTCCAACTCTGGTGGGAGAAGTGGGCACTTTGAGTTACTGATCAAAAATTACTGAAAGCTTCGGACGGGATCCGGACCCGCGACCTTTACCTTACCAAGGTAACGCTCTACCAGGCTGAGCTACCGAAGCATGACTTTTCTCCGTGTGAAATCCTTATAATTCTTGATTCTCGTCTGGAATTGGGATTATTTAGAGCGTATCGGCTTTGGTTTTTTACTATCATGGGAATCTTCTATTTCTTTGGGTTGCTGTTCCCTACCAATGGCTTTTCTTATATTTGATGCCTTGTCATTTAGAATCTGGTAGAATTCGTTGATATCATCTAGTCCTGGTGACTCTTGTTGGTTTTGATATGACTGCAAAAATCCCGAATAGACACATCCTGTTATTATACCAAATGCAATATCTTCCACGGATTTCACAGTATCTGAAAAGTTTTCTGCAATCTGCCTATATGCCGCAGCTTCATCTGTATAGTGTTTTAAGAGGCTATCGATAAATTTTTTGGTTTCAACAGTTATTGCCATATTTGCTTTGCCATTACTGTAATTGTCCTATAATGCTTTCTAACCACTTTCATTTTTCGTGTATGGGGGAGAAATATACTGTCAAATTCTCACGAATCTTTTGGATTATGTGATTTTCCTACATTGAATATTGACTCGATTGGGGGTTGGTACTATATCGGATCTGGCTCCTGCATGCAATTAGTGTCACTTGTCAGCACATCTACTAGAACACATTTTTTGTCTTGCGCGTACATCTACATGGTAATACGTTGTGTCAATCTTGTATACAACAACTATTCCAATCTTGAACTATAACTGTATTCTGTAACTCTATCCTTTATTTATCGATATGACGTTTGCCAAAGCAATGTGGAAGCTGGAGCTTGATGAGGAATATTTCAGAATCTATGATTCGAAAAAAATGGTGGCAGGATACTTTGATCCTGACTATGGAAAGATTGGCTCTGGGGATGCTGCTGAAATCATCGAACATATGCTGAAAAATCGTGACACAATATATGGTGGCTTTGTCATGGTTCCAATGGTAAAATTTAATTTATTTGACTCGGATCTGAATACACACATCTCCAACGTCGATGCACAAGTACGTAGGGTGACCTTGCACATGTCCAGATGGATGGACTTTTTGTCCACGCGACCTAACCAAGAGCATTATGTCCGTATATCACACACAGATCAGGACATGCTTACCATCACATTCCCAGTGAATTTTTCAGAACCAACTAGGTTGCATGGGCCAGAACTTCTCAATGAGCTGGTGCCCACTCTTGACCTGCTTCAGGAATTGGGCTTGTTGTGACGTAACTTTCCTATCTTGGTATGACAACATGTACATAAGACAGAGCTTGACTGTGTAATTATTATGTAGATGTATGATTCCAGTATTATGTCGTTGATGCATTTGCCTAGACGTAATTGTGAATTTACACATGATACATCTGGTGATCCATCACATGCCACATCATGTTTTGTTACTATACTACTAATTATCTCATATATCGTACATGAAAAGAATCCTCAATCAAAGCAATACCAAAGTACCGATTTTGTATTTCCAACAATCCTCTGTGGAATATAGATACAATATTTAGTGCTGCCAACATATAATAAAAAAGCTAATCTGAATTTGAATATCTTATAATTTTCCTAGCAAAGTCTATGTCGTTGAAAGTTACACATCTCACATTCTCAAATTGGCACTGTTCGGCCATCTTGATGTCTTTTGTGATTATTACCAAGTTATTCTCTTTGGCAAATAGAACTATTTCAGAGTCTGTAGCTTCTTTTGTGGGGAATCCGGGATCTCCCACTTTGTGATATTTGACACGATATTCAAGAAATCTGTCAAGTCCCAACACATTCTCATCCAAAAGAAACTCAATCCCTTCCATATATTTTACATAATTTTTCCAG
Organism: uncultured Nitrosopumilaceae archaeon; assembly: GCA_964538885.1. Lineage (GTDB taxonomy): Archaea > Thermoproteota > Nitrososphaeria > Nitrososphaerales > Nitrosopumilaceae > JAPOPJ01. The sequence continues at coordinate 22,324 of CAZIHR010000046.1, forward strand.
CGTTTAATTATTGCCATATTGACGCCGGTGAATTCTAGCAGCATGCTGCTTTGTCGTAATTTGCAGGAAATCAAAATTGGACAGAATTTATAAGCATTTTTTACGATCATTTCTCATGGTACTGGTAGTTGATCCTCAGATAGCTGGAATATCTGGTGACATGCTACTTTGTTCACTAGTTGACCTTGGTGCGGATAAAACTCGAATAATTGAGGGAGTGCAGTCCTGCTCCCAATTTTTATCTGGATCTACAATACGTTCAATTGATTTTCAAAAAAACAACAAAAACGGAATAAGCTCAGTTGAATTGATTCTCCAAATTGATGGGGAGCCTCACCAGCGGCCAGGTTCTGAACTCAAAGATGCAGTGACACTGTCAGTTGACAAACTAGCCATGTCTTCCAAGGCAACTATCTTTGCAAAGTCCTGTATAGATTCACTGATTAATTCCGAGTCTATCATTCATGGTGTGTCTGCCGAATCAGTCCATCTTCACGAGGCATCTAGCATTGATACTTTGGTGGACATTATTGGTGTCTCCATCGCTTTGGATGATTTGCATCTGTTTGATGAGGAGATAGTATGCCTGCCCATTGCAGTGGGCAGTGGTTCTGTAACATTCTCTCACGGAACTATGTCAAATCCTGCAAGTGCTGTCTTGGAGATATTGGGGAACTCCGGCATGACCATCCATGGTACGCCGATACAGAGTGAGTTGACTACCCCAACAGGAGCATCCATGCTCAAGAATCTGGTAACTACTCCGATGGATTATTATCCATACATGAACGTAACATCTGTAGGATATGGCTCAGGCAAGAAGAACTTTGAGTCATTTTCTAACGTACTGAAACTAGTAAGAGGTTCCACCAAACACATCTCGTATATGGATCATGTCAAAATTTTGGAGACAAATGTGGATGATGTATCTGGCGAGGTCTTGGGCGGTCTTGTTGATAAAATCATGAATTTGGGTGCCAAAGATGTATCAATTTATTCTGGCATCACCAAGAAGAGCAGGCCGACAAGCCTTATTTTGGTGATGTGTGATGATTCCTCACTAGAGAAGATAATTGATACTCTGATTAGTGAGACGGGCACGCTTGGAGTACGCATACGGGACTCGGAACGGCTTGTTCTCCCGCGTACCTCTGAAACCATAACTGTAGATCTTGGAGGGCGATCTTTTCAAGTACGATATAAAACATCCTCATTTAAGGGAAAGACGCGTCACAAGATCGAGTTTGATGACTTGAACAAAATATCAAATTCCCTGAATTTATCCATCATGGAGATCAAATCATTGATTAGCAAAGAGATTGAAAAAAACGGTGATGCAAATGACCAGTCTTAAGACTCTGCTAGATTGGTTTGAGGACAAAAAACGGGTGCTGGTTGCTCTATCTGGTGGAGTAGATAGTGCGCTTGTAGCATATGCAGCATTTGAAAAACTTCAACATGACGCAATTGCCGTGACTGCCGACTATAAGACACTCTCAAAAGAAGAGCTTGATTCGTCCAGACAGGTATGTCTGGAGATTGGCATTAGACAGGTACTTTTGGAGTATGACGAGCTTGAAAACAAAAATTTTGTACAAAATGACTCCAATAGGTGCTTTCACTGTAGAATGGAATTGGGAAATCGTTTGTCTGATCTGGCTGTAACTTATAATGCAAGTCATATTGTGGATGGCACAAATTTGGATGATTTGGGTGATTTTAGGCCAGGTATTGCAGCTCTGCGACAAAATGGCATAAGAAGCCCATTGGTGGAGACCAACTTTACAAAAGATGCCATCCGAAGAACTACCAAGCTTGTAGGGCTGTCCGTACATGATAGACCATCTAATTCTTGCTTGGCATCTCGAATTCCGTGGGGCCAACGGGTCACCTCCGAAAAACTCATTCGCATTGAGCTTGGTGAGAGAATGATAAAGCAAGTTACTGGCCTAAAGCAGGTGCGAGTGAGGGATATTGAGGGTTCAGCCAAGATAGAGGTAGAAAGTCAGCATGTCTCCAAATTCAACGACAATTACATAATGGCAGATATAACTCAAAAGCTGAAACATGTTGGATTTTCTTCAGTGAGCGTTGACCTATGTGGATACTCCCCCGGTAAAATCAATGCGGTGCGAACTTGATCTATCTTGATAATGCCGCCTCTACTCGAATACACGTTGATGTGTTAGCAGATATGCTTCCATATATGGAAGAGCAATATGGAAATCCATCATCTGTACACAGACAGGGCAGACTTGCCAAAAAAGCAATTGAGAGAGCCAAAATGCAGATTGCCTCACTTATCAACGCAGACCCTTCAGAAATACTGCTGACCTCTGGAGGAACAGAATCAAACAATACCGCACTGTATGGAATTCCCATGACTCCTCACTCTCAGATAATTATCTCATCAGTAGAGCATGATGCTATATTGGAACCGTGCATCCGACTTGAAAGATTGGGTCATACGGTGACATTCCTTCCAGTTGACAAATTTGGTAGTGTTCATCCTCACAATTTGGAGAAGATACTATCTGAAAAGACTGGTCTAGTATCGATAATGCTTGCCAATAATGAGGTGGGTACGGTGGAGCCAATATCTGATATTGCTAAAATCTGCAAGAGAAACAATGTGCCATTTCACAGTGATGCCGTACAGGCTGCTGGTAAGATTCCTCTAGACGTCAAGGAGTTGGGAGTTGATCTACTTTCAATCTCTTCCCACAAAATTAATGGGCCAAAAGGGGTGGGTGCCTTGTATGTGCGTAATGGTCTTTTGCTAGATCCGTTGATTCTAGGCGGTGGACAAGAAAACGGCATGCGTTCTGGTACCGAGAATGTTGCAGGAATTGTCGGCTTTGGAAAAGCATGCGAGATTGCCCAAGATAATCTGTCTGGCATCATATGTGATGTGAGATCCCTTCGGGATCATCTTGTTACAAGAATAATTCAGGAAATTCCCATGGTGACTCTCAACGGGCACCCGAATGCAAGATTGCCAAATAATGCCCATTTGACGTTTCTTGGAGTAAACGGAGAAGATCTAATTATAAAACTTGATGAGTATGGCATCTCGGCATCTACCGGCTCTGCATGTTCTGTTTATACTCAAAAAGAGTCTCATGTGTTGCGAGCTATGGGATTTACACGCGAACAGATAACTGGTTCATTGCGGCTGACACTTGGTATATTTAACAGCAAAGAGGAGATTGACCGTACAGTTGATGTGCTAAAAACAGTCGTGCCTGAACTGCGTTCTGTATCTCCTCTTAAGGAAAAATATTCTTTTGCCAATGACTAAATCCAGATACGTTGTTTGTTTTTTACCAAAATAGTCATCAGAGTAATAGTTACTGCAAGTATCATAATTGTTGTGGCACCAAACTCTGGAATTATATGTGTACCAATTATGATGATCTTTGAGTCCCCTTCATCAAATGGTATGGTGATGATTCTTGAAGCCAGATCTTTTCTTGATTCTTCGTATGGAACTTGTATTCCGTCAACCATTACAATAAAGTCGATGTAACCGTTCTGATCTGCCGCATCAAGTGCGTTTTTGGGTATGTCCAAAAAAATAGTTCCTCTGTCTTCTGTCTCAATATCAATTATTAGTGAATAGTTGTGTTGGTCGATGTACATGTCTTTTATTGTGCCGCCTCTCATTATATATTGGACATCAAATGTGCCAGAGCCTCCATCTCCAACCTCAAAGAGTTCTATGATGTCTGGCGTCTCCGTTTCTGGGTAATACTCAAACTCGGTTTGGGCACGCCCCTCTCCATATACGGCAGTTATTATATATTCACCTTTTTTGGACCATGCTTCTCCGGTAATGATTATGTGTGAATAACTACCATCTTGAGCAACATCCACCTGTCCTACCTGCACAAGGGTGTTTTCATGGAATATCTGCAACGTTATGGGTGTTGTCTCATCAATTATCGTGGGTACGCGTCCTGAAATTATTATTGCATCTCCCTCATCATATGTACTATTGTCTGTATTGATTGAAATTGTCTGTGCAAATGCAGGAGTTGCGGTAAATAGCAGAATAACGAATATGCCGTAAAAGACCTTGTCATTCACGACCTAAAAGATACGTGTTTGTATATTTCTTTTACTGTAATACAATACAAAATATGTGTGCTCTAGTACACTTGGTGTGATACCATTTGACTGTTATTGTATTGCATCAAAATGTCTCTGTGCTGTGATCAGATATGACATATGACCAAAATAAAAAATGAAAAAAGGATGTGTCTAATACCTTGGAATGATACCGAGCTTTGTTCTTGCCGACACTGCAATTATTGCTATTATAGATACGGCCAAGATCATCACTGCTATAGTACCAAATTCGGGGATCACCCATGCACCTATTATCTCGATCTTCTCTGCGCCTGCGTGGAACATCACTGTTACCATGTTGCCGTCTATCTCAATATCGTCCCACTCTTCACCGTCGACGAATACCAGCATTATGCCTTCTATAATCTCTGATGATGGATTCACCATCAGCATTCCGTCATTGTTGGATGTAATTTTGAATATAATTGATTTGTCCTCGGCATTGATGCTTGCATCAGTTACTGTTCCTCCAGATATCTTAAATGGTATACAGTAACCGTCTGCGGAAATTTCTGTATTGGTACAACTGTCAGTTATGCCTGGCATTGTAGTTGGTCTGTCATCGACATTGTCGGTTATTTCCACTAGTACCTTGTTGCTCTTTACAGGGCTCCCATAATTGACTTTGATGATGTATGTTCCGTCATATTTCCACAGGTTGCCCTTTGTGCTGAGCATTGTCTCGAAATTACCGACATTGTCGGGTTGTATCTGGGCAATTGTTACAATGGAGTTTGCTGGATTTGTCACGGTCAGCGTCACTGGGTTCTCGTTGGATACATTTGCAACATAGCCTGTCACTTTAATCATACTGTTGTGACTGTATGATGTCTGATCAGTCCAAATAGAAATTGGAATATCTGCAAGTAACATTTGGTTTGCAGACTCTCTGATGTCTCCATCAATTCCAGGATATGCCTTTTCCAAAGCATAAGCTGACGAGATTGTAAAAGCACCAAGAGTCAGAATGGCCAATAGCGCGAATGATGTGCGATTGTTCATCTTGCTTGAAATTGCATCTGTCTCTATTTATGTATATTTAAAATGAAAAAAGGATGTGTCTAATACCTTGGAATGATACCGAGCTTTGTTCTTGCCGACACTGCAATTATTGCTATTATAGATACGGCCAAGATCATCACTGCTATAGTACCAAATTCGGGAACTACTACGCCGTCTTCGATCTCTACTATCACTGAGTGCTTGTATTTGCCATTTTCACCTTGCTGAGCTTGGACGGTATAGTCTCCGTTGGCCTTCCATAATGGTCCTCCTGTGGTAATGTTTGTCATAAATTCACCATTAGAATTTGGTGTGATCTGATCCACTGAAACCACATTTCCATTTGGTGCAGTTACAGTCAGGGTCACATCTGAATTCGTCCTGTCGGTCATGCCTATAATTTCTATGTTTGTGGATCCTATCATGGCATTTGCCTCTATGGTGAGACCGCCTTCTTCATTTTCAGATGACTGTGCAAACATTCCACTTTCCAGATTTGATCTGGTATCTGATGTGGCTTCTGTCATCATATTGGTAACATTGACAAATACAGTCATTGTGTATAATGATGATTCGCCCTGTTTTGCAGTTATGGCGTAAAATCCATTCTCTTTCCACAAATCGCCTACCATAAATGTAGTTGTAAATAACCCGTCTACATCTGGCTGTACCTGGGCAATATCTACTACGTTGTTCCCGCTAGGCGACATGACTGTAAATGTGATGTCTCGTTGTGACATTGTCTGTCCAGTAACTGATACTGTGTCAGATCCTTCCTCTGCTGTTACCATTATTTGCATACCTACTTTCTCGGCAAAAGCATCCTGCTGGATTGATGTTATCGATATTGCTGATATGGCTATCAGCATTAGCATTATGGATGTCGTCGAACGTTTGAATTTCATGCTATTTGAACACCAACAACCTTAGTATTTATGTATTATAAAAATTAGGCTGTGTGAGTTTAGATGACTTTTCTAGCTCATATAATTTGGTCAGCTGATTCCTTACTAGCGGTTCTAACCCGTCTGCAATAGAAGTAATGGGGAATGTGGGCAAGATACAGTTTAGACCATATGCATAATTGGCCTTTTGAAATTTTTTGAAAAGATACCGACACAAAATCCTGGCATGCACAACACGCGATACAATCCCACGGATCAAAATACAAACCACGCATCATGCAAAACCGCGCATGAACGTGCCCCATCCCTGTGCCATATGCACCCCGCGTGTTACCCTCGGCAATCAAGCCCGGGCTTCTTTTTCCCTGCATCCCAGAGCATTCCCAGGTTTGCAAGTCCGGTGGTCGCTACAATCTCACGATGAAAGTCCTGCATCGTGCCGTCATGGGGCCGTTCATCATGCCCCATTGTTTGATGCGCCCCATGCCGTGCTCTACTGTCATTCTCCCGCGGCTAGTCTTTTTGCCTGTCTTTTTTTGCCTGTCTGCGAGCTCACCGCCTTTGGGTTTCCTCTCTGGAACTATCAGATTTGCCCCGGGGCAGTGTCTGTCCATTACTTGGTATCCCCTGTCTGCAGGTATCGTCATTCTTGACTCTTTGGGCGCGTTCTCTTTGTAGATGCCGTGCGACCATATCCCGACATCCATCGGATCCCTGGAAATCATCGCAAGGTCGTGTCTCCCTCCCTCAAAGGTCTTGTCCACGTCCAGCATCAAACCCTCCTTGTCGGTGATGACCGTGGTGTTGAACGTGAATTGTCTCTTTTTGCCAGAGCATGTGTTTTTTCTCCCATCCTTGTCTGCAGGATGCTGCCTTGGAACCTCGGTGCCGTCCACCATCATGGCATTGCCAGGAATAATCTCCTTGAGTTTCTATGATGCTCTGGTTTCTTTGATCAAACCTGCAATTTTCTTAGCAGTCGAAAGTATCTCAGACAGGATGGGATCTGCCGCGCCCAAGTACCGTGATACGGCATCCTGGTCGATGTCAAAGACCGGTCCCAGAATGCTCTGGGCGCATTGTTTGGAATCGATCAGAGTACAGTATCTAGATATTTACAGCTTGCAATCAGCTATGATGATAAAATTTACCCTACACCAAACAACATAACAAGACACATTGCCACCATAAAAACTGAAGAAGAGCTCAAGGAGATAATGCCTGGCAGAGACGGGGGCGAGTGTACCGTAGACGGCACCATGGTGGAGACCACTCGCCCGCAGAAAAAAACAGAACGCAAAAAACAGTACTCTGGGAAAAAGAAAATATTTGCAATAAACACGGCCATGATGATAAACAAATATAGATACATCATCGGGATAAGTGATTCTCGTGAAGGGAGCTGTCATGATCTTAAGGTTCTGACAGAGGGAATGCCCGACTTTGGAAAGTGGGTCGACCGCATGATAAGTGGAGA
>CAZIHR010000047.1:0-2582 GCA_964538885.1 uncultured Nitrosopumilaceae archaeon
CGTCGTGCATGACAGGTTGGCCCGCACGCGTCGAATAAGCGTCCCGCCTGCGGTTCTTGAAAAGCTTGGAAACCCAACACATGTCAGGATAGTGATACGCGGAAGCAGGGTGTTAGTGGAGCCTGCTGGCAAATAAGATCGACACCCGAATTTGGAGAAGAACCACAAAAACAATACTATTTATGTTAGTATGTGTATGTGATAATGTTGTGCGGTGAAGGCGCACACATACATCTGAGGCATAGGTGGCGGATATTGTGACTTGTGTCTCACACTATTTTGGAAAGCAGTATAATCCATAACCATTGATATTATTGCTTGGACTTTTTTGTGCTTTCTCATAAATCAGATTCCAATATGAATCAAAGTCGCAGTTTTTCTTTATGTGGTTAGCAGTACAATAAGCCACAGCGTCGGCAATTTGCAGTCCCGCGCTTTCAGACGAAACCAGAAACAATGGTTCCTCTACAATGTGTTCAATCGGTTGCCATCCGGTTCCATGTTTCCTTATCCTATTGATGAAATCCAGAATCCTCCGATCTTTTGGGTTGAGACTGTTGAGTTTGGCGCTTGTACGATCCAGCCTGAGCATTCCTTTCTCTCCTTTTTTTGTAAAAACTTATCGAATCTTTCAATCAGAAACACATATGCTGTTTCTAGTACATCATAATCATTATAAGGTGAGCAGAGAAGTGCCTTCTTGTCAATAACAATCAAAATTGTACTAAAGTTAATGTCCTGCAAGGATGTGTAGAGCATGTCAAGTGATTTACGTGCTTCGTCTTTGGAAATACCATAGAAGTCTTTGTGACCTTTGTAAATGCGTTGGACATGAATCTCGGGATTCTGAAATCTAGCAGGAAAGATTGTGGTGCGTATATTGCGCACTGTCACATACATATCTTGCAAGTCTTTTTCCTGTATTACTACTCCCGAAACGAGAAAATACTGCATTTGATCCGACGTTTCTTCCTTGCCAGATTCGTCTATGTACATAATATACAATGTAATGCATAAGCAATTTGCTTGTTTAAAAATTGTGGGAACGTACTCATCTTCATCACAGAAACTTTACACAACACGGCATCATCTGGGCTCTTGACCGCTCTATGATGGTTATGCAGTATGACGGTAGTCCCAGCTGTCACACATCCATGGAGTGGACCCCACAAAATGTTACTGTTTTCGGCGTGATTTTACATACGGTTTGGCGGGTCATTTATTTGTCATCTCCCACAGTTCGGCAAACTCTGTCGGGGTAATGTACCCTATGGAAGAGTGGATCCTCTCGTTGTTGTAGTCTGCAAAGGCTTCCGCGATGGCCTGCTCTGCCTCATGGCAGTTGGCGAACTCCCGGGGCCAGATGTACTCTTTCTTGAGGGTCTTGTGGAACGACTCGACGTGCCCGTTCTGCTCCGGCGTGTTCTTCCAGATGAACTCGTGCCTGCCGATGTCCATGGCCCTGACTGCCTTTCTAAAATCATGGCTCGTGTACTGGTTACCGTTGTCAGTGCGCATCCGCAGTCTCGAACAGTCCGGCTTTTCGGTGGCAACCGCGTTTGTGATCGAGTCGATTGCAACATCCCTCGCGGCATGGATGTCAAACGCGTACGCGATCCACTCGCGCGTAAAGCAGTCTACCACGTTGAAGCAGTAGCACCACCCGTCTATTCCGCACCAGGCATAGGTGATGTCCGTCTCTCACAGCCGGTTCGGGGCCTCGGGCCTGAAGAGCCTGCGGCCCGCGCGGATTATCTCGTTCTTCTTCTTTTGTGGCCGTATGTGGCCTATTTTGCGGCATATCTGCTGCACCTGCTTGCGGTTTGTCGGGGTCCAGGTCTCCCGTGCCATCTGGGCGGCCATGCGCCGCGTGCCGTACGTGGACCGCCTCATGCCTATACGGCGTACCGCGTCCACGACATCCGGATCCAGCACGATCTCCCGGGGCCTGTGCTCGTAGTACCACTGGCGCATTGAAACGCCCGCACACTCCAAGGACCGGCGCAGACTCAGCTGATCCTGCATCAGCTTGGCCGCGCTCAATCTCTGCTGCCTCCAAGGTTTTTTTAGGGCGTCGTTGGCGATTGTCAGCTCGCCGATGATGTGCTTGAGGTCTCCGTTCTCCTTCTTGATGGCCCTGACCGGGTCACTCTTTCCGTAGCGGCTCAGTCTGGCCTTGCCCGCGTCTAGGAACTTCTGCCTCCACGCCTGGAACGTCTGGGGATGCACGTTGTGCCTGCGGCATATCTAGGCCGTGCCTATGCCTGTCTTGATCGACTCCAGTACGATCTGGATCTTTTGGTCGGGAGTGAACTTGGTCTTTGTCATGCCCCCGTCCCCCTCTGCGGGCTTTAAGCTGTATGAAAGTACACGTTCTCATTCTAGCGTGGTCCAACCCAGTTCAGACCGGGACTGCTAAAGAGATATGACAGGATAGTAACATATACTTCCGATCAAAAGTTCTTGAGGTCAAGTGACTTCCTGCCGATGAACTTCATTGCATCTAATTTTGGCCTTGCAGTTCTAAAGTACTCTGACATCGCGCAACGCATCTGCACTATAGTAGCATAATACTCTGACAC
>CAZIHR010000048.1:0-11406 GCA_964538885.1 uncultured Nitrosopumilaceae archaeon
TATACTTTGCACATATCTAAATTTACAAATGCACCACGTGAAGGGACGCCAAACATCATCACTGTTCCCCCCTTTCGTACCATCTCAAGTGCATCATTTAGTGCGTTGAGATTACTAGTTGCAACTATGGCCAGATCTACACCCATACCATCGGTGCTGTCAAGTATCTTCTGAAATTTTTCCTTATCTGTTGCGTGTAGTGATTCAGTGATGTTGAATGTTTTTGCAAAATTCAATCTATAGTTATTTACATCAAAACAAAATATTTTGGAGAATTTTTTAGCATGTGCAATCATTACATGTAGCATGCCAGTAGGACCCACACCAAATATCGCGACAGAATCACCCTCCAAATAAGAGCATCTAGACCATGCCCTGATGCAGCAAGCAAGTGGTTCCACCATTGCGGCCTCCTCAAATGTAGTAGAGTCAGCTAGTTTCAGTACGCCTCCATGGTCCACATTCCACCGTGGCACCACATACTGCTCAGATAGTCCGCATGGAGACAAGTTGGTCTCATAATATTTGGAGCACATTGTCTCACTACCGTGTTTACACAGATGACATGAGTAGCACGGGACATGGTGGTGTGTAAATACTCTGTCACCTTTCTTGAACATCATACTACCAGAACCCACATCAATGACTATTCCAGATGGCTCATGTCCCAGCTTCATCGACTTGCTGCCATACTTTCCGAATACCTTTTCAAGATCTGATCCACATATGCCACATGCACGCATCTGTATCAATATATCACCCGGCTTTAGTTCCGGCACAGGCACGTCATCTACAGATACCATAAAAGGCTTTTTGATTGCAGCAGTCTTCACATTGTACAATTGGAGCAGCATCTATTAGATGTTGCCGTGTGTGTAGTTACACAAATTCTAGTTATGATTTAACGAATCTAATTTTATAAGTTATCAAAATTTAGCAACAGATAATATAATTTGTGGCAAAATTCTAAAACAAAATACAAATTGTACAACAATCTGTAAATTTCAGATTATTTAATATAAAAAAATATAAGTGTCAAAGATACGCCTTGAGCACAAGATACAAAATAATAATATTATAGATGATCACAAGATATGTCGCCTTTTTTGCACAAGAACTATAATTTCACAAAACTTAAATTTATAATATCTCGAACTTGTCGAGGGCCACAATAACTATCAGGAAATCTAGACATGCAGATAAATTCGGAAAGCTAATCCTTGATGATGGTACGATCATGGAAGGTATGGGATTTGGTTATTCTGGTATGGTTTTTGGTGAGCTTGTATTCAACACAGGAATGGTCGGATATACAGAAACTATGACTGATCCCTCGTATAGGGGGCAGATCCTTACTATGACCTACCCCATGGTAGGAAACTATGGAGTGCCAGATCCGGCAGTCGTAGATTCAGATGGAATCTCAAAATTCTTTGAATCTGATAGAATCCAAGCTAGAGGACTAGTAATTCACGAGTTGTCCACCGCCGCCAGCCACTGGAACATCTCCATGACACTAGATGAGTGGCTCTACAAAGAAGAAATTCCAGGAATTGCAGGTATTGACACCAGAGAACTTACAAAGAAACTCCGCACTAGAGGTGTCATGATGGCTGCCCTTGCAGTATCGGACTCGGAGATCGATTCAGATGGTATAATGAAGAAACTTACCGCTGTTCCCCGCTACGACACAGAACAATTCATGGATGCAGTATCCACAAAGAATGAACAAATATTTGGTAATGATAAAGAATCAGTCATAATAATTGATACAGGTGTAAAAAATGCAATACTAAGAAACGTACGAACTCTAGGATACAAGGTGATCAAGTTGCCGTGGAACACACCATTTGAGAGCGTCATGTCATATAATCCCAAGGGAGTAATCATAAGTAACGGCCCAGGTGACCCTCAAAAATGCCACGAAACTATACGCACTGCAACAAAGTTAATCGAACAAGATATACCCACGCTAGGTATATGCTTGGGCGCGCAAATTTTGGGTATTGCGGGAGGGACGCGCACCTACAAGCTCAAGTATGGACACCGCGGACAGAACAAGCCCTGTGTCAATCTGGAAAACGGCCAAGTATACGTCACGAGCCAGAACCACGGATACGGCATCATGCCAGAGTCGCTGGACTCTTCGGAATTTGATTTATGGTTTACAAATGCAGACGATCACACTGTCGAGGGAATCAGGCACAAGACTCAAAATTGTATCGGAGTGCAGTTTCATCCAGAAGCATCACCCGGCCCCCACGACTGTAGATTCGTCTTCGAGAGACTTGGAAAGATGATGGAGGAAAAAAAGTCTGCCTAGGAACGAATCAATAAGCAAGATTCTCGTGCTCGGCAGCGGAGCAATAAAAATCGGAGAAGCCGGCGAAAGTCGCTGAAACGACCGCCAATTCGACTACTCCGGAAGCCAATGCCTCAAAGCCATACGCGAGGATGGACTAAAAAGCGTACTGATCAACCCCAACGTCGCCACAATTCAGACGGATACCAGATTCGCTGACAGGGTATACCTTCTCCCAGTAATGCCCGAATATGTTGAGTCGATCATCGAAAAGGAGAGACCAGACAGCATAATGCTTGCATATGGCGGACAAACTGCCCTCAACTGCGGCGTCAAACTAGAAGAGAACGGTACCTTGCAAAAGTATGGAATTAAAGTGCTGGGAACCAGAGTTGATGGAATACGAAGGACCGAAGACCGTCAGCTCTTCAAAGATTCAATGACAGAGTGCGGTGTGCCTGTACTCAAATCTAGAACAGTGACTAACTTTGATGGTGCCAAAAGAGCTGCAAATGAGCTGTCTTATCCAGTAATAGTCAGAGTTGCATATACGTTGGGAGGCAGGGGCGGAGGCATTGCGTACAATGAGATTGATCTTCATGAGATAGTCGAACGCGGGCTCAAGGCCAGTCTGGTGGGTCAGGTGTTAATAGAAGAATACATCGGGGACTGGAAGCAGATAGAGTATGAGGTGGTTCAGGATTATAATGGAAACAATGTCATAGTATGCAACATGGAAAACGTCCTCTCGATGAGAGTGCATACGGGGGACAACATAGTGGTGGCACCATCGCAGACAATCGACAACCATGAATATCACATGCTACGCTCTGCAGCACTCCGCGCTACAAAACATGTAGGTATAGTGGGAGAATGTAATATACAATATGCGCTCGATCCAAATTCGGACAAATATGCCGCAATCGAGATCAATCCGAGACTCTCCCGTTCATCGGCCCTAGCTAGTAAAGCTACAGGATACCCACTTGCATACATGTCTGCCAAGATAGGACTCGGGTATACGCTTCCAGAACTAGTAAACCGCATAACTAAAAGCACCACTGCGTGTTTTGAGCCCTCGTTGGACTATATTGTATGCAAGCATCCCAGATGGGACTTTGCAAAATTTGAGCTTGTCAATAGGAAACTAGGCCCCACCATGAAGTCAGTCGGAGAAGTGATGGCAGTGGGACGTACATTTGAAGAGTCCCTGCAAAAAGCAATTAGGATGTTAGATATAGGAAACGACGGTTTGGTGCTTAACCGTACCAATGGGAAGCAATATACCGAAGAAGAGATCGAATACAGATTGTCTCATCATGATGACCACATATTATACCATGTAGCTGTGGCACTAAAGATGGGGATTTCAACTAAGAGAATTCGTGACTTGTCTGCAATAGATCCATGGTTTATAGAAAAGATAAGAAACATTACACAAGCAGAGTCAGAACTAAAACAAGAACCGCTAAAAAAATCATTAATTAGAAAGGTCAAAAAGTTAGGATTCTCAGACAGGCAGATAGCACGCGCGTGCAGTAAGACAGAGATGGATGTGCGTAAAATTCGCAAAGAGGCAGGCATAGTACCATATGTAAAGCAGATAGATACGTTGGCAGCAGAGTGGCCAGCAGTTACAAACTATCTATACATGACTTATGGTGGTGATGGACACGACCTCACTGTACCAGAATCAGAGAGGGGGACTCTGGTGCTAGGTGCCGGACCATACAGAATAGGCAGCAGTGTAGAGTTTGACTGGGGAACAGTCAACATGGTGTGGGGACTTCAAGAGAACGGAGAAAGAAACGTCTCCGTAGTCAACTGCAACCCAGAGACAGTATCAACAGACTATGACATATGTAATAGACTCTACTTTGAAGAGTTGACGCTTGAGAGGATACTAGATATAGCAGACTATGAATCCCCCAACGGAGTAATCACATGTGTTGGTGGCCAGACTGCAAACAACCTTACCCTCAGACTTGCAGAGAATAATTTGAATATAATGGGGACATCAGCACATGATGTTGACAGAGCTGAGGACAGATCAAAGTTTAGTACTGAACTTGACAAGCTACACATACAGCAACCGCCCTGGCAGGCATTCTCAAGTATAGAGGAGGCAAGATCATTTGCGCAGGATGTAGGATTTCCGGTAATAGTCAGGCCATCCTATGTACTATCTGGTGCTGCTATGAAGGTGGTATGGTCAGCAGCAGAACTTGGCACATATGTCAGGGAGGCAACAGAGGTGTCACCTGATCGCCCGGTGGTGATCTCAAAGTTCATGTTGGATTCTCTTGAGGTGGATGTAGATGGTGTAAGTGATGGACAACAAGTGATCATCGGAGCTATAGTGGAGCACATAGATAGTGCGGGGGTGCATTCGGGTGATGCCATGATGTGTATACCACCATGGCGGCTAGGCAACAAAATTATCGAAACAATAACAGAGTACACCAAAAAAATAGCAACCACATTCAACGTGGTAGGCCCATTCAATCTACAGTTTCTGATACATGATGATCATGTATATGTGATTGAACTAAATATACGGGCATCACGCTCTATGCCGTTTGTATCAAAGTTGGTTCGAACCAATCTTATATCACTTGCATCAGGTGCAATACTAGGCAATAATTTGCCCAAAGTGCCAGAGGACAAGTGGCGAAGTATTCCCAACTATGGCATCAAGGTGCCTCAATTTTCATTTATGCAACTTGATGGAGCAGATATAGCACTAGGCGTGGAGATGCAATCTACAGGAGAAGCGGCCTGCTTTGGAGACAGCTTTTATGATGCACTCTCAAAAGGGTTGACATCTGTAGGGTACAATCTTCCTAAAAGCGGAACGGCTCTGGTTACTGTGGGGGGTGCCAACAATAAGGCAAAACTGCTTCCAACAATTGCCAAACTCAGACAATTAGGATTCAGGATTCTTGCAACAGAACACACAGCAGAGTTCTTTGAGGAAAAGCTGGGCGAGGTGGAGATTGTACATAAGATTTCTGAGCCCGATAGAAAGCCCAACATAACTGATCTGTTGTACGAACGCAAGATTGACTTTATAATAAATATACCAAGCACATCCACGTTGGAAAAATATGTAGGCATGCTTGAAGATGAATATCAGATACGGCGCAAGTCACTTGAGCTTGGAATTCCGGTACTTACAACCAGAGAGCTTGCAGACTCTTTTGTAAGTACACTAGAGTGGCTCAAAGATAATGAGACCACTAGGGAACCAATAAGACAATATGACACATATTAAATTACTAGTTTGAGCATCGACTCGTCACCAATTATTGTGCCATCAAGTGTCATGATTCTAGCTGTAATTATATTTTTGATCCTCCCAATTATAGGTGAGATGGATTTGCTACGGCTCCGCTTATGAGTCGCATAAAGATACTTGTTAAATGAGGGCATTATAATTATCTCCAGCTTGCCAGATCTATCAGGAAAGATGTCCTGCTTTTCTGTTTTGATGTGTACCCACACACGTTGCCCGTTGAGAACAGAGTCTTCCTGAAGAAATACAGGATGCACATGGCCCATAATTATTTTATCCACATGCGCAAAACTTTGAGGCGGCATGGTGTGTCCGTGCGTAAATAGTACATTACCATCTATCATGCCAGCAGAACCGATCATCGAGATACCTTTTGGCACTAGCTCTCTGATGTGGGCATCATGATTTCCAGGAATCAGGATAATATCGCACTGTTTCTGTATTAATTTGAAAAACAGTGGCACATCATCCCATTCCCTACCTGTGATCTTTCCTGTGCCGGATTTTATATCGCCCAAAAGTATCACGTTTTCTGGTCTTTCTGATTGTATCAGATCGGTGAGCTCGGTTATAGTATCAAGTATGCTGGAATTTTTTCCCACAGATATTCTGTTTGCTAAAAAACTGTTCTCAAATCCCAGATGAATGTCAGCCACCACGAGACTCTTCTTCTGTCCTTGTAGTATCATGGCAGGCTTGGAGGGCATGATTCTTGCAGACGGCATCACAGATATAATTTGGTGTGCGGATTAAATTCTTGTGGATGGTACCGACAAGATAAAGTTGACAGTATCTGAAAGTAGGATAAAACTGCACGTATTTGAGCCGAGTCAAAGAACCATATATTCGATAGTGGGAAAAAGCAAAGAGTACTGGGTAGATCCAGATGGAGAATATTGCTCGTGTAATGGGTATCATTATACACCACAGGATGGTAAAAAGACATGTTATCATTTGGATGCTGTACGACTGGCTGCAAGTCAGAATAAAATAGAAGTGGTGCGTTTTTCTGATAGTGAGTTTAGTGAATTTATTGATGGGTTAATATCGGATTTGTGAATTCTTGCATATTTTGTAGTTGTTTCATTTTTGTACAAGAATGATTTTCTCTTGAACAGGTATAGTTGTGGTGACAGGAATGAGTCATTTTAATAAATATCTAGTGTATATGAAGATGTATTTTGAGTTGTGTAGCAGGCAGGAAAAGCAGTTTTGCGTGCTTTGGTAATGTGATGAAAAATGTCACATATTAAATCTGATAGTTTCAATTGTGAATGGTATGATGACTTTGTGTCGAACATATTATAATAGGAACAGACTCATCAATTACATGGATGAGTCTGCATACAATCAAAAGATAGAGGACGTTGCAAATATGATGATACATGACAATATATCTCCGGATGAGCAAGACGAGTCCAAGCTGCAAAAATACAAGCAACTACTGATCTCAGACTGCTCACTCGGTGAGAAGGATGCAATGCAGTTGGTATACGAAGCATTACTGTATAGGAAGCTCAAGGTATCTGACGCGTCAGGAGATCCACTGCAAAAAGGCAACGAGTTTGGGGCAGGTTTTAGCTAGTCTAGCTGTATGGTGTCCAGATCTTCTTTGGATACTCCTTTCCACAGACCGATCATGCCTTGTGGTTCTACCTGCTCTACTCCTGTGATCCGCTGAATCTTGATATGATCAGGATTCGGCGGCATCCAAAGCATTGCCATATAGTCCCCCACGGCACCAACTTTATCAGGTAGTGCCAGAATGATTCTCTCCCTTGCAAAGCCTCTTGATATCAGGGCATCCTCTGCTTTGGTCCTGAGATCCATCTTGCCATGTATAAATAAATAGATATTCTTAGAGGTGTCGATTTCAACCATATCTGATACAAGTTATTTTAGACTAAATCAACCTTCCTACAGTTCCAGTTAAGCGAGATGTGCCTCAGATTATAGCAACGCTCGTAAATTTTTGTACAATTCTAGATTGAGATATACTCGAGAAAATTTCATGTGTTGGCCATGAATATGTTGAGGGGATAGGGAGAAAGTTGTTTAGTTGGAATCAAGATAGTTGGTTGCAGATTCGTGGCTGAATGTCTGCATATATCACGCGGCAGCAACTATTATGAATTATTTTGTTTTTTTGCATTGTACTAGTTTATCAATAGCTTGATCTAGAAAAATTAGAAGATTACTAATTTATAAGATCGCTTTTATCGGTGTGTTTTTTAATGCAGCATAAAAATGAATGCTGTGGTTGAAACGTTCATTCTAAATATTGATTGGAGGCCATGTTTGTTAATTTATCACCTCAAGGGTGGAGATATCCTACAGAGATACCGTAAATTGGATGAAAGCAGAAGAGTCACACGAATGGCATTACATCTTGAGTACAAATATGCCAAGAGAAAAAGTGATATTGTAAATATAATACTTGACAAAATTAAAAATGAAATAAAAAACAGGTTAGAACAGTGCGGTGCTGTTATGCGCGACCCAACATTGAAAAAGCACCCAGTATGGTCAAATAATATGTTGAAAGCTAGAATTAAAACCAGAAAATATTTTATTGGCAAAAAACTAGCCCCCGTAGCATCAAGAATCATTCAAGAATCATTCAAGAATCATTATATGGATGGTGGTCTGAGTGCCACCAAGCACGCATGCATTCTACGACAAACTTGCACAACTCCGGCAGAAAAACAAGGACAGTGTAAAACTTGGCACGGAATTTGAGAAACTCCTAGTACAGTTCTTCAAGCATGACAACCTGTACAGCCTAGAGTTTACAGAGGTAAAACGTTGGTATGACTGGTATCAGGAACCAGATACAGGCATAGATATTGTGGCAAAGGACAAGACAGGTGAGCTGGTTGGCATCCAGTCAAAGTGTTGGGCAGATGATTCAACTCTTGATCTCAAGGACATCAGTACGATGTTTACAACGGCCAAGGCCAAAAAGATAAACAAGCTATATCTTGTATTTACCGGCGGCAGCATCACGTCACACACACAGACCAGATGTGAGGAAGCAGGAGTCAAGATAATTACAAAGTCGGATCTGGCCTCCAGCAACTATACTTGGAGCACAGCAGGTAAATCAAAGATTGCACCACTCAAACTCCGACCACACCAGGTAGATGCCGTACAACATGCCATGGATGGGTTTCAGGAAGCCGACCGCGGCAAGCTTATCATGGCATGTGGTACCGGAAAAACACTAGTATCACTACATATTGCCGAAAAGATGATCGGTAAGGGGGGTTTGGTGCTATACTTGGTACCTTCCATATCCCTCATACCACAAACTATGCGAGAATGGGCAGACAACCGTTCCATACCGCATCGATATATTGCCGTATGCTCTGACAAGACATCAGGCCACGACGAGGAAGGTTCAATAACAGAGATCCCAATTACTCCATCTACCAGTGTAGACTCGCTAAAAGCAGAGTATGATATCGTTGATCGCAAAAACTCATTGTGTGTGGTGTTTTCCACATACAACTCGGTTACGGTGGCCTCTGAAGCATTGTTAAAGCATGATCAGAAGGGTATTTTTGATCTTATTCTGTTTGATGAAGCCCACAAGACCACGGGTGCAGAAGGCATCAAAGAGTCGTATTATCTCAGGGCGCACAACAACCCATCAGCTGACAAGGCCGGAGTTCCTGCACGAAAGCGCCTGTACATGACGGCTACACCACGTGTATATCTGCGCCAAAAGACAAAGGGCGGCGACGAGCTCAAGGTGTATTCGATGGATGACGAATCCACATATGGCAAGATGTTCTATTCGCTGCAGTTTTCTGAGGCAGTAGAACGCGGCCTGCTAACAGGATACAACATCATCATGCGCAAAGTCGATGAAAGTGACATGTACGGTAAATTCATAGAGTCGGCCACCAAGTCTGGCGAGAATATAGATGATTATGGTGAGATTGATCTGGATTACATGGCAAAACTGGGTGGCGTCTGCAAGGCCATCACTTATCCTGACGGCGATGACAAGCCAGCACGTCCCCTGCAACGTATAATGGTATTTCACAGTTTAATCAAGAAATCCAAGATATTTGCAGGCCATGGCCTTAACATGGATAAAGAGACAAAACCGCTCAAGATGGACAAGACCACAAAAAAAGCATTAAGCTTTGACAACCTGTCTGGAAAGCTATTTGATACGGATCCAGATCTCAAGGGCTATTCAACCAACACACGCCACGTAGATGGCTCTACAAACTCGCGCAACCGTGGTATACGCATAGATTGGCTGAGGGAAAGCGATGTCAATCCGCACGAGATACGAATCCTTTCAAATGCAAAATGCCTGCAGGAGGGAGTTGATGTGCCCGCATTGGATGCTGTCGTCTTTATGGATCCTAAAAAATCCCCCATAGATATAATTCAAAGTATTGGCAGGGTCATGCGCAAGCCGCCTCCCGGTAAAAGCAAAGAGTATGGCTATGTGATAATACCGATACCTGTACTCAAGGATGATGACCCTGATCGGGTCTTAAATATGAACAAAAGATACGAGCGGATAAACCAGGTACTACGTGCCATATTGGCTCACGACGACAAACTGCGTGCTATTTTGAATAGCCAGATTCTCTCAAAGTCATCGCCCAGCAAGGATCGTCAGCCCGCGGATCAACAAGAGATCACATCAGAACTTCAGGAGTGGATTGCCAAGACCATTACAGGCAATATTGATGATGACACGTTAGAGGAAATAAAGACTGCACTACTTGATCTGCGTGATGAGTCATATTATACGGATGTAGGCGAAAAGCTCGGGGAGCAGGCCGTTATAGTGCAGGAGATTATTACCAAGCGTGCAGCAGCAAAGCAGCGCATTGCACGTATCATTGATACACTGCACAAAAATCTACAGGTGGTGGTAGGCAGAACTGTAACATATACTCAAGCTGTCCAGGCACTTGCACAACATACGGTAATGAGCCGCATATTCAGGGAGCTGTTTCCCGGCAATCAGAATCCAGTAGCCATAGCACTTGATGAGATATTAGGGAGAATCGACATCAGGCCGCAGCTAAAAGGCATGGAGACATACTATCAGGTGTTAAAATACGACATTGAGCATTTCAATACCCCTGGGCAAAAGCAAGAGTTTATCCGTATACTATATGACTCGTTTTTCAGGGGTGCAGACAAGAAAGCCGCCGAAAAACATGGTATCGTGCATACACCCGTCGAAGTTGTGGATTTTATCATAAATTCTGTACAACATATACTTGATACAGAATTTAACAAGTCGTTTGATGACAGATGTGTCAAGGTGCTTGACCCGTTCACCGGTACGGGCATTTTTATATCTCAACTACTCGAGTCAGGATTCATCTCAGATAACAAACTGTATGCCAAGTACAAAGATGACATTTATGCAAATGAACTAATGCTGCCGGCATATTATGTAACTGCGGCAAATGTAGAGACAACATACCGCAAGATAAGAGGCAAACATGTATCTTTTGATGGGGTAACTTTTCTGGATACTCTAGATCAGCATCCATCATACCGACTAGACAAGCGGTTCAGGCAGAAACAGGCGCAGTTAAATGATTCCAACCTGCAGGATGCACATGCCCGAACCCACAAGCAAGGTATGGATGCAATAAATGTCGTTATTGGAAATCCACCATATTCGGCAGGCCAAAGTAACTACAACGACCAGAATCAGAATATAGTGTATAAAGAAATTGATGACAGAGTAGGGGATACGTACATTGCAGAATTGAAACGAATCAATCCCACACTGGGAGCAAAAAATGCATTATACGATTCC
>CAZIHR010000049.1:0-2725 GCA_964538885.1 uncultured Nitrosopumilaceae archaeon
TGAAGAAGAGATATTTCGTGCGGTTGCAATGAAATACATGTACAACCGTCGCACTGTGGTATCATGGGGTAGCAGGTTATACCGGCATAGATGAAATATATCGTGTCCTGACAGACAGAAAACTCCCAGAAGCACCCAGAAAGTTGAGCACAAAACAACTTGAAAAAGCTAGGAGATGGTGTCATAAACGCGTATTTTCCACCAATGAACTTCAAAGATATATGGTAAAGATCTCTGGTGTAAAATTGAGCATGTCTAGAGTAAGATATTATGCAAAACTGTGGAGATGTTAAACTAAAAAATCATCACCAGTGCCCATCAATAAAGACACCATAAAAACAGTAGAAGAATGGAGGAAAAGTGTAATACACAAAGTTGCATGGTATACAAAACTCGAAAATACAATAACAACACAGGATGAATCCAACTTTAAGGGTATAGTTTTGTACACCAAATACTAGATAACATTAGTACAATGAATATTCATGTTGTGGAGTGGCGGCCATCAATAATTTACCATGTTATGTACTATAACTGCTGATGGCAGGTACTTTTTCAACGTATGTATTCACGTCCTTAAGGTGGTTTTGTGCCTAAACGGCGACCAAATGTCTGAAAAACTAGGCACGACGTGAACTCATACCACGATTTATCAATTTTATTTTAAAGATGAGGCCTGGGTCAAAGTAGTTGTTGTATGCCTCTCTGTCTTTTTTGTACGCGCCACCAATCAGATCCAGCTTTTTAATCTCGGTTTTGTAGAATTCATCCGCGTCTCTGTCGGCTTTCACGTACCCGAATCCGCCCATCCTCTTCTTTCTGACAAAACCACTGGATTTTGTGAGAGGCAGATGTGGATATCTTCCCACACTCAACTCCCAATGCCGGTTATTTTTTTGCGGCGTCCATATTCTGATATGGCCAACATGATGTGTTTTCTTGTGACAGTCTTCTCATTGCCCATGATGCTCCTGCGTAGAGCATCTTGGCATATCTGCACAATGTCTGCGGCAGAACAATTTCCGGTCCTTCTGGCCAGCTGTCCCAACGTAAAATTCTTGTCTCTTCTTAGCACACTGATATATTTTTCAAATAACTGTATCCTTCTTTTTGCATCAGGTAGATCAAAATAGATAATATCATCGAATCTTCTCCAGACTGCTTTGTCTAAGAGATGTTGGTGATTTGTAGCTGCAATTATAATACTTTGGCCGCCAGTATTGTCCAGCATCTGAATGAAATTATTGACCACTCTTTTGATTTCACCATGTTCGTGGGGATCATCTCGTTTCTTTCCTACAATGTCGAATTCGTCAAACAAGACCACGAATCTGCCCCTTTCTATAAAGTCAAAGATTCTTCTAAGGTTTGTCGCAGTCTCACCAAGATAGGAAGAAAGAATGGAGTCAAACATGACATAAACGAACCGATACCCGATCACACTGCTTATTAC
Organism: uncultured Nitrosopumilaceae archaeon; assembly: GCA_964538885.1. Lineage (GTDB taxonomy): Archaea > Thermoproteota > Nitrososphaeria > Nitrososphaerales > Nitrosopumilaceae > JAPOPJ01. The sequence goes on from CAZIHR010000049.1 coordinate 1,454, forward strand.
CTTGGCGCTGAGCGTCTTTCCAGTCCCGGGGGGGCCACAGAAGAGAATTTTGTTCTTGGGTTTTAACCCATAGGAGAGTAGCTTTTGCGCGGAGTGATTCTCTGCTATTATTCTCTCTAGTCCTTTGCGTAATTCGTCTGTGACGATCAGATCGTCAAGGCTGTGATACTGTTCGCTGATGTGCAATAGTGGAAAGCCATTTTCTGAATCTCGAGGAATGTCTAGCGCATGATTGCCAGACTTGGTTCTTTTTGGAGTTTTGAGCTTGTTGGATTCTGAAAGATCATTTATACTAGCCATGTCTTTTGTTCATGCTTATCTGACACATGCAGTGAAATAAGGGTTTTCAAAAGTATCTTTCAAACCCACAAAATCTCAAAGCAGGTTCAAGAGAAGCATAAATCCATGTCGCTCAAAAATGCAGTTATAGTAGCATCAAAAATTTGCACATGATTCATTTTAGTCCTTCAAGAAAATCCTCTAGGCCGCAGCCTGCCAACTGAGCGGCCTTTTGTGCACTGATCTTGTCCTTTCTGTATAGAGATACTGCAAGCATTCTGCGCTTGGGTAAGAGATCCTTATACTCCACAGATTCTTGTTCAAGTTCATCTGGTGATGGATAGGTAAAGTATATGAAGGCCAAAAGCTCGTCTTCGGTCAGATCATTGAGAAGCTCCTTGAACTCTTTGATCTTTTGTATTACTTTTTTGTCTGATGTCTTTTTGATTATATTCACTATATGACTACCCTCAGGTGTAAGCTTAATTTTGCCTGCAGTTGCGCGTACCAGACCTGAAGATGCAAGTTGCTCTACTTCATCTGACACAATCTCACTGTAAGGTCCTAGAAAGTATGGCTCATAATTTATCTCAGCTTCTAGTTCTGGAAACACATTTTGAAGCAGATACATCTCCTTTTGCAGGTATAGAGGTCCCGGAATTGGTTCTGAGTTTTTTGCATCAAGTAGCAATAAGATGAACTTATCTACAAGATTGAGCTGATCTAGCTTCTCCGTAATTATCGACATTATATCAGGCATACTTTGTGCATGTACACTAGTCAATAATCGTTTTGAATTATACAAAAAAGCAAAATCTCATTAGACATACATTGAATACAATGGTGGGGACCCAGCTAGAATGAGACCGATAAAAACCGAATGCTTAAGGGCGAAGGAGACTGTAACTGGAACATGAATAAGAAACGTAGCCCACAGGACAAGTCCGACGTAGTAGTGGAATTTTTTACCACCCACATATCTGCCGCCGAGCT
>CAZIHR010000050.1:0-22248 GCA_964538885.1 uncultured Nitrosopumilaceae archaeon
GCTTGCTACTTAGCTTGCATTCTGCACCTTTGTTTTTTATGTCATGTCTTCTTCTGAGTCCGTAGCTTTGAATGTTTTTCAACCACCTGCGTATTGTTCTCTGCGGTGTGTTTAGATTCTTAGCGATTTCTTTCTGCGTACACCCTTGCTTTCTTTGTATGCATGCAAGTAGCCTCATTTTTGCTTTAGGATCTGTTTCCTTTTTTTCCAAGCGTTGTATGCGCGCGATACTTGTGTTTGGCAGAAATTTTATTTTCACACCATGTGTTAATTGACCCGTAATATAGATCTTTTTCATTTACGTCCATTATCAATATCATTTACTATACCTGCGTTGCAGCAGAGAAACTGGGCAGGAAGTAGATTGGCATAGACATCTGGGATAAAGCCCACAAAGTGGTTATTGGGCGACTCAAAAAAGAGGGCTATTTAGCGGACACACATAAAGAGCGTGAAGATTTGATACACACAAAAGGTACAATCACATATACAAAAATGAAGACATGATAACCACCACATCATATGTATTGTGATGGAACGACCCGTAATTTGGTGGGCTCCGTGCCCTTGTATATGAATGGGGCAATCCCAAACATATCACGTTTACAATACATGATGATTATACCACGGTGGACCATCACAAAAATTAATCACAAGACTTGACCCTTTTTTGCAGAAGAACCCTAATGTTTACTAGGAATGGAACGAAAGCAAATCACGACAGCTTGCAATAAAACGGCGGGATGATCAACATAAGTGAAGATCTTGAGAGAAAGGAAATGGAACTAGATAAAATAAAGGCAGAAAAGGAGTTACTAGATAAGACACACCACGGTATGAGGTTAGAATGATGATAAATGAAGAGGTAAAGTACTCTGGTAAGCATTCTACAAGGAATACATCTAGATACTGTTGAAAAACCACATCATTTTTTTGGTGGCTTTATAGGTATGTGATACCATTCTACTATGGAGTCATACGATATTACACTGGATGGCATGCCAGGAATTCTGTATGTGGATGCAAACAAGTTAACTCTGGATATAGAAGATAAGAGAATTTTGGATTCTGATGCTATACTGAGTGTAAATATGGTGGGTACTGAACGAATTAGAATAGTTTGGGAGAGTACGGATGAGCGAAAGTCTGTTCTAATACGGGTGACTTCGGCCCCTGCAATTGCAGCATGCGAGTTAATCACCAGCTCGTGCCTTTAAAGAATTATACTCATTGGAATAGTTGAAAGATAGAACTCCGGCCGTGTTACCAATACTTGGAGTAACAGCAATTTCAGCTGGCATTTTGGCAGTCTTGTTCTTTTTGGGTTTGATAATTATCAATCAGGTGCTAAATACTGCGTCAAGTATCATATCTGATATTTTGTTGGGCACGCTTGCACGCGATTTGATTACACTTCCAAATTTTGGATATGTCGAAGATTCCACAGGGGAAATTTACAAGATGTACGTGCAGTTTCAATGGATTTCATTGATTTTGCTTGCGGCAGGCATAGCAATTACGGTGACTGGTCACTTTGTATCTGGGAGATCCCAGTTCTGGCGCGGCAGAATCATATCTATAATAGTTACATTGTTGGTAATTTTGGCGTTCCCGTTTATCTGGGATCTCTCAACTAATGCAATCGAAAATATGTCATCTTTGGTGCTAAATCCAGTATATACCCTTGATAAAATGAATCCATGTCCGGTACAGTGGAGTAAATCTGATATTATCAAGTATTATAACGAGTCACCATATCTTCATAGCAGTCAGGATAAGGTGGGATTTTTTGATGATCCAAAACGCGCCTATGATGCATGCAGACCAGACTGGAAGGTGAAATATATGATATATCAAGTGGGGAAAAAGACAGATCATACCAGTCACGCAGAAAAACAACTTGGTGTAAACTGGGATGAAATATTTGTCGATCCGTGGGAGTGGATTAATGGAAATATCATTCTGGCAATTCAAACTTTCATTGAGGGTCTGTTTATTTCATTTGCCGAAGAAACGTTCTGGGGAATTATAAAGTCGATAATTACAATACAATTTACAATCACTGCCATATTGATTGCAATTATGGTTGATCTACTTGCAGTGATGATCATATCTGCATTGCCAATACTTTTAGTTATGCGACTATTTCCACCATTTACAAAAATAGTTGATAAAATGCTGATGTCACTTCCAGGTTTATTTATGACTCCGTTCTTTGCCAGTCTTATATTGAGTATTGGATTGGGTGTTGCAGTATCTGATGATATTTTTGATACAACGCACAGTGTGGGACCAATACCAATGTCGATATTATATGCGTGGTTTACATCACTTGCAGTTCTCTTTATGGCTTCTACCGTGCCTGTAATGCTGGTGCCATTAATTTCGCAGATGATGAATAATGCAAATGGGGTAATAACTAATGCTGTTATGAGTGGGGCTGTGATGGTTACATCGACTACTTTGGGTACTATATCTGGCGGGGTTGCAAGTATGGCGCGCGGTGGTGGTCTTGTAAATATTCTAAAAGGAATAACAATGGGTGCTGGCATGGGCATTCAGGGAGGCATGGCACGCCAAGTAGGATTCAAAAGCATGGGAACTCGTGGTCTGAAACAAATGGACAAAGGTGATAGTAAAGGTGACATAGATAACCAAAAAAGTGATGATTCAGAAGAGCGTAAATTTGAAATTACAAATGACAGTGTAAATACTGCACAATAAATTATAAAAATATACTTGGAATCATAAATGCAGATACAACTACAAATGATATTGCCAAATATGCCACCAGCGGTGTGGATTTTACGACTCTTATATCGTGACTATCTTGAGATACCATCAAATCGTTTCCATCTTTATCTTTGATTATACCATCTATCACTTTGCCTACCTGCATTCTTCCATATTTGATACAGAACTTTTCCCCTTTTCTCTTATAGTATGATACTATGATGTCTTTGCTGTATCTCTTGTGGTTTAATATGTCTGAGATATTTCTGAATGCAGCATGTGTGGTGTGGTATAATATAGATAATACCAGCGCCATAATTATAACCATACCACTTGTGGGTGTGTCATTAATTTGTGGTACCATCGTAGCTATTATCCATATGGTTGCCGCATCCCCCATTCCAATAACTCCCAATTTTGCACCAACCCATGATATAACTGCCATTAGTATACCTACCACATACAAAGCAAAGTATTCCTCTTGGTATATCTCTAGATAAAATATATCATAGAATAGAAAGCAACATGATATTGATACTGCAATCCACATTAGATCTGTGTAAATCTGCCTCTCTCGGATATCCATTATACTCATTGGTAAAATAATTGCTGTGGTAACTGCCACCCTCAGCAACTCTTCCATTGTACGATATAGGTGGATTGACTTTTAAGGCTGATTTGAGATTGTAGCTACACGATATAGTTTTTTCCGATCATCCAAGGGCCGATGAAATGGATATATCGCAGATTTTCACATAATTGAAATTTGATATGGAAAGAGTTAATGTAACAGTATGGGTTGAACACGGCCAAATTTTTATGCTCGTACTGATTCATGATCACCGGGCTTTGTCATCTGTCTAATTAGTTCAGGCTTTGTATAATAATTGAATTGTTTTATGTTGTAGCTTTTGGGATTTTTTTTTTTGAGTTGTGCGTTTGTAGTAATTCTTCTTCCAACTGTTTATTTTTTTGTTAAATAATGTTACAAGATTCATAATAATGGGTATTTGTCCAATTTACGTTGGTAATCTTAATTATATGTCGTGGTGTATCTGCTGATCTTTTTGCATTGTTATTTTTGTATATGAAAAACTTTACAGTGTCGAGCTGTTACTATAATATGAATTTTGAATGATCGTTTCACACTTGTTCCTGTCTTTCATCTATTTCATTTCATGATGATATGAGTGATGTACTTGACTTTATCAGGAAGAGGGTGTGGCAGCGACAATATTGGAATAGTATCCATTGTCTGCAGCATTTACCGGCTTTACAAAAAACCAATAATCCTTGTCATTTTCCAGACCGGTCACCGTTGCAGATGTACTTGTGGATATGCCGTCATTGAACTGTTTAATGATCCTTTTGTTGCTGCTGATATATTTATAGTGAATCTCATAGTCTGTGATGGGAGATCCATCACTATCTGGTGCTGTCCATGATAAAATAACTCTACCATTCCCTGACATTGCCGTAAGATCATCAACAATTACATCTCGGTCAAAGAATCCCACAAATTTTTTATTCATCTCCTTGAATTCACCGACTCCAGCTATATTTGCTGCTGCCACCCTAAAGTCGTACAGTGCAGTTCCAAGAATCTCTTTTGGAATTAATGCTGACATGTGTGTGGTGCCGTGAATTGGACCATTGTATGTACTCCAATGGCTCGACTTTGTGGGCTTGTATTCTACTATATAATGTGTGATTGGAGAGCCACCATTATTTTGTGGCTCAATCCACAGTATTATTACCTCCAAGTTCCCCAGCAATACCTTGCATGTACATTCTCCTGGCGGGCCTGGTGGAGTAATTCCGTATAGTATACTATCTGGAGGTGTACTGCCAATTCCCAACAAGCTCCCACCATACATTTTGGTTTTACAATCTTGTTGATATGCGCAATCCAATTTTATTAGATGATTTATACTATTTTTTCCTGATGTGACATCACCTGATTGAAATTCAGCAGTTACCAGCTGTAAATCATTCAATTTATCATTCAATTCCAATATGCCTTCATAAGAAATTATGGCACCTCTTCTGATCCACGATATCTCTGCAGGCTCTTTTGCAGTACCATCAGAATTTGTAAGTATGATTTTGGCAAAATCACCGCCAAGTGTAAACGAATATGGTACATCTGTAACTATCTGAATGTCTGCAAGAATCTTTGTTGCATCTCCACTGAAACGTGTGACATCAAATTTTTCCACTTCGATAAAGTGAGCAGTCTCTTCAACCTGATTTATGGCAGATACGTAAAATGCCAATCCAACCATACTTGCAATGGCTAGTAATATGACTGTCCCCAGTATGGTGTCGACTGCCGCCTTTCTGGGTCTGTTGGGGGGCTTTTTTGTAGCAACCCATCCCTTGTAAATTACTTTGGAAAGATCATTGTCGTAAATCTCTGACATTTCCAACAAATATTCAAATTTGTTGCGTCTTGAAATTACTCTCACTAAAAATAATAGTCCCGTGTCACGATTATGACTGGTAAATTCAACCTCTGATACTCCTGCCCGTTTTATGATATTTGTCATCTCTGATTCTGGTAGAGATGTAATTTCGCATATTCGTTTAAAGTTGAGGAATTGGCGGTTCTTTTTGTCCACAAGATAAAAAGTGATAATCTCTTTTAAGTGAGAATTTTGATGATGTCTGTCTATTTTTTATAATTTGATTTTAGTATTTCCCACTCTTGTTTTGATATAGGCTCCAAAACTGTCGTTTTCATGTTGGTGAGTTTTGTTGTACCATCTTTTGCCATTCTGCTACGCCGATAAATCGCAGTGTTCTTTTTTATTATCTTTTTTTTAATTAGATTACTTGTCGCCCTCTTGGTATCTTCAAGTGATTGATTCATCTGAATTAATTTATGTATCATTGCAGCATTATACCTGTATATCTTGCCTGCCTTTATCCTGTCGTATATCTCCTGTTCTAGTGAATTTAGATGTGGTATGTCTGCACCATTGGGCATTTCCACCAAATAATTGAATCCGCCGCCTTTATAGTTCTCACCGGTTGTAGTTACATATGCACCATTTTCTGGTGAATCTTTCTGGGTTTGCTTGCCTAAATTAATTGGTTTTTTCTTTGGCTTTTTTTCACATTTTGTCTGTGTCTTGTCTTTTACAGGTTTAATGGGTTCATTCACAGGCGACACGGTTGATTTTTCCACAGGTGGTATAGTTTGATCCTGTTTTATTGTGGATAATGATTTTCTTGCCTTTTCGCTCATTGGAAGAAATGTCGGCTCGGAGCTCGGCATTAATTGCTGTTTTTTGGCTCTTTGAGTATTTTCAGGCGGATATACCGCATCGCCATCTATAGTTATTACGGGTTTCTCTGATGGACCCAAAATCCACGAATTTCCGACAATTCTATTTATGGTTATTATACTCTTTACTTTGACATCAGAAAATGACTCATTATACGTATCTGGCAGTTTTGGGTTATCGCTTAGTGCGTTTTTTAGATTAATTACATCCATTTTACATCCCTTGAATTCGGGATGCTTGATTCTTATTGCCTCTTCCAATTTGGCACGATGATTCTCATTGATACAGATAAACCATACATCATATCCGCGCTCAAAGTTTTTCGTGTAATTTTCCACAGAGTGCGACATGTGTTTTGTCGGATCCATCTCGACTTCCACTGCCAATATTTTTTTGTCAGACCATTTGTTTGGGTCGTATCGTGCGCCACCAGTTTTATCTCGTATGATATTTGGCTCTATGATTAGCAAATCTGCCGCATCATTCCCCCTATCTCCCAAATCGGGAATGCAATATCTATGATTTATCATGTTCATCCTTGCAAGACGCAAAATAATCTCCATGTGGTCCTCACCACCTGCACGTTGCCCACCATATGAAGTAGATAGATATGTAGAGTATGATTTCTCATCTAGAACGTATCTATTTTTATGATCATTTTCATCACCATCATCTGTTTGGGGATATCTTATCTTGATGTATCTTTCTCTGGTTAATCTGTCAAGTGCAGTACTTGTCTGTCTTTCTATAATTTGTGGAAATATCACATTACACTTTTGTAGAATTTCCTCTCTGTACCAGTCCCTATTATCAAAGTACATCATATGTATGATACTACATTCAAGTGGTGTGAATAGTGGCCTGCCTGGCCCGTCATGAATACTATATTTTTCTATACTGACTTGCTTGCCCCATCTCTTTATTGAAGCGGCGACTACTTTTTCCCACGATTCTATAATGGTTCTGGGAAGCGGCACTGGTCTGGATCTAAATATGGCATTTGCATGTACACCTTTTTCATCTGAGAATAGAGCAAATGTGTGTGAGGGGAGACGCTGCATCTCTTCTGAAGAAATTGCCATTATTGCCCTAAGAAGCCCGGCAGTGTTGAAATCACATCTTCCAGTGATTATAGTTTTGCATATGCCGGGAATCTCTTGTGCAAATTCCTTATCATATGCGTTGCATGTTTGTGTTGCCAAAGTCATCTTTACTCCAAATTTACGAAGTGACCGTAACATCTCAGACATTGTACTGTTTGAGAACATGTGTGCTTCATCCACATATACATAGAATCGACCCACAGATGACTCCTCACCTGCAATGTCTAGTCTCTTTTTGGCATCCACATATAGCATGTTTAATAATATGGATCCTAAAAATTCGGCAATATCATCACTAGCACCAGTAGACAGATCAACTATCAGCATTCTATTGTTTTCCATTATATCTCGTATTGAAATTGAGGATTTTATACAGTCAAACATGGCAGCAACTGTCGGTGTAGCAAGTATCTTGTCCATCTTGTTGTATGCGGCAGAGCCGGCATCCTTTGAGTACTGTTTTGCAAATATTTCTTGCCAAAAGTGAACGACATTTCTTGATGATATGGTATTCAATATTATATTTCGTTCAGTCTCATCTGTGATCATTGCTGAGATATTGCCCAATCTATTGTTACCGGGTGATTCAACAAGCGCGTTTGCAGCATTTCTAAGTACAGTTTCAAGACGCGGCCCCCACGAATCTTTATACAAATTATACAAAGCAGATACAAAGCTCATTACTACGACATATCTCTCATTGTCCGACTTTACTTCAAGTGGATTTACTTGGATGGTCTTGCCAAATTTGTATAGTGTGGCAGGATTCACATAAATGACATCATCATATCTCTCTTTTGGAATCATGCTCATTATATCTCGTGCTAGGGAACCGTGCGGGTCTATCACCATAAACCCTTCATTTCGTACAATATTCTGCCATGCTAATAATTTCAAGATGGATGATTTCCCAGAGCCAGGCAATCCGAATATTGCCATGTGTACTCGCTCATCTGCTGATATTCCATATGTTTTATTTTGGTCTTTGCCTATTGCTTTTTTTGGGTCGCCATATTTGAATCCCACATAATCAACGTTGGGCTTTACGTTGAGTGCAATACCTGTAATTTTTGCAATTGATTTTCCGTCAAGTTTTATAACTCCATCTTCTTTAATTCTTTTGAGCATTGAATTGCTGGCAGTTCCCACATATTGGAATTTCTTCTTTTTTGCTTCTGATTCTGATATGACATGTATAGTATCATTTTCAGGATCCAAATAAATTCCCAACTTCAAATTCCAAATTCCTCTATTATCGCAGGTAGCATGTATATGGCAAGTATTGTCGTTAAACTGGATATTGAGAGTGGTAAGGTATTTTTTATTGTACCATTGGATATCTTGGCCGCCACCACACCCATTGATACTGAAGTAAATATGGTAATCAACTCAATGTTGTATAGTATGGAGTCATCAAATTTACTACCAAATGGAACGGCACCCATCTCTGAAATATCATAAGAATTTGTAAACATCCCAAGCATCATGTGTGAGACACCGAGCATCAGAAATGGCGTAAAAAACACTATTACAGTCAGTGATGCGAGTCCTTTTCGAACTTGCTGTTTCTTTTGTTGGATTTTTGTAATGAAATCTGTAATATTGTAGAATATGTCGCTAGAGCCACCGCCTGTCGAATATGTCCTTGCCAGCAAAAAGAAGATAAAGCGGACCTGCTTTGAATGCGTCTTTATACTGTCTACTGCATTGACAAAGCTCATTCCTGTACGGATCTTTTTTGCTATATCTAGCAAAATATTGTTGAATCGTTTCTTGTATGCCTTTTTTATTGATTGTTTCTGTATTATTTGGTTGATGTTCTGGCCTGTTTGACTCATCTCTGTAATATCTCGCATGAATTCGGGCAACATCGTATCTATTGCCTCGGATTTCGCAGATGCATTCTTCATTATGGTATAGTTAGATATGCCTGTAATCAGACATGCCATGCCAAATGATACAGGCAATGATACTCCAGATATGAAAGTAAGCATACCAACCACAACACCGGGCATAAATGAAATGTAAGATATCTCATATTTGTTGCCAGTTGATGGCTGCGATGCATTCAGCATTATAATCATGATTATGGATACTAGTGGTGGCAATATCATACCGAGTAGTAGTAGCAAACTAGCAGTTGAACCACTGCCCAAAAGTGCGTTAAATGCAATCATCATAGGCAGAATGACTGCAATCATAATTATGGCACTAAATATTTCCTGAGCACTCTTTTCGTATCTGTCCCAGGCCCCTAGATATTCATCAAAGAAATATTTTGCCTTGGATTCCGTATATCTGGGCACATTGCCCACACTGGTTATTTTTGCCAGATATCCTTTGACGAAATTTGCAAATTGGGTTGATGGGTGATTTGATGCATAGATATCAAGAGATTCCTTCTGTGTCATTCCCAATAGTTCAACGCGCTTTGAAATTTCAGATACATCTTTTTCAAATGCAGGAAATACTCCGGTACCTCGAATTAGTCGGAAAGATTGGTAGAGTCCCGTATTGATGCTCTGCATTATATTCACATAAGATAAAAAATATGCTAGCTCTTCCTCAATTCGGGTCTTTCTCTCTATTGATTCAATCTTCATTGTAAGTAAGGGTGCAAAAAATGATCCTAGTGGCACTGCTAATATCGACAAAAATAGTGGATCTATGATGATAAAGCCCACTATACCCACAATTGCTGTTGTGAAAAACAGGGCAGTAGATATTCGTGTTGAATTTGTCGCCATCTTTTCAGGGTCGTGTGGGGAGCCAGTAGCTCTCACTCTCTTTTCAATTAGTTTCTCATCCCAGAGTCGAAGCGACTTTAAGAATGGCATTCTTCTTTCTAGAATTACAAAAATTTGAGATATTGTAAAATCGTGTAATCTTTTTTGTCTTATTTTTGTCTTATCTGTTCTTCTCTTGTATACTTTAGTTCGGCGAGGAATAAAGAATGGAACTAAAATACACACAAGCAAAATCACACTTACATATACATCATATATTGAATTTCCGCCCAGAATCAGCATACCTGCAAGCAAACTGAGAGGAACAAGAGATATTGCGAGTCTCCAAGGAATTATTTTTTGTCACCTTTTCTTATTTTGTCAAATAGTATGGTAACCTTTGAGATCATTGATTGTTTTTCCGTGATTGGTTTTTCCAGTGCCGGGTGATCCTTGACATCTTTATTTTTTGTCTTTAATTTATTTACGATACTCTTTATTGCATCTGCAACATTGAGGAATTGATCTGGTGACTTTAGTCGAATTATAACTAGAGGAATTACACCCCCTGCAAGAATCACCGATATTGCAATGGTATAATTTGCCTCATATTCGACATAGCCAGATACGGAATTTTCTGCCTCAAACCATACCTTATCACCATAAATTATACCATTATCTGGTATACCGGTCCATTTATCTGGAATGTGCCAAATTAGACCGTACAATTCGGGGACTGCTGGTGCCTTTAAAATTACCTCACTCTTATACGAATACTGTCCGTTTCCCTCTATCTGGGTTGTTACATCTTTAGATTCTAAAAAAGTGTCAAAAGATACGGTGATTTGTCTATCGTATAGGGTGCGGATAGCAGTATCTTCGGTTATATCTAGTGAGAATTCCTTTACGAGCGGATATTTTTCTTCGTTAATTATTATATCTCGTAGTGAGTAAATGTGATCCGAGCCATACGTGTACGTATCAACTACTACTATTTCATATACTCCGGCAAGCATCGTTTTGCTAGTTCCTTTATTTATCTCAACAGAGTCTTTTGCTGTAGATATTGCAATTCCAATAGGTAATGAAACATTGTCATCTGAAATAGCATCAAATGATACTTTGACCATGTGTTCGACAGTCCATTTCATATCTACGGTGTGTGTTTCCCATCCATCATTAGATATTGTAATTACAGCAGAATGTTTTCCAGGTTTATCTGGCGTTGCTGTATATATTCCAGATTCGCCGACAAATGGTATCGTACCGTCTATTTTTATCTGCGGGTCTGGCATTGAACCGGTATCTATCTCAATTATTATTTGATCGCCGAATCGTATAACTTCCAAAGTTGTTGCTATTTTTATCTGCGGTTCTGATTCATTGATTGTCGTGGTGTAATCGGCATTTGCTATATGGCCGTCCTCTGAAATTAGTGATATTGTGCCTGAATCATTGTGGTGTGCAGTGGCTCTATTTTCTAGAACGGTAAATCGGGCATCACTCCATGAGAGAGAATCAGCAGGTAATCTTGCAACAGGATTTCCATTATCATCGACACTGTGCACGGATACCGGAAATTCAGAGCTTGTGTATACTATGGGGGGCATCCACATCTCTATACCGCTTGAGAATCCTCTTACATCCATCTTTACTTTGTCAGAGTTTGTACCAGTAATTAGTGGCTGTAAAGTGCCAGACTCGCCGATAAATGTGCCTGTAACTGTACCGACACCGCCGCGCCACGTCTTGCTTATTTTTATATCATTTATGGTGTTGTCGTGGTTTATTACGATGGCAGATCTCTGTCTGTCAAGTGTTAAATCAGTAATTCCAGAGGATTCCTCATCAATCACATACAGATATGCAATCTCTGAATTGTTCCCGAGTGTGGTTGGTATCTGAACTAGAGTGGCAAGACCGCGTCCCCCATATGCGGGCCAGCTCTCAAATGAACTAGTGGCAGATGTCCCCCCCTGCAATATTAAAATTTCATGAATTCCATGCGCTGATATATTCAGTGGTATGTTGATTGAGGTGACAGGTAATGCTATCTTCATGTGTTCTCCCACCTGTATTCTATTGTCAGTAGATATGATACTATTTGAAAATAATATGGCAGAGCCGGACGTTGATGTGTTTATATTTTGTTTGTCTCTGCTTCCAAGTTCTAGTGTATTCAGCGTCAGTATATCTGATATATTGACAGGTCTGATGGAGTGATGTATCTCTTGTTCTGGGGCATTTCCTGCTGTAGTACTAGTATGTGGCACATCATCATATTTGTCATTAGTTTCTTTGTTGTTTTGAATTACATCTGTATTGTCATCAACTTTTGGCAAATCTTGAGTATCATTATTTGATGTGACAGCACCGCCCACAGATGATGCATCTGTTGCACAGCTTCCTGGACTTTCTCCTGTAGAGCCGTATGTGCCTGCTGTAAGCCATGCAATATCTGATGGTTTATCAGGAAAAATCCACAGACAGGTATATGCTGATCTTACTTTAGAAGGACTTGCAGCTTTTGCTACTACAACGTGTGTTGTACCTGAACCATACTGTTCAGTAATTGCATTGACACCTATGATATCTCCGGGCTTTGTAGCTTGTCTGAAATATATCTTGCCTGTTGCATAGCCGTCACTGAGCCATACCCATTTTTCGGATGTCCCTGAGTGTTTGTCGCCTTCACCAAATGCCACATGCCTTGTATTTGATGACTGTAGTCTGACTCTGATATCTTCATCAGGTATGAATACTTTGTTGTCTCGCTCAAGCCACACCAAATAATAGCCCACCGTACTTTCAGCAGCTGGTTTGGGTGTTATCTCAAAGCGGACTGTAATTACTTTGTCGTTTCGTGATACGGCGATACTATCAGACTCTAGTCCATCTGATACTGCATATATGTTGCCGTCTCCTGCAACATGTGCAGTGAATTTTGTAGAGTAACTTCCTGTCGATATTAACAGATTAATTAGATTCAAACTATTTTGTTTGAGTTCTGTTGCAGTACTGAATGTGATATCTGTTGATGAAGATATTGTGATGTGGGTGTCTTTGTCTGATGGTGCTGGGTATCCGCGACTATCTACAAGCATTATCTGCATTGGTATTATGCCGAGAGTTGTGGTTGCCGTATCTCCAGTTGTAGGTGCCACAATTAATAGAGAGTATGGATCAGTTGAATGCGAGAATATTTCAGTTTCAGCAGATGATGAGTGGCCGGCGGTAACCGCATGGATAGTTACTATACCGTCTATATCATATTCTGTCTCAATACCAAATAGTGTATTATTGTATCCTGATTTTATTTTGACTGTTTCTGGGATGGATAGTCCTACAGAGTCGGTCGCCATGGATATAGTTATGTCTCCCTCTTTAGGATTTTGCATTGTGATGATTCCCTCATATTTTTCTCCAGCTATCATCTTATCTGGTATGAATATCTCAAATTCTGCATGTGCTTGCACGATACTGCCGCACAAAATTATTACAAAGAAATAGGAAAATCTCACTTTAGCATTTTCCCTCCATAGATTTCATCAGGATGCGTATCTTTTGTGCGTCTGTCTGGTTTATCTCACCTGCAGATTTTACCGGGAATTCCACATCTTCTGTATGTATGGCGCCATCATCACATTGTATCATTATGCTGCTGATTACGCTGTCTACACTTTCGGTATTTTTTACGGTGATCATTTTATTATGTAGTCGAACTTCTAAATTCTCTTTGACTCGGTCTCCTTGGATGTTGCCTGATTCTTCCTGTATCTTGGCTATCTCGTCACGTTCGGCAAAGTAAGAGACGGCAGTCGCTATACCCAAAAATATGATTGCCATCGTGATTATTGTAATTAGTATCATAGATACAATACTAAATTAGTAATAAAAGCGGAGATTGTATTCATTTACCTATGGCGACGCATGTAAGTTTATGTACATCAAGTCTATTTTGTGACATACTTGTGAAAATTTCATGTGTTGGTCATAAAGATATGAGAAAATGTGGAGAAAGCTGTTCAGTAAAAATCAAGATAACTAGTTTTGGTATGTGATTACATGTCTGTATAGGAACTGTCAAGAACGTGTGTGATGGATATGACTGTCAAATCTGTGTGATGGCTTCGTGCTGGAAAGTTACCGGACAAGGCTTTGTATTTGACGAGCACGCTTAGCATGGGCGCTGGTAAGTTGGCGGGAGCTGTATTCTCGTGGAAAGCGTCGGGAGCTGGTGGGGGGGGGGCAATGGTGTGCCGAACCCAGGATCCAGACCACCGGAGGCGGATATGGCAATGGCGTCCAGAAACACCGGCTCTGACCGGCACGGTCATGACTGGTCGGCGTACTCGTTGCTTATCGTAGGTTCCCTTGCTAGCATTTTGCGCCAATTGGCCACCGTGCGCGCATCCACGCCCAGTACGGCCGCCGCCGCTCCGTCGATTATTGACCGGGCTTTGTCGTTGACCTCGTCACGCATCGGCAGTAGCTCTGTATCGCATGTCTGGTCATATGCCTTGCGCAGGGCGTCCCATGCGGGGCTGTCAGGCTTGGGAATACGTACACCGCGAAGGTGTGGAAGTGACCAATTTGGATAAGTCAGCATTTTTGTGCGCCTGTTCAACATGGTCAGTCGCGCCGGTGTTGAATTTAACCACACGGCCAATGCCTTTCCCTCATCCTCGTCCGTAATTTTAATCGGGACCCATCCGTTCCCAAGCGATGGACTTTCCGAGTATAACGCCGTCAGGCGCCCGCTCACAGTATTAATTTTTGCGGCGATCAGCAACTTGCTGCGCTTCTCCCAAAGTTTGGCCGCCCGCTTGTTTGCCATACTCCGCAGTTCTTCCGGCGAGCCATTGATGGTGCGCCTCAGCTTGCTGCTTATGGACCAAAACAGTCTTACTGCGGAGTCGGTCTTGTCATCACATGGCACGTATGTACCACCGCGCAGTTGCTCGCCACCCGGCCCCACCTCATGCCTTTCACCAAGCGACTCAAGAAATTCTGACGTTTCTATATTTTGCACGATTTTAAAAAGTTCTATGTCAGCCCACTGCACCGGCGACCAGTCTCCGGCGGCGACGCGCTCAGCCGGCCACGAGGTGACGCTGCCCCAGTCTCCCGGAGAGGCACTGGCAATCGTGTCGGCCACCTCCACCGCCTCCCTGGCGTTCTTTGGCATCCTATGTAGCGACACAAACTCGGTCGGCGGCTTGGGGCCGCCTCCATTGTGCCGCCGACAGATCATCAGGCACTCGTGTATGCCTGTTTTATAGGAAAAATTGGGGTGTTTGGGGTCATGAGATGTTACAATGCGCACCACATGGAATCTTGATGCGAGGAATTTACGTTCATTTAGGCCAGACGTGGTGGTACATGCAGTGACAGGCAGTATCTTGGCCAGTGTTCCCCGTTTTGGATCCAACAGTCTGTCGGCAAGAGGGGTGAAGAACGTGCTGATGCTGTTTATGTTAAGCACATTGCCAGCAACTTTATCTTGCATCCGCAACTGTGCTTGAATTTCAAGCTCATACTCACGCATCTGTTTGACTATCGGACCGCTGTATTTATGACTGCGCGTCTCCTTGCTTCCAAACGGCGGGTTCATTATAACCAAGTCTAGGCCGGATGACGGTATCTCGTTATCCGTGCCGCTGTCCACCTGCTTGGCCCCTAGGTCATCCGTCGTCACTGGCTGCACCAGCGCCCTCATAGCGTTCCGGCCGCTTTCGACCCGTAACATCTCTACTGACCCGGCTGCCACCGAACCATCTGGCTGCGGGCCATGCTTCATTGTATGGAGGTTCATCCGCTTGTAGTTAACGTCCGGCGCACCCAGAGTCAGGTTGCACGCCGCCAGCTGCGCCGCGTGCCTGTTGATGTCAAGGCCGTATATGGAGTCCTCGACCAGCACCCGGTGTAGTCCGTCCGTTTGGCCGCCAGCGTCTTCCACCCGTTCCTTTACCGTCTTCAGGGCGGCCATCAGCAACGTGCCCGTGCCGCACGCGGGGTCCATGATGCGCAGCAAACGCACGGATTTGTCGTCGGACCAGTCAACAAAATTATTGGATAGCGCCAGTCTCGCCAGCATGAGTGCGGACACATTGTCCGTGTAGTTGGCCGAGTCTGACGTCGCCGTACCCAGTATGCGATGGTACAGCGGGCCTGCGTGGTCGTACCCGAGCTCGTTGAGATCGTCGGCCGCCTCGTTTGCCGCGTCCGCTAGGTCACTCATCATGAGGCGCGCGTCGCGCGTGTCGGGCAGCGCGTCCAGCACCGCGAGCGCCGGCCCGAACACAGGAGCATAGTCCCTGCGCGTGATGAACTCCCACGAGTCCGAAAGAAACTCGATCGGGTCTGTGTGCCCGACGGCGCCCCTCAGCCTCGGCAGTCCCCCGATGTCTCCCTCCAGCCTCCGGTGCAGCAGACAGGCGTTCATGAGCAGCAGGGCGGCGGTCTTGCAGGCGTGGGCGGCAGCCGGCTTGTCTAACTCTGTGTTGACACCTAGGCCCGCGGCCTTGGACATCTCGGCCGCCAGCCCGCACTTCTCCAGCACGTGTCCCGCTTTCTCCACGAACCACTGTATATCGTCGGCCGTGGACTCGCCGGGCTTGCGCAAACCCGACGACTTTACGACCTTCGTGTACAGAGCCTCGGTGTATTCCCCGAACTTCAGCACGTCCTGGAACCCGGCGATTGACGGCACGTCGGAGTCCGACGTGCCCATCGTTTCGACGCCGGCGTCCACCAGCTCTATGAACCGCATTGGATCCTTGGGCAGCCTGCGGTCGTGGGCTTGCAGAGCCCGCAGCACCCGCCCCGTGGTCTCCCACTTGTCCCTATCCTCCAGTTCCGACGTGAAATCACGGTCCAAGTCGAGCGGCACTGGGATGATTATGTACCCACGCCGCTTGCCGGCTGCCGCGCGCATCACGCGCCCCACTGCCTGCACGATGTCCACGACGCTGTCGCGCGGATCCAGGAATGCCACTGCCGACAGCGACGGCACATCGACGCCCTCGGTGAACAGCCTCACATTCATGACCATGCGCGGACGGTCTTCTGTGGCCGCGTCGAGCTCGCGCAGCGCCCTGTTCCTTCCGAGCGCACTGGTGTTCCCGTCCACGTGTTCGGTCTCGTGCAGTAGCGTATCGGCGTCCCCGCGCCTGGACCTTATCACGTCGCGCAGTTCATCAAGTCCCAAGAGTCGCGTGAATATCTTGGAGCGCCGCCTGCTGTTGGCGAACCCCAGCACCTTCGCCATGCGGTCGTCAGGCTTTGGTCCCTTCCGTATGCCGTTTATCGCGAATGCCGTCCCGACCAGCCTCTCAATGTCGTCGTACTTCAGAGCCCGCAGATCGCCGTCGTCAGTGTACAGCGCGCGGTACTTGCCGAAGATATCCTCTATGATCTTGTTTTTCCGCACGACCATTACTATCGCCTTGTAGTCCGATAGCATTGGATTTGGCCCCTCCACGGCATCTTTGAACGTCAGCCTGTACAAGACATGCCCGTACCTTGACGCGTCCTGCATGTCAAACGACTCGTACCCACGAGTTTTCAGCGCCTTTCTGGACTTTTCCTCGTATATGCGCTGCGTGGCAGTCATGTAGAGACGTTTCCTTGCCCGTACCCTTGAGTTGTCGTGGCACGCCTGAAAGCCCGTTGCCTTCTCCCTGACCACGCCCGTCGTCCTGTGGGCCTCATCAGCTATCAGGAGGTCAAACTCAGGCGCCCCGTGGTCGCGCTGCGCCGCCTGCACCTTGTCAAGCGACTGGTAGGTGCAGAACACGCAGTTGATTCCCGTTTTGCCGCTAGACGTCACATGCGCCGTGATTTCTTCCGGGTCCGTGGTGACGGCGCACTCCAGTTCGTGCGTCATTATGTCATCTGACTCACCGCGCCCTCCTGACGTGCCATCAGAGCACACGACGAGCGCGTTTATGGGCAGCGCCGCGTGGCTTAGCCATTCGCGGCGCGCCTGAGACACCAGCGCTATGCTGGGGCAGAGAAACAGGACGTTACTGGCGGTGTGGCGGCGCGGCTGTTCCACTACCCCTCTTTCTCCTTCGGGCGCCGAGGCCGCCATGCGTTCCGCTATGAGCAACGACACGTACGTCTTGCCCGTACCACACGCCATTATCAGCTGGCCGCGGTCGGCTTCATCATCCTCAATTAAGCCGCGCACCACGTTCTCCACGGCTTCCGCCTGCGGCTCCTTCAGGACACGCGGTTCCCTCGCGAACCTTCCGTTTGAAACGAGCTCGCCGTCATACTCATGAAAGTCGATGCGCCTAACAGGTGGCGTTGCAAGCTTGATGGCCTCTTCGGCGTTCCCGCCCCACCCGCATGTGGCCACCACCCAGCGCATGTCAAACGCCCCGGACAGGGAAAGAAACTTGTCGATTTCTTTCCGCTGTATGGTGTCCGATTCTTTGTAGCACTTGCATTGTATGGCCACCAGACTGCCGTCGCGAAGCACGGCCACCAGATCCGTACCGATGTCTTTGGCTGTAAATCCACGCGCATCCCTGTCTGGCCAGTCTGCCCACCTGTATGCTTTCTTTATTTCAAATTCAGGCATGTCTCTAATCAACTGCAAAAACAGATTTTCAAACCAACGACCCTTTTCAGATTCATTACAACTCTCCTGTCGAATGCGCTCAAGTATTTGGCCTGCAGTAGGCGCATCAGGCCATATGTCGAAGGTGGCTACGTGTGGCCACCCCTTATATTATAAAATGAACCTGAATAACATATTGTAAAACACGAATCTAAAGGAGATTTACTAAATTCTGGTCTGTCTGTCTGTCTGTCTGTCTGTCTGTCTGTCTGTCTGTCTGTCTGTCTGTATATCATATGATGCCTATTTGGAAAATAATCAAGGGCTTAAAGGTTTGTTTCCAGGATTTGATATATTAGAGTTTATGCGTATTCGACTAAAAAAATTTGCGCAATCAAAGACATGGATAGCATAGGTGCAAAGTCTAATGTACAATTACACCATTTATGTGATTCAAAGCTGTCAAAATAAAAAAATTGTGCGCAGTCTTGCGCATCAAAATAATCTTCAAATGTATTGCTCTTAATTCATTATTTTATTTTTCCAACGATTATAGGTGTCATCCTGCCACATCTTCCGCTTGTTGTACAATCCGCATACCCCATTAAATTCCATGTTGAACTCCTCTCAGTACTCTCATATCTTTCGGATATGAGCTTCCAGTTTTTTATATGTGCAAACACATGCTCGACTGAAATTCGCTTTTGAGAGCGTGCCTTGTTTTGCGCCTTTTTGGCGGCATAGAGCTCTTCCACCTTTGGGCTTTTTGTGTGGTGGTTTGGCAGTAATTCCAAGAAAGTAATTTTGTATTCCCATATAGCCGCTGTCTGCGTTCAGTCGTATGCGATGTGCTTTTGGTATGCGTTCTCCACTTATCATGCGGTCGGCCCACTTTCCAAAGTCGGGCATTCCCTCTGTCAAAACCTTGAGGTCATGACAGCTCCCTTCACGGGAATCACTTATCCCAATGATGTGTCTATATTTGTTTATCATCATGGCCGTGTTTATTGCAAATATTTTCTTTTTCCCAGAGTACTGTTTTTTGCATTCTGTTTTTTTCTGTGGGCGGGTAGTCTTTACAATAGTACCATCTGCGGTAATCTCGCCCCTATCCTGTCCGCACCGATCTCCAAAAGGAGCGCAATGTCGGCCTCGTCATGGTCTAGCCCTAGGGTAAGCAGTATCGGGTCGAGTATGACGTGCAGCCTTCCCTCGTCCTAGTCTACAAACGTCATGGTGAACACGATGTTGTTTGCCCCGGAATAGTCGTGCTTGGAGTGATCAATTATGATGTCAGTTATGATGTCGTGTGCCGCGTACAGCTCGTTTACGATGCCGACCGGTCCGACCGCGCCGTCATCGGCCGGGAGCATGTCCCCGGGCACGGCGGGCCCGTCCGTTCCGCCCCCACTGGTCGTGCCCGTGTGCGTCTGCGACTCGGCGGCCTGCATGGGCAACGTCATCACCGCCGCGGACGCGAGAAGAATGGCCATGGCGGCAAGCAACGCGCTCTTGGGCATTTTGAGGTTGCTGTCTTGTGGCGCGTATGAAACGTTGCCGGCGACCTCTGGTATGAATTCACAAATCAGACGGTATTGGATGTGCTCGGTTTGTCACTTGGACTGCGCCAAATATTCGATTCTTTCGAGATGGCTCCGGGTAGGGGGTCCTCCTACGACAATTAGCGCCTTTGCGCGCGTCGGATCCAGTTTGACGCCGTCTTCGACGTCCGTCTTTTTGGGTTCGTACGACTTTGTTTCGCACAATTCGCCTGCGGTTTTGCGCAGGAATTGTTCGTACATGAAGTAGAGTACCTTGAGCGCATGGATCGAGGTGCCGTTTGAACCCGCGTTGTTTCTTATGAGCAATTTTAAGCTAGATCCGCCTTCTGAGTATGCCATTGGCGTATGGCTGCCGTGGAGAAAGTCAATGATGGGCTTTCCGTCGTCTAGCTTTGGCCTGTTGAAGTAGAGCAGTATGTCGTAGTGGAACCTGCTTACAATTGTCGTTTTTCCATCCACGTCGACGGTCTTGATCGGCTCCCAATCATCTTGTTTTACGGGAGAGATTGGAAACTCCTTCCCCATGATCTTGACATGTCCAAGCCCAACTTCCCGCGGCCAGTAGAAATAATGCACGTTGCCTGACTCTACTATTGCTTTCGGGTTGCATGTCTTGCAGATGCTTACGGGGATCAACGGAACGCCTCAAAATTTCAGCAGGGATGCGGACATCCGTTTATCAAGCTCCTCCTCGGTTTCTCCATGCTCTTCCAATATGTCGGTCAGCACCGCGTGGGACTCTAATCTTCCAAGCAGTACGCTGATCCCATTTTCTAGATCGTGCCGCCCTGCCTCACTTCCAGGACTGTCGGCAAGCGCCCCCGCCGCCTGCATTATGTCAAAAAGGCCTCGTTGGTAATCTCCGAGTGTCATTTTCCGTATCGGATTGTCTGCAATGAACCTCATTATGCCAACGGCGGTCTCCAAGCATTTGCAAAAATCGACCACGGCCGAGCAGTCTCTCCGGTCTACGGCGCTCATGTGCTCCATGATGCCTCTGAAGTTATTTTCCCTCATACAGTCCAGCATCTTGCGCGTTGTTGGATCGGGGTGTGACATCATTATGCTGAGATCCCCCTTTTGGATCGTGATGTATGGCTTGGCGGGAGCACGGTTTTCGCTGATCAGATCTCGCAGGGCGCCTCTAATCCTGTGCTTCATTTCCGTTTGTGAGGACGGCACGTATGTTTTACCGATGTTGCTCCTTTTCTTGTAATGGTACTCGCGTCTTGGAAATCTGTTGTAATATTGTGCGATTTGGTCCAACGATCCATCACTTGTTGCCCACTATTAGAAAGTCCGGATGCTGCGCAGTCTTGTACGCTTCTATGGTTTTGGCGCTGTTTTGGTGTATGTCGCGCAGGTCATCTATCATGATTTGAAGCTGCTCTATTGACATATAGGCGTGCTCGGGAATCCTCTTTTTGCTGTCTAATGAGAACTCTAGCCTTATGACCGGTGTGTGGCAAACAATTTTTCCGTCGTAGTCCTCCACCGCTTTGAGAAAGACGGTATGGCGCATGGACGTCAGGGTGGGTTCGTCTACGCTGCTTGCGTCGATAAAGAATCTCGTTTTAAATCCCTTCTTCCCCGCCTCGTTCAGACTGGTAGTGAAATTGACAATATTTGACTTGATATTTTGGGGCATTTTTGATTTGTTTAGTGTGTTGATAAATTCCTCGGGGTCGTTGTCTCTCTCATTGACCAAAATGGCCAGTGTTTGGAGAATGCCTTCTGCCTCATCGCCCGTACCAATCCCTGCAGCCTTTGCAAATTCGTATATGCCCAGATGCGGGCCTCTGTCGTTGAAAAGCTTTATGATGCCGTCTTGCGTGCCCGAACCCAGCTGAAAAAAGACACATAGTGGTTCTTCAAAATCCTTGAAAAATTTTACCACACCGACCATACCGTACATGGCCAGCTGATCCATAAAAACATAGCAGGCGGGATATTGCTTCCAATCTGTGACCTGTCTGCGGATGGTACGGCCTCGGGTTTATCAGGCCCATGCCCTGCTCGAGCAGTTCGTTCTCAAAGGCAGTCGGTCTCCACGTCTTTTCAGGCGGCGAGTTGCGCGCGGTGACAAAGTGTTTTCCGTTGCCTGTGCAATCCCAAAAGTAGTTCGCATTGAGATTATGCATGTATGTCTTCCTCCATCCCCTCGTCTGTTATATCTTGTGGTGGCTGTTTACGCACATATGCCTGTGCAGGGGTCTCCATCTCATCTTTGAGAGACATATGTTCCAAATTATTGTACCAGTCAAC
>CAZIHR010000051.1:0-10810 GCA_964538885.1 uncultured Nitrosopumilaceae archaeon
GGTTTGGTACCTCGATGTCGGCTTTTCCTATCCTGGTCCTGCAGCAGGGGCCAAGGGTGAGGCTGCTCGCCTATTAAAAGGGAACATGAGCTGGGTTTAGACCGTCGTGAGACAGGTCGGTCTCTGCCTGATGGAAGCGTGAATAACTGAGGGGAAGTTGCTCTGAGTACGAGAGGAACAGAGCAGCGTGGCCACTGGTCTACCGGTTGTCTGACAAGGCAGGCCGGGCAGCTAAGCCATTTAGGCTAAGTGCTGAAAGCATCTAAGCACGAATCCTATCCCGAGACAAGTTATTCTTTCGGAAGATGAAGGTCGGCAGCAGAATACTGCGTTGATAGGAAGGTGGTGTAGATCACAAGCTTCGGCGAGTGGTGAGCCAGCCTTTACTAATAGACCAACACACCGGTTCAGCCACTTACATAGAGACTATGCGCGATGATTATATTTTTGATTCTACCTAGCGGATGCTGTAATCAATCAAGAGGTAAAAGATGTCGTTGTTATTTCTAATTGATTTTGAGAATGAAATTTAGATCTATGTTGCGTTTTATACTGACCTTTGGTCAACATTCAGCTAATGATAAATGATTTAACACATCTTGCATTACAGAATTACATGAGGGCAAAATTTGCAACTGTGTGTATATCTTGTGGAGAAAAAATCGTCCCTGGTAAGGAGATATCCAAGAACAAGGATGACAAGTGGGTTCACAAGCATTGTGTTGAGGAAGAAGAAGGACTACCTTAGGGATTAATAGTGTTCTGTTCTCAATTTATTTGGCGATACGGTTGACTGTGATAAATCCACTTGATGTTTTTTTGTGGACAGTTAGGCGGAACGAAAGAGACGTTGTGAATATGTATGATCTATTGTCTCCAATGATGCAGGTAACTACGGGTGGCAAGATGCTCAATTTTGGCTATTGGACGGATCAGACAATTGATCCCCTGTCTGCCCAAGAAAATCTCTGTAGGCAGTTTGGCAGTCTAGCAAATTTGGCTGATGCAGGCACTGCTGTTGATCTGGGTAGTGGATTGTCGGCTCCGGCAATGCTTTGGCGAGATGACTTTCAGAAATTACGTCTTTATTGTATCAATACTAATTATAAGCAACTTTTACATTCGGGCCCACAGCAAAATCTAGAATTTCTCAATTCCACATCGACCATACTGCCATTTCAAGATTGTACAGTGGACAGAGTTCTTGCTTTGGAATCGTCGCAACACTTTAGACCTTATGTCAATTTTGTGGCAGAGTCAAGAAGAATTCTAAAAGCCACAGGCGTACTTGCGATTGCTTTGCCAGTAGTACTCACCAACACATCTGTATCGAATTTAGGAATGTTGAAGCTAACATGGTCCTCTGAGCATTATCTTCTTGATGATATCCGGGAACTGCTCAGATCTGGTGGATTTGAGATAACTACAGAAAAGCTGATTGGCAGATATGTCTATGATCCCCTAGCAGATTTTTACTTTAAGCATCGAAAAACTCTGAAAAAATCTATTACATCACAATATCCGATATATGTGGAAAAAATTCTATCTTGGTCGCTTGATAGAATGAAAAAGGCATTTGAGGATGGTATTATCGAGTATGCATTTTTTAGATGTGTATTGCGCTGATTTTACAACAAATTCACACTGTGACTAGGTTTTTATTTTTGAATTCAACTCAATCTATATGATGCCTGTACAAAACAATCTCATGTTGAAACTATATGGTGACAAATGTGCACAACTGCAAAACGAATCTGAAATTAGATTTGCTGGAATAGTTGACAAAGATGGAAATTTGATTGCAGGAGGATTCAAAGATGGTCTGGTTCCTTATGAAGTGGATGAGACCCGTCTACAGACATTTCTGGAATTTGTTTCAAAAATATCTATTCGAAAAGAATACGACCAGAGCTTGGGTCCGATTAATTATCTTGCAGCACGAAGGGATAAAGCAGTCTTGGTTAGTTTCCCATTCCCGATCACACAGATCATTCTCCTGATTTCTGCAGAGCCTACTGCTAACATTGAAAATCTTGCAAGAAAAGTTGTTGAAATATTTACGGATGTAAAATAGGATGTATGTATTGTGAAGGCAACATTTGCAGCTGGCTGCTTTTGGCATGTGGAGGATCTTTTCCAGAATACTATTGGGGTCAATACCACTCGCGTGGGGTACATTGGCGGCAAATTGGCAAATCCCACATATGAAGATGTGTGCACAGGTACTACGGGACATGCAGAGGCAGTTCAGGTTGACTATGATCCTACTCGTGTTTCTTTTGCGGAACTACTTGATGTGTTTTGGAACAATCATGATCCGACCACTCCTAACAGACAGGGACCTGACATAGGTATACAGTATCGTTCTGTCATTTTCTTTCATGATGAAGCACAAAAGATGGCGGCAGAAAAGTCACGAGAAATGCTTGACAGCTCTGGCAAGTTCCATAATCCTATTGTCACTGAGATAGTTCCAGCACCAATTTTCTATACTGCAGAAGAGTACCACCAAAAATACTTTCAAAAGCGTGGGTTGCACTAAGATTACTTTACCAGCAGAACTGGAATCTTTGATGTTTGAACTACATAGTTTGATACGCTACCCATGAACATCTTTCTTATGCCTTTTTTGCCGTGTGTGCCCATCACGATTATGTTGTAGTTGTGCTTTTTATCATGTGCAAGCTTTATGATGTTGTATCCTGCATCACCCTTTAGTATCTTGTAACTAAAGTCGATGCCGTTTTGTGCTGCAAGCACCTTTGCGTCTTCCATACTCTTTTTAATCTTGGTCATGGCTGATTTGTCCATGTCTTTTGTACCTACAAACTCCGAGTGAGCTTGCGTGTTTATGACGTATACACCAGTTACTGTGGAGCCAAATTGTCTTGCAACAGAAATGGCCATCTCAAGAACTATCTTGGAGCTCTTTGTTCCATCTAGTGGAACTAGCACCTTTGTAAATTTTTTTCGTAACATTGGTGTGATATTTGATACAGTTATTAAAAAACGTAGAGGCTTGAACTATAATCTATATTTGATGACTATCAATTTGTACACAAAAGCTTGTCATGTATTGTAAAATGCTAACATGTTGGCAGTATTAAGAAATGTAATCGTCTCTGTTCACTGTAAGCGATCTTCGGCACGATCCAACGATCAGCCTATTTTACAGTCATGCTTATCTAGCGTGTCAACACACTTGATTGTGTGGGAAAATTTTATCACGATCAACGGAAACAAGATCCGTTATCTGGAATCTGGTACTTCTGACAATGTATTGATTCTGATTCACGGGCTTGGTGCTTCTGCCGAACGCTGGAATTTAGTTATTCCTACCTTTGCAAAGGACTATCATGTGATTGTTCCAGATCTTATCGGATTTGGATATAGTGACAAGCCACAAGTTGATTACACCCCTGAATTCCTTTCTGGTTTTTTGGGTCGGTTCCTTGGAGCCATGAATATTAACACTTGTTGTATAATTGGCTCCTCCATGGGTGGCCAAGTTGCAGCCAATTTTGCTTCCTCTTCTCCTACTTTCGTGCGTAAACTAGTTCTTGTCTCACCCTCTGGTATCATGAAACACTCTACTCCTGCTCTTAACGCGTACATAATGGCGGCTTTATTTCCTACTCATGAGCTTGCACGGTCAGCATTTGAGATGATGGATGCATCAGGCAGTGCTGTAGATGAACGTATTGTCACTGGATTCGTCGACAGAATCAAACTCCCAAACGCCAAACGTGCATTCATGTCTGCGCTGTTGGGATTAAAAAACTCCAAAGGACTCACAAATAACCTGAAGAACATTAAAGCTCCTACGTTAGTTTTGTGGGGCTCAAACGATCCCGTGATCCCTGTAAGCTATGCGGACACTTTTGTCTCATCTATTGGTGGTTGCCTGTTCCAGTTGATGGATGGCTGCGGTCATACTCCTTATGTACAGTGTGCTGATATCTTTTCTGACACTGTGTTGGAATTTCTTACAGATACTAAGGCTTAAATACCCATTGTTTCCATTTATTACCAATGAGTGGAAATTACAACCAGTATGATCCTTCAGTGATGTTCAGAGACTGGATTCAAAAGAGCGGCCGTGCTCAGACCGAATTCATGAAGAACTTTGGCTCATTGATGTCTCATCAGCCCGATCGGATCTTTGACCCTTTAGGAACACTAAAGGAGATATCTGAAAAAACTCGTGATGCCCAATCCAGACTCATAGAGAATGTATCATCGCTCCAGACCAAAAGTATGGATGCTATGTTCAGCATGGGGCAGATAGTTCCCTCGTTTCTGAATTGGGGTGCATACAAGACGACCGTTGGAAGCAATGGCAGAATATCTATCCCTGAAGCAGAACGAACGGCCCTCGGATTGGATGAAGGTGATCTTGTTCAGATAATTGTACTTCCAGTCAATAAAAAATCAAAGGAGGTGAAACAATGAGCGAGACGAAACAAACCCACGATAACCAGAAAGATGTTTTCTCAGCATATCAGTATAATGTGGACAAACTCTTCAACAGTGCCAAGCAATACGTGCCTCAGTACCACCAGTCTATAACCAATGTACAGCAGGAATATCTCCAGATACTGGAGGATATGTCAAACTCTACAATCTCAATGCAGAAGGAATATACCAAAAAGATTGGAATTTCCACCAATGCCACAAATGCCGCAGTAAAGACGATTCGTGATACCACCGATGACATTGTAAAGGCAGCAACAATTCAGAACCAGATTGCACTGGCTACAATTGACGCCGCACAGCAAAACATCAAGACGTTCAATGATGGTGCAAAAATGTTCGTGGAATTGAACAAGAATATATTCAATTCATGGTTTTCCGCATTTCCGGTAAAATCCAACTAACTATTTTTTTTCCTTTTTTATTCTAGTCCGATCTTTTGGCCAACCACGCGCCTAGTTCTGGCAATATAATTTTCTGGGACATTGAGCTTGCAATCATCCCTACATGTCCAGTTGGATAGATCCTGAGCGTCTTATCTTCACTACCTACTGCATAGTGGAGCGGCATGCTGCATTCTGGAGATACTAGGTGATCCCCTACGGCAACCTGTGTAAATATGGGCATATTGATTCTCTTCAGGTCTACGTGCTTACCACTGATGTTCATCTTGTTTTGAATCAGTAGGTTTTTCTGATATATGTCGCTGATCCATTGTCTGAATAGCTCGCCTGGAATTGGTGGTGTGTCTCCGAGCCATTTTTCCACACGCATAAAGTTATCCACAAACTTGGCATCGTCTATATTTTTGAAAAAGTTGATGTATTTCTCAATTCCCTGCTCAAACGGTTTGAGTACGGAAAAGCAATAGTACATGAATTCTGGAGGCATGTTGCCTATGGTCTTTACCATCTTGTCCACATCTACATGTTTTGCAAGGTTGCTGATTACCGTGGTGTCTCTCCATCCGTCAATCACGGGAGCAGTAGCAACAAAGTTCTTGACATTCTCTGGGTATAGGGCCGCATATGTAGTAGCTAAAGTTGCACCTGTGCAGTATCCTTGAAGTGACACTTGCTCTGAGGTTGATTCGTTTTTTATATATTCAATATGGCTGTCCAGATACCCGTTTATGTAATCGTCAAAATCAAGATACTTGTCCATATTGGTGGGTGTTCCCCAGTCCAACATGTATACATCAAGTCCCTGTTCTAGTAGATTTTTGACCCAACTTTTTTTCGGATGGATGTCCAATATGTGATATCTGTTGATTAGTGCATATGAGATCAGTAATGGTGTCTTGTGTTGTTTGTCAGTCATGGCATTGTAGTGAATCAGTCGCGTTTTGTCGATCTCTTGCACTATCTCGTGTGGAGTCTCAGTGAGATTGATTTTGTCTGGTGCTGAAACCAGCTTTGGTGCATCAATTACATTTCTGCTAAACTTTAGTACCTCTTCCATGATTTTTGGATCAACAGCTTCACTTTGCATTTTTTTTGATCGCCTCTGCTTTCTTTAATTTGAGTTCTAACTTGGTGACTCGCTTCTTTAGTGCATGCAGTTCCTTGTATGTCTCATCTATTTCTTCTTTGTTTGGCAGGTTTGCAGATTGTAAGATGACGTTTGTTATGTTGTTCCAGTGTTTGGTGAGCTCTAACTCTTTTGAGATCAACTTTCCATAATTTGCGCCAAATTTCTTCGAGTCAAATAATTCTGTAAAGTCATTATCAAATATGTCTATCCAAACTCGTTTGAGAGTGTCTATCTGCTCTACATCATGTGGAATTTTTGGCACTTTGAGGCTGACCTTTTCTTGAGCATCCTTCCATGTCTGGGCCAATTGGTTGTAGTATTCAGTTAGATATCTGTTGAATTCTAAAAGCTTCTCGTTTATCTCTATCATCTCCGCAGATATTTTTTTAGAGTTTGCGGTAAATGCTCGCATGGGACCAATGGACGCAAGTGCTTGTGGTTTACTGGCCATCATGTGTACAATATCTGTCCAGAATAGTGATAGGTGTCTGTAATAGTCTGATATATCTTCAGGAGCTCGAGTACTCACAATGCGGTTAATATACATTGCAATAAATAGTTCTCGTGTCAGGTAAGGCAATTATCTATATTATGTGGGTTTGGTTTAACCACACTTGCATTGCGGCATATCTGGCAGCTGATATTATCCTCACAAATTGTTACATGATACATAAAACATCGCCTCATTTTCACTTGGTGTAATTAGGAGTGATGGTTAACTATAACAATGAGAGCAAAAAGCAGCTAATTTGTTCTAGTTGTAAGGAATACTCTGACAGTGTGGGTAATCTTATACAAATGGCTCATATTTTGACTCGATATGTATAATTTGGTTCTTTACTCATAGATGTATGGAGTAAATCTTTAATCCGTTGACTGATATGTGACTTTGGGATGACTGAAATTGGTACGGGGCCGGTCATATCTGGGCTACGGAAAAGAATTCATGAGGTAGAGTCTGAACTTAATTCTATTGGGACCTTTGAGACATCTCCTGAGATGATCGAGTCCGCCAATCTTCTACGCTCAAATGAATACCTGAAAAAAACAACTCAAAAACAGGCAGAGCTTACCAAGGCGTATGCCGAATACTCTGCTGCCCTTGAGACACTACTTTCGGATGTGTTTGAGATTCAAAATGACCTTAAAGATGTGTTAAGGGAACAGGTCTCACTTTTATCGAAACCAAAACCAAAGAGACAGCAAACAAAAGCTGGTGGGACTGGACTCAAACGTGGGCGACATCGCCGGCCATGATCCTTACTGTCTTATTCTTGTTTGAGATTACTAGTGCTCCATCATCGTCAATCCTTACTGCTCTTCCAACAATTCTTCCATCTGTGGTGTCAACTTTGACGTTCTTTCCTATTGTGGAAGAGTACTTGGTCCATCCTTTGATGATTTCTTTAGTCTCGGCGCGACCCATCTGATCATAAATCGCCTCCAACTCTTCCAAAAATGCTTGGACAAGGATCTTTGGTTTTATCTTTTTTACTTTTGTGGTAAGCGACGTGCTACCGTAAAATCCTAATGTACTGGACAGTGATTTTTCTATTGTCTTGACATCTATGTTATAGTTAATTCCAACTCCTAGCACCATATTCTCTATTCTGTTTGATTCCAGTGAAATATCTACTAGTATGCCTGCAACCTTTTTACCTTTCAAGGTAAGGTCGTTTGGCCATTTCATCTCCGTGTGTATATTGAGAGTCTTTTTTATTGCAGTTGCAAGTGCAAGAGCTGCAGCCATGGGAAACAGAGTTGCACTTGATATATCAAATCGTGGCCTCAATATCACCGAAAGCCAAATACCTCCGTCTGGTGATATCCATTCCCTGCCGTTTCTACCTCTACCTTCTGACTGCCTTCTTGCTATGACGAGTGTACCTTCTTCTGCATTGTTGGCAGCCATTTTTATTGCCTGAGCTTGTGTTGAGTTGATCTGTTTGAAATAGTATATATGCTTACCAATTGACTTTGTGTTTAGCTCTGAGGTTACTTCCCACGGTAACAGCTCCTCGGTGTCTGACTTTAGTTTGTAACCCATCTTTTGCTTTGACTCTATCTTGTAACCTAATTTTTTGATATTTTTGATGTGTTTCCATACTGCCACTCTACTGATCTTCAAAACATCGCTTAGGTCTTGGCCTGATAGGTATTCTGTATTGTGTGACTTTAATAGTGACAGAACTTTGGTCAGTCCAGATTCGTCATTTGAGCTGTATCTCAACTGTTATCGTGCCTTTCCCCATAATGGCAAAATTGCGTTGTGTCAAAATCCTATGTCAAATCCACCGTCATCAAAGCCACCATCGTCTCCATAGTCGCCGTCTGACCCTTCGTCCCCTACACCTTCTGGCATGTCTTCAGATGGTATAAAGTCGCCCATGGACATGCCAAGCATACTAAACATCATTGAGAACATCATGATGTCCATAATTCCAAAAAACATCATCATGGGAAGAAAGGATCGATTGTCGTCCATGTATTGTTTTAGTCCCTTCTTGTCCCCGCTTTTGTATAGTGCGGACATCGTTCCCCACCTTTCTTGCATCTCGTGTATTCTCTCGGTCACCTCTCTTGAGCCTTTTTCTGTGGAAGTCATCTCTATTTTTGTACCTAGCCAGCTCTTCTTTTCTTGTACCTTGATTAGTCCTCTGGCTTCTAGTCTCTCTAGAATTGAGTTGAGCTCCTTTGGCTCTACTTTGGAAGCCTTTGCGATATTGTTGAATTTTTTTACTCCACTATTTATGATATTTAGAACGATCAATTCCTTTGACTCTTTTTCCATACTATTCCTAACCTTATTTGCCTAAAACAACTGCTTGATTTTAATTTTTGCCTGTAGGTATTAAAAATATGATTATGCCTAGTTTGGCCGTCCAAAAATTATATTCTTCTACTGTTTTTGGTCAGTATATTGTGTCAGACTTGTAATGCTTGCAAAAATGAGGAAATCACCTTACTGAATTCGGTTCCGGTGGTAACATTCGTGTATATGTGCAAGATAGCCTGTTTTGTACCTCGATACTTGTTTTGTAGCAGTTTTAGTATATTTTTCATTAATAGATGTGTCGAGAATATGTTTCGTGAGGGGACATTTGGCGTGGATGGGTACACCTATTTTGTTGGTAATGACTCGTGGATTGAACGGTCTATGATGATGCGGCATTGGGGGCAGTTTTGAAATGACTGACTTTGAAGATTTTTTACGTGATTTGGACATGTTGGTGGATGATCACAAAAAAAACGGCCTTGCATTAAAGCTCAAATTGTCAGCTAAAGATAATATTGTTCATATATTTGGTGAATATGCCATACCTCTTGCACGAGCAAGACAAGGACTAGACCACGTATTGGAACTTGCGGGTGCTACAGCAGAGCATCATCCTTTTTGGGACATGCTTGATCATTCTGCTGAGATATCTTCCACAATACTAGATAGATGGCAAGATGAACTGTCTGAATCTGAACTTGATGAAATTGCATGGCACATCCAAAGTCTTAGCGTGTCCCTTGAGAAGATAAAGCAAGCTCATCACTGATTCAAATTCTATGCGGGGCTAATTATTCTGTATTGAGTTATTTGTTATGCCAATCAGACTTGGGCTTGTGGGTAAGACAAACACAGTTAAAATCACATTCTTTAATGCAGCAACACTTTCATCAGGAATAATTTTAGCCGTATCTATTCACCAGAAAAAAATTTATCTTGGGGACAGCACACACCGTTACCTTCTGTTCATCTTGAATTCAACATATCAGACAATTCAAACAATTCTAGTTGTGTGGGTGGAGACACATGCATGTAGAGATGTTTGACCTGTCTGGACTAGTACGTGGCACATGAGAAAATAAAGCACTGGAAAATTAATTCTTTAGTAAATAATATTGATAATGGACGTAAATGAAAAAGATCTATATTACGGGTTAATTAACACATGGTGTGAAAATAAAATTTCTACCAAACACAAGTATCGCGCGCTTACAACGCTTGGAAAAAAAGGAAACAGATCCTAAAGCAAAAATGAGGCTGCTTGCATGCATACAAAGAAAGCAAGGTTGTACGCAGAAAGAAATCGCTAAGAATCTAAACACACCACAAAGAACAATACGCAGGTGGCTGAAAAACATTCAAAGCTACGGACTCAGAAGAACACATAATATAAAAAACAAAGGCGCAGAATGCAAGCTAAATAGCAAACAGATCACACAGCTTGTAAGAGATCTGGAAGCAGGTCCCGAAAAATTTGGATATGAGACAAGCATGTGGACCATGCCTCTTGCAAACATGCACATCAAAAGAAAGTTCAATGTTGATTATGACGTTCATTCGGTATGGCTGCTTGTACGCAGGCTGGGATTCAGATTGGTCAAGCCCCGACCCAAGCTACAGAATTCCGCTAAAATAGAGGAGATCGATGCGTTCAAAAAAAAAGCTCGCAAGATTGTATGGAAATGGATCAACGGACATACCGTATTGACAGTGGACGAGGCCCACGTCGTGCTTGGATCCGTGCCCAGACGGGGCTGGTTCCGGGCAAAAAAGCCGGTCATACGGCTAGGAAGCGTCAAGGGGGCAAAAAGACACGTCAGCATCATAGGCGCAATAGGCAAGGACGGCATACACCACTTTGACGTGTATTCTACTGCAAACTGGTTTAACTTTAAGAAATTCCTGCTCAAGCTCCATAAAAAGTTCGGCAAGGTGCTTATCTTTATGGACAATGCATCCTACCATAGCAAGGCAAAGCTCATGCAGCTTACAAAGGATATGGGCGGGGAGATGCAGTTTGAGTTTATT
>CAZIHR010000052.1:0-3104 GCA_964538885.1 uncultured Nitrosopumilaceae archaeon
GATTCCCAGGTTAAACTCTCATGGAATGCACCTGTTGATCGCAACACTCCAAACACAGACTATTGGGCTGACCATATTCCTCCAATCACCGACTATGTCATCCAAGTTAGAACGGGGACTGGTGCTTTTACCATTTATTCTGATGGGACCAGTACCAAGACGACCTCCACGGTAAAGAATCTGACTAATGGTGAGATTCACGGCTTTAGGGTGGCAGCTGTTAACTCAGCGGGAACCGGACTGTGGTCCAGCATTGTGAGTGCTACTCCCAAATGTGCAGGCTGTGGCAATCCAAATCATCTGCCGACTGCTCCCGCGTCTATCGTTTCTGTCCCGCTTAACGGCGTCGTCGAACTTGCTTGGACTGCACCTGCTAGTAATGGCGGGGCAGAGATAACTGACTATATCATACAATACAGAAAAGGCACAGACTCGTTTGCAACTTTTGATGATGGTACCCATACACAAAATATTGCATCAGTGAGTGGCCTGACCAACGGAGTCTCTTACGACTTTAGGGTGGCAGCAGTAAACTCTTACGGGACAGGTGTCTGGATTACCACGTCCGGAGTTACGCCAGTGGGGCCGCCTGAAAAACCGACGGGCCTGACGGCAACAGCTGGAGATGGTTCTGTAACATTATCATGGACTGCTCCCACAGATAACGGTGGAGACACAATCACAAGCTATACGATACAGTACAAGACGAGAATCGGTACATTCTCCAGCAACTCTGTTTCATCTACATCTACAACGCGTACGATCACGGGTCTGACCAACGGAGAATCGTACAGCTTTCGCGTACAAGCCACAAACAGCCACGGCGGAGGGCCCTGGACCTCTCCGACAACTACTACTCCATTCTCACCACAGGATCCACCAACCGTATCTAGCGCGCCTATAGGCCTAACGGCAACAATTGGAAGCGGCTACATCACACTCAATTGGGTAACGCCTGCTTCTGACGGCAGAGCAGCGATCACCGACTATACAATACTGACTAGAACCACCGGCACAACCCTGTGGAAGGTATACAATGATGGCATTTCCACAGGTACGTCGGCAACAGTGAGTGGCCTGACCAACGGAGTCTCTTACGACTTTAGGGTGGCAGCAGTCAACAGTGAAGGGACAGGATACTGGACTACAATATCTGCTACTCAATTGCCAACATCCGTACCAAGCGAGCCGCGTAATCTGAGGGTAAGCCCTTTCATTAATGGCATAAGTGTATCTTGGGATGCTCCTGCAGATGATGGCGGAGGCCCAATCACTGATTATTTCATACGGTACAGACTCACTAGCTCAAACGTGTGGCTTACATATGATAATGGCATTTCCACACATACAACAACATCAGTGGATGGCTTGATCGGAGGAGCGTCGTACTACTTTTCTGTGTCAGCAGCTAACCCTCTTGGTGCAGGACCATGGTCCAATATTATATCGGGTACCCCTTCGAGCAGTTGAGGGCATGATGCAGGTTAACGTACCTAATACCCTCTAAACGTATTTTGCAGTCTCTGAGATGGTCCAGTCCTACCATGGCAATTGACATACACAAAACAAAATACTATGGAGAAAAGTCCGACGACAGTACAATATCAGGTCCTCCCCAACTTAGTCAAATTTATCCAACCTGTCCACAAAATTTGAACAATACCTTTTGATCTTATCGTGTTTAACCACATTATAATATGATGGATTCTGAGGCCGCCACCCTGCGCAGAGAGCTTGTAATGGTACGTGCCAAACTGGATGACATGAAAAATCGAATACATGATCTGGAAAAAAAAGAGGCAGAATGGAAGAAAGAGAAATCCCGAATGCAAGCAAGGCTTGCACTTTATGAAAGCCCCAACATGCCCACATCCAGACCGTCACTATACAACGCGTAGCGCAAAAAGTTCAGGGAGAGGCGCGGTGAGGATCCAGGCGGAAATCCAGACGACAGGGAAAGAGGTAAAAAGCGTGGCCCGCCCAAGGGACACGCAGGGGTGTCCCATTCCAACACTTTACTATCATACAACACTATCCACTTGATTTTGCCACATGCACATGTGGTGGAGCGCTGGTAATGCTAAAGCCTGTGAGCAAGATGGTAAATGATCTTGACAGATGTTGGAGGATGGTCACCGTCAATGCCATAACCCAGAGGGCGAAATGCGGCACATGCGGCAAAATAGTGTCGGCGCATGTGCCATTTCTTGAGGGGACATAACTTGGACCCATTGCTTGTGCTTTCATCATGGCATTATTTGACACTGCCAATGATGACAAGGATATAGCGCAATTATTTCACTCGTTGTATGGATTTCAGGTAGTTCCCAATACAGTGACTCAGGCGCGTCATGCAGCATCCATATCCATAAAGGGGCTGATTCAATCCATAGCCAATAAAATCAGCTCTCAGCCATGGATCCAAATAGATGAGGCCAAATACAAGCGTGGTGATGGGCACTGGGGCTATGTCTGGGTTGTACATACATTGATGGCAAATTATGTCAAATTTACAGCGAATAGAAAGGCTACAAACCTTGATGTCCATCTCAAGTGGCTTGCAGGCAAGACTGCAGTATGTGATGGGTACCGAGGATATTCTGCCTTCTTTGGCAACATACAGAGGTGCTGGAGACATTTACTTGCAGATGCAGAAAAGTTTGCTGTAAGAAACGGCAGTGCATATGGGGAACTATATGACGAGCTGCTGTCATTTTATCGTCAGATAAAAAACATCAAGACGCTTGCACCATTCACCTGCATGAATCTCGCACGACAAACATACAAGATTATTTTATCGTATGGGAATTCAGATGTTGCCACCACACTGCGAAACGCCATGCCACACATGTTCACATTTCTTGCACATCCGGGAATGCCTCCACACAACAACGATGCAGAACGCACCATACGTGATGGCATAATACCACAACGTAACTCGCGTCACAAGACTGTCACTAAGGAAGGAAGAGAAGACATGTCCAGATTGCTCACATTTACATTGACTGCACATAGGCAGGGCATGTCAGTTGCAAGAGCAACTCTTGAATTTATACTAAATTCAAATTGGAACATATTCAGTAGAGAAAACAATACACCATTTT
>CAZIHR010000053.1:0-4793 GCA_964538885.1 uncultured Nitrosopumilaceae archaeon
GAGATACGAAAACTATCTTGCGTCCGGCGTCTCTCCACTCGCGTCATTCTCCCCGCGCTCCCGCCGAAACCGGACCGCGCCCGACCTGCTACTTGGCGACGCCGCGTACGGATCAAGGAAGAATATTGCCGCGTGCGCGCGGGCAGGGATGGCCCCCGGCATCATGCACACGATCAACGTGATGGCGCGTGATAAGGGATCTGGAGACGCGTGGGGCGTGTCCGTAAGGGATCAGATGGGCGGAAGCCCTGATGTGACGCGCCTAGCCCTATGGACAGGGAGGAAAAGCGGGAGAACCAAACATATTGGAAGGCCCGCATAGGCTACGACATGCGCCGGCTCGTAGAGAGTGTGTTTTCAGCGTTCAAGCGCCTGTTCGGAGAGCACCTGATGGCACTCAAGTGGGAAAACATCGTGCAGGAGATAAGACTCAAGGTGATCCAATGCAACAAGTGGAGGGACGAATCGATAGAGCTGGGAGGTGGAAGAAGTGACACCATGACATTCATGTCATCGTCCGACAGGAACTTGGCAACAGATAGATGGCGAATTAGAAAACACAGTTACAACAGACGCGGATTAATTAAGCATGCCACGCCGTTTGAATTCGGTAGATATATCTTCATAAATCAAGCGTGCTTTAGATTCTGCCATAACGGCATCATCGTGAGTAGGTTCTGTCCATGCACCGGGATATCTTGCCTCAATTGCCCATTCTGACAAGATAGACAGATCGTTGTTTACATCATGTATGGCCCATCCTTCTGGGAGTAAATTTCGTAATGCGTTCAGGTCATGGGTGTGTGGAAAAACAACATTTTCTAACACCAAAGCTGCTTTAAGTGCCTTTTCTGCGGATTGTTGAGAGAGCCAACAAGCGTGATGTGGTGAGGGATTTGGGTCACGTATTAGTTGCAAAGCAACCCTGAGATCATTTTTAGAGAATGTTAACCAACGGAGTGCTTCTTGGATGGAAGGATCAGTGTCGTTCATATACTATCTTTCCTTCGTGAAGTGCTGCATATGCAATGGTTCCTACCACATGTCTTAGCCTTTCAATCTCATCGGATGTGGATACTATGATGTCCTTGCTGACGGGTAGATCTTTGAGCAGTATTCTCATATCAATTGCGGCTTGACGTTTGTTCTCAACATTGTTCATTATAACCAGCAAGTCTATGTCACTTGATTCTGTAGTATTGCCACGTGCCTGGGAGCCAAAGAGGAAAATACGTATTGGCTGAAACCGTTCAACAATGCGTTCCACCATGATGGAAATCATACTAGCTGTCGTCATATGTCTTCATCCCTCTAGCTGTCGGCTCTTGTGATGTGACTTTTCTGCTCAGGCGTGCAATTTCATGCCAGCTTTGAATTAGCGAGTTGTAATCTTGGGCCTCTTTGGCATATTTTTTTTGTTCACATGTATGGTAAAGACGATAGGTAAGTTCTCTTGCAGTCTCAGACCTAGAACCAATTTTGGCCATGATTTTTGCTGCAACCGATTCGCTTTTTTCAAGCAAACGCATTAGATGATGAGCAGCTTCCCATAGGGTAAATCTTTTGTCTTGTTTCGGATCCCAGTCTTCTGGAAGCTCACTTGGTAGGAGGAGACGTACCTTGCCGGTTTTGGATTCTAATATTCCCGCCTTTGCCATGCCTGACATGCTGGTGTTCTTGGCTCTGGAGAGTGTTTCTGCAACTCCAAAGTCACCTTTATCAAATCTAAACTGCTCAAACCATGACAGTGCCCATCGAGTATCTGCATCAAATTCCCCTTCTTGGTCTGCCAATATTTCATTCAACGTCTGGTTTAATCCGTGCCAAGCTTCGTATTTATTGTAATGTGATCGTGAAAAAATAGCCATACCTACAAAAATATCCGCAACTTGAAGAAATATGTTACTTTGGGAATCCATTGATCTAATATGATGCACATCAAACATCTTGCACAATTCTATACCGTCTATTATTTTCAACCATTGCTCGCTCCCACGCTCCAAAAAATATTTCATCTCTTTCCACCATATGCTTTTGTTTTTATCCGGGTACAAGTTCCATACATGTTCCCTTCCCCATCTATATTCGAGTACATTTTTGAATAATTGATAGTAAATCTTGCTAACGTTCTCTTTTCTATTTGCGTTAATCATGTATTTTTTATCCACCATGATAGTGTCAATACGCAATTCATGTTTTGCTGCTTTTTTAACTACGAAGTAGCAAATGACTCTAGCGGCATCACTTCTCCAACCCTTCGTCGTATTAGTCCATTTTATTTCAGATTTTGTTTCAGTTGATTGAAGTTGTTCGCAGAGTGCTTTCTCCATCTGTGCCAAAGATGGATTCTTCATAGTTACCATTCCGATACTTGTCCAACATACTTGATCCGTATGTGATTCATCACTAAAACCTACATGTGTCGGTATTCTATTCATGCTAGCACCTCTTGGAATAGGCCATCGTGAAATAGGAGTGTTTTTTGCACGAACGTCCATATAACAAGTCTCATTTATTCTTCTCCCCCCGTTATGATGAATTTCTCTGATGTGCCGTATCTGTATAGCGACGCTTGTAAGTTTGTGTACATCACAAAATTTGTTTTGTGACATACTCGTGAAAATTTCATGTGTTGCCATGAAGATATGAGACAATGTAGAGAAAGTCGTTTTAGTTAGAATCAAGATAACTAGTTTTGGTACGTAATTACATGTCTGCATATATCACGCGGCAACAATCATTGTGATCTATTTTGTTTTTTTGCATTTGCAGCGTTTCTTGGAATTACTTACACGTAGCTTTACTATTGCAGGTGGTGTGGTACTGTCTTCGTTAAAGTATATCGGCAATGCGACATATGACTCTCTTATTTTGTCATTGATCTCATCTTCATGTAGTATTATATCTCCCAAGTTGTAGTTCTGATGTATCTTACAGTATATGGTGTCCATATGTGATTCCCACATTCTGGGTTTTTCTGGTGAATCGTCAACGAATGCTTTGAGAAGTTGTTTTCCGTCTGTATATTGTTCTATGGGTTATATACAACTCATTGTTTTGCCTTTGTTGGAACTTGGACTGCGACTTGTTCGGCAGTATCATCAAGGATCATTTGTAGTATTTTTTGCACTTTATTTAGTACTTTGATGCACATTTTTCCAACGGCATCAGGCGTTTTTTCTTCAGAGTATGATGCGATATAATGCCACGAGTAATCCATTGCATCATATCCATATATGTTGCCAAGCACACATGCCGTAAGCTGGGCAATTGCCTCCTGTTCTGGGTCTTGTCCTGGTTTGAGTGTCTCAAATTTGCTATGTGCCTTGTGTGTTAACTCGTGAAAAAATGTGACTGGATCTTCAGTGCATAGTCGTATAACGTCTGCATATTGATTGAATGAGCCGTACTCGCCTACTCTGCTAGTATCATATTTGATGGTCACACCCCACTTCTCTGCTATATGGTGCAGTGGTGGCAACTCTCTCTTTTTGGGTGGGTCTAATTGGTCTCCTTCAGTATCTTCATATTTGAATACAGGGAGACCGCGGAATCCCACAAGTACCATATCTTCATTCTCATTGCTGTTATCATCTATCTTTTTTCGCTTTACCTTGAGTGGCGCCAAAATATAGATTGCCTTTGATCCCTTTTTGACTTGTCGTCCAACCTTATTCCATTGGTTGTATGTTCTTGCATCATCTGTTCCATATAGGAATACCAAAAGTTGGTTGTTAAAGCTCCATCTCTCCATTGGCTTCCCTATAGATTCTATGTATGCTTTGCTCACAAAGTTGGGGAACTCTTTGGTAGAGAATGCTTTTACGATTTTGTTGAGCTGTTCTAATGCTTTTTCAGTACTTGACATCTTATCCACCAGTAACTGCCGGTATACCGCAGAGATTCTGCTGGGAATCCCTGACTAGCTTGGTATCTTTTGGTATCAGATAATTCGATATTACCAGATATACCTTATTGTTGTTCTCAATAAATAGTGGCAATGTATTTTTTAGCAATTTCTCTGATTCTCTGGGAACCATAGTTTTTGCCTGTACCAGTTTGCCCGTTGTGGGCAGTTCTATATCTGGGAGATATTCTCCCCTATATTGTACTATTTGGTTCATTAGTTTACCTCCTATAGGTAAGATGGTGTCTTGTGACACCAGTGTGATTTTGCCATACGGCAATAATTTGGTGCAAAAAACGTGGCACCTATTTGTTTCTGATATCTCGCAACACTGCAAGAATATCTGTTAGGACATTCTTGATGTCCCTGATTTCTTCTCGTGTTTTCTGGTTGTCTTCTCTGATTCCCTGAATTGCTTCTCTGGTCTTTTGACCTTCCTCACGTATTGTACTGTATAGTTTCTCTGCGACCTCACCTGTGATAAAGGACATCACCAGTCCTACCACTCCAGCAGTAATAAATGCCACCCCTACTGGAAATCCATCAGGCAATGGAATTATTACATGCCCGCTTGCCACCATCATCCAATAAAAGGTGTTTCTACGCTCAAACAGTTTGGAGTATCTCTCTTTCATATTTTTACCTCCTTGAATCGTATCAAGCTCTAATTTTGCCATACGGCAATAATTTGGTGCAAAAAACGTGGCACCTATTTGTTTCTGATATCTCGCAACACTGCAAGAATATCTTCGAGTATATCTCTGGTTTTTTGATTGTCTTGTAGTATCACTTCTCTGGTCTTTTGACCTTCCTCACGTATTGTACTGTATAGTTTCTCTGCGACCTCACCTGTGATAAAG
This sequence comes from uncultured Nitrosopumilaceae archaeon, assembly GCA_964538885.1. GTDB lineage: Archaea > Thermoproteota > Nitrososphaeria > Nitrososphaerales > Nitrosopumilaceae > JAPOPJ01. The sequence goes on from CAZIHR010000053.1 coordinate 4,768, forward strand.
GACATCACCAGTCCTACCACTCCAGC
>CAZIHR010000054.1:0-1689 GCA_964538885.1 uncultured Nitrosopumilaceae archaeon
GACCATTCGCGTCTATCTGCATTTTTCATGGCCTAGCGTCAGCTATAAATCTTATCAATGTGTACTAGGCATGGAACGAAAGCGAATCACGACAGATTACAATAAAACGGCGGGATGGTTAACATAGGTGCATTTTTACTAGATTAACTTAATTTGAAGCACGTTTGGGTTAACTGTTAACTGAAGTATGGTTTTTATCGGGGTGACTAGGAATTTTGTAATACTTGAGTGCCCAAGAGTATAGACATATTGTCCGAATAGTTGGAAATGACATTCCTGGAGCCAAAAAGGTTCTGGTGGGCCTGACTCAGATCAAGGGAATTGGGTACAATTTTGCCACAGCAGTTCTCGATACATTGAAGATCGACATTAATTCAAATATTGGATTTTTGGCAGAAGAACAAATCAAATCAATTGAAAAATTGATCACCGATCCATCTGCTGCCAACTTTCCCACATGGTTTCTAAATAGAAGAAAAGATATTGAGACAGGAAAAGATATCCACTTACTTACATCCGATATTCCATTCACATTAAGAAATGATATTGAGCGTGAACGAGCTACAAACAGTTGGCGAGGATACAGGCATCTATATGGACTAAAAGTCAGAGGGCAAAGAACTAGAACTAGTGGAAGAAAAGGAGGAGCAGTAGGTGTAGCAAAAGGTGGCAAAGCTGCACCAACAAAATCAGCTGGACCAGCAACTGTGGCCGCACCTACGGGTGAGGCGGCACCAGTAGCAGAAAAGAAAGAAGCAGAGGAGACAAAGTAGCAGGTTACTTTAGATGGGAGATCCAAAATATCCACGCAGAGTATGGAAAAAGCCCAAGAGGCCTCTGAATTATGAATTGAAAATGGACGAGTTGAAGACACTCGGTACATTTGGACTGAAAACAAAAAGAGAGTTATGGAAAGCACACACAGAGCTGTCACGAGTAAGACATCAAGCAAGATCATTGCTTGCATTAAGACAAGAGGTCAGGCAAGAAAAAGAACCAATTCTCATGAAGTCGTTGTTCAAGATTGGATTAGTTAGCGGAGATGCAACTTTGGATGATGTGCTAAATTTGAATGTCAATGATTTGCTTGCTCGCAGATTGCAGACAATAGTGTTAAAGAAACTAGGATTCAAGACACCGTACCAAGCAAGACAGGCAGTCATACATGGTCATGTAATGATCGGAGACAGAAAAGTAGACATCCCTTCATATACTGTAACTTTAGACGAAGAAGACTCGGTTCGTTTTACTCCAGAATCTAAGATTCCAGCAATGTTAGAAAAAGATAGTAAAAAAGAAGAGGTAAAAACAGAAGATGATAAAGTAGAACCGGAAGAGAAAACAAACTCTACGGCAAAAAGCATTCAGACGACTAGATAACAAAACAATCTGAGACTGCCAGCGCGCGTGGTAGTATCGTGCGTAAATTTTGTTCACTGCTTAAAATTTTTGTTAACTGATCTAAATGATCAATTGAGTCGGCATGTTATTAAAAGATATTAGAAGCGATCCCCAATTACACGCCGTGTCTATCCTGACATGTCATTCAACTGATCTAGGCTGTCTTCCACAAAATTCTGTTATTGACCAACCCACACACAATATCATTAATTGTGTCATACATTTTGAGTGGATTCCTATATACATCTCGCATAGTTTGACATCTCCTGACTTTTCGTATGACATACT
>CAZIHR010000055.1:0-13480 GCA_964538885.1 uncultured Nitrosopumilaceae archaeon
CACAAAATAAAATACTATAGTAAAAAGCCCAACGACAATATAACGCGCTCCAAATACGAAAACGGCACCAAATACTTTGAGCGATACATCACGATATAATGTGTAGACAAGACTGTATCGTTGAATCTTGCTGTATTTCACATGAAGATGGGCGATTCCGTGCCTGATTTCCTTGAAAAAACACTAACTAATATACAAAATCTGGGAATTGAACCGGGGTTGGTACTTGTTGACAGGGAGTTCTTTTCTGTGGATTGCATCAGAACTCTGGATAAGCGCGGCGTGACATATATGATGCCGTGTAGAAACACGCACAATGTTATAATTGCGTTGCGCGAGTTTGCGCGCCAATGCAAGAACTGACATATCCACAGTTGAGATGGAGGGTCAAACCGGTTCTGCAGAATACTGGATGAAGATAGAAAAATAAAATAATGTAAGGATCCTACAAAACCTGAACAAAAATACATTGGGTTTGCTACAAACGATCCTAGTATAGATCTAAAAAGATACAAAAACAGATGGATGATAGAGACTGGATATCGCGAGATCGAGGCGATGAGGGCTAGAACCAGGACAAATTGCATCGCTGCTAGGATGATGTGTTTTTACTATTCCATGCTGATGTACAACGAATGGATGATATGTCGATTCTTGCTCTCGATCTGCTCGGATCAGACTATACTTACATTGACCACATTCAAATTTCAAATCAAGCAAGTTTCCATACGTGAGCCCAAACCGCCTCCGTTATGACGTGGCTTATGGCACATTTGGGTTAACTGGTACTGGAGCATCATTTATGATAAACTGCTTCAGCGCGATTCACAGGTGGAAGATTATGGCTACAGGGAGTTTCCATATTAGATGTCAGAATGTACAGCGAGGAACCCCCCACTAGCACACTCCAAGCAATGCTCCGCATTACTCTTAGACAACATGGTATGGATCTGTCACCTAAATAAGATTTTTAGATTTTGGTTCGTATAGCTACGCTTGTAAATTCATGTACAAGCGTAGCTATAACTAACAGGTTAAAAATCTTCCAAATTACAACTTGGCAAGAACATCTTCATTAACCATTTGTCCCAATTTCTTGTTCTCCACCCTCAACCAAGACAATGTGTAAAGATGTCTCTTCAGTTTATTGCATGGGCCGCACAGTAAAATTCTATTTATGTTTCCAAAATTCTGTTAAGCTCTTTGGATTTAACAGAACCAACTTTACGATATATTTCTAATAGATCCTCAAACGCTCCATCCCCACCCAAAAAGTCCCAATATTGCTTTCCTATAATGGTCTGCCTCTTAATGTCTAGATATTTGACTGCAAAACTATGTTTGTATTCATTATCTTCGCCCCAAGGGTTGTAACCCATAGCAAAATACGTCTTAACCTGTGGTTGTACCATCTTGAGCAAGGCATGAATCCATAAGTGCTTTCTTGTTATGTTCAAACATTGTTCTTTGTTTGGTTTTGGTGTTTTTATCTCAAAAAAATACTCTTCGTCATTATAACTTTTCAGATAAAGATCTGATATCACTGATCTAGATACCTTATTTCCGCTACCATCTTTTTCCAAATCAACTATTCTCCTCACTACATCAAAATAATTACAAAACAGATGACCCCCATCTACTCGTTTTACCTCATCAACAATCTCGGCATCTACAGATTCCAATATACGCCCATCTGTTTTATGTTGCAGTTTGACTTTAAGAAATCTAGTCTCTGCAATGATTGCAGAATGACGCTCATATGATTTTCCCAAAATTGTGGAAAATGAACGTTCAAAACTGGACATTCGGCCAAATGTCTTGGGTAGTAACGCTTTATGAAATGGCATGTTCTGTCCTACATGTTCTACAGGTTCCCCACCAAGATTGGTTTTTGTATATTCAGACTTTTTCTTTTCTAACAAATCATCTATCCATTTACACATATCCGCCTCTATTCTATCAGTGGTGTGTTGATTTAGAGTCATAAACCACAGATCAATATGTCTTCATTAAAGCTGGATGCACGTCGGCCAGACCTACGATTAACTTCTCGTATGAACCTCTCCTTTATTATCAAACCACCATCAGCAACTATATCTTCATACAGATTTAGTTTATCGTTGACTATTATGATGAATTGGCTGTTTTTGTCAAATGATGATTCTTGTATGTTCTTAATTGTCCTGCTTATACCCCTCTTGTAGTTTACAATGGCTCGTTTGCTTGTACCGTCCTTCTTGCGCCCAATCTCTATATGACTATTATCTTTGAGTTTCAAAAGCTCATAGGCGTATTTGTGTTGATCGTGGTAATCAATTAATCCTATGTATGGTGGAGATGTGAAGACATGACTTATTTTTTTGTTAGTAAAATCAAATGTGCGCGAATCACCATGTAATGGTTTTGTATATACGTCATTGCGTATGTGTTGAAATTCTGACATTCTTTTAACTACATCCTTACAGTATCTTTTTAGAAATATTATACTGTTCTTTGTGGGATGACATATACGATTATGTTTGAGGCAAAAATAATCCTCACCATATGGTTTTTTTGGAAAGTCTACCTCATAATGTGCTATCATTCTAGATGATCTAGCTGATCTGGTAAGGATTATTTTTAACACATCTTGATAATCAAAGTTGGGGATCAGGCTCTTAAATATCAGTAGGGGGTGCAGTGCTTCTGGATGATACCATGTTTTCAGATATTCAGAGTTGTTTTTTTTAATATTGATTTGTGTCTTTTTTGGCATATAATCATCCAGAGATGATTTGGGGATGGCGGCAAGTGTTTGTTTTAGTATTTCATTTGTGGTTTTTTCCAGTTTGTCTATGTTGTATTTTTTTGTCTTTACATTACATAATAACACATTAAATTTACTTATGTCAAATCCAATGGATGGGATTCCGTTGATGTTGGATTCTACTAGGGTTGTCCCAGAACCCATGAATGGATCACATATAAGCTTGGCATTTTTCATGTTATGTTTTAAAAAATATTCGACAAGCTGTGGTACAAATTTACCTAGATATGGATGTAGACTATGAACGTGTTTTGTTCTTATTTTCTGTGGTAGATCTTTCTCTGTCCAACACAGTTGCTTAATCAATTTTGGTTGGAGCATATATGAACTAGAGAATGTTTGTAAAAAAAAGCTTTGGAACATGCTTTTTTACTGTAAATGAGCTGTTTGTTCGTTTTTCGTAATAATTATTATTAATTGAGGAAATTTGGGTGTTTTGAAGAACATTTGATCCTGTAATGTTGCATGTCTGGCACTTGGATACACCAGATAAGCTCACAAGCTAAACCCCCCATGTTTTTGGGTATTTTGGGAAAATGATGAAGTGATCTAGAGCTGTTTTCTTTACGGAATTCGTTTATCTAACAACCTCTTCATTTCTGTTATCATTTTGTTAATTTCCTTATTTTGTCTATCATTTCATCAAAATCGTCTTGCAGGTCTTTTATGATGCCTTCACTGTAGAAGTGATTCTCAATTAGCCGTATTTCATTAACGACCTCAAAAGATCCAAATAGTATGCCAACTAAGCATATTTTATGTCTGTATACGAAAGATTATCAAAAAATCCTGCACTGTTCCAGTCCCTCCTCAGTTAACCCAAATGTGCCTCAGATTAGGATAACTCAGTAAAAATGCAACCAGATCAAAAAGTGAAATACTGAGAAGATTTGAATTGTTGTAAAAACAAAACCAATCAAATTGGTAAACAACCCGCAGTTATATCTAGTCTACATGATGGGCAAGTTTCTCCAATGTATTCACATGTCCGTCAGATATAATGCAATATTCGGTACAGGGCACCTGAATGACGGCATTATGGAGGCGGCAGTTCGCAACTCCAATGTAGGCGTGTGCGCGAATGCTGGAAAATTTACACGCGGCGATGTAATATCATCAGTTAGATAGTTTGCAATAAAGCTCAAAAGTGCGGATCTTGAAACCACACAATCTGCGTTCGAAGTACAAGTGTATCGCCAGCTGGACACATTAAAGCAACATGGACGAATTTCAAAGAGGCCCACCATAGCAATTGACATGCACAAAATAAAATACTATGGAGAAAAGCCCAACGACAATATAACGCGCTCCAAATACGAAAACGGCACCAAATACTTTGAGCGATACGTCACGATATAATGTGTAGACAAGACTGTATCGTTGAATCTTGCTGAATTTCATATGAAGATGGGCGATTCCGTGCCTGATTTCCTTGAAAAAACACTAACTAATATACAAAATCTGGGAATTGAACAGAATCTAATACTTGTTGACAGGGAGATCTTTTCTGTGGATTGCATCAGAACTCTGGATAAGCGCGGCGTGACATATATGATGCCGTGTAGAAACACGCACAATGTCATTGCCGCGTTGCGCGAGTTTGCGCGCAATGCAAGAACTGACATATCCACAGTTGAGATGGAGGGCCAATTGAATTCCGCAGAATACTGGATGAAGATAAAATAATGTAAGGATCCTACAAAACCTGAACAAAAATACATCGGATTTGCTACAAACGATCCTAGAATAGATCTAAAAAGATACAAAATAGATGGATGATAAACAAGATATCGCGAGATCGAGGCGATGAAGGCTCAACTAGGACAAATTGCATCGCATCTAGGATGCTGTGCTTTTACTATTTTATTGATGTACAACAAATAGATGACATGTCGATTCTTGCTCTATCTGGAGCTGACCATATTGACATTGACCACGTTCAAATTTCAAATCAAGTTATAATATGCGAGTCCAAATTATCTCCGTAATGACGTGGCTTGTGGCACATTTGGGTTAACTGAAAAACACTATTGCTTTAAATTCGGTCTATGATTATTGTGTGCATTGCACACCAAATTTGAGCTCTGTTCAGAGTTTGCGCCAACAGGCGACCAGTCACAAGCTATAGATGTTTTGGTAAACGGTGCAAATGAAGGACGTATACAGACACTTTTAGGAGTCACCGGAAGCGGTAAGACGTTTACTGTAGCAAATGTGATTGCCAAGACGGGGAAAAATACGCTAATAATATCACACAACAAGACATTGGCAGCACAACTCTATTCGGAGATGAAGCAATTTTTCCCCAAAAACAACGTCGGCTATTTCGTATCATACTATGACTATTACCAGCCAGAGAGTTATCTGCCACAAACTGATACATATATTGAAAAAGATACTCAGATCAACGAGGAGATTGAAAAGCTCCGACTAGAGGCCACCGCAATGCTTCTGTCAGGTGAACCCACCATAATAATAGCTACAGTGTCGTGCATCTACTCTCTAGGCAATCCACAGGACTGGAAAGATCTCTCAACAACCATAAATGTTGGTGACCACATAGGTAGAAACAACCTGATAAAGAGGCTTGTGGATGCAAGATATGAGCGGAACGACACTGAGATTGCCCCGGGAAACTTTAGGGTGAAAGGAGACACCGTAGACATCATACCTGCATACTCGGAGGATGTGATAAGAGTGTCAATGTTTGGGGATGAGGTTGAAAAAATTACTTTGCTTGATCATATATCAATGAAGGTAAAGCAGGATACATTCAGCATGAGAATTTTTCCCGCAAAACACTATTTAATTGCCAAAGATGTGCGGAAAAAGGCGATGAATTCCATAAGGGCAGAGCTAGCAGAACGACTCCCACAGCTAAATGAGTTGGAGAGGCAGCGACTAGAGAGAAGAACACATTATGATCTTGAGATGATCGAGGAGGTCGGGTATTGTTCTGGTATTGAGAATTATTCGAGGCATTTTGATGGAAGACGACCAGGCCAAAAGGCATTCTGTCTAATGGACTTTTTTGATGAGGATCATCTACTGGTAATTGACGAGTCACATGTAACGCTACCGCAGCTTCACGGTATGTACAAGGGCGACCATTCTAGGAAAAAGGAGCTTGTCACCTACGGATTCAGGCTTCCTAGTGCATACGACAACAGGCCGCTCAAATTCGAAGAGTTTGAGAAATATATCAAAAATGCGCTATTTGTATCTGCTACACCATCAGAGTATGAAAAGAATACATCCCATCATATTGCAGAACAGTTGGTGCGCCCCACCGGACTATTAGAACCACATGTGGAGACAAGAACAACAAAAAACCAGATGGATGACCTAGTACAAGAGATTACAGCAAGGGCTACAAAAAATGAACGAGTATTGGTAACAACCCTCACCAAACGCATGGCAGAAGACCTTACAGAATACCTCTCAAAGAAACAGATCCGAGCAAGATATCTACATTCTGAGATTAAAGGTATAGAACGTACAGAGTTGATAAGGCGACTACGTCTAGGAGAATTTGATGTGCTTGTGGGAATCAACTTGTTGCGAGAGGGACTCGATATACCAGAGGTGTCCCTTGTAGCAATACTTGATGCCGACAAGGAAGGATTCTTGCGCAATTTTACGAGTCTGGTTCAAACTTTTGGCAGAGCTGCTCGAAACTCCAATGGGACAGTGATAATGTATGCAGATACTGTGACAGGATCGATGAAGAGTGCGATGAATGAGACTGTGAGGCGAAGAAAGAAACAACAATCATACAATGTAAAGCATAACATCATACCACAAAGTATTGTAAAGACAGTGCCGGATCAAATCACAACAGTTGATGACTCAAAATCAATGTCTCCCCACGATCTTGCAGCAGAGATAATAGAACTAGAAGCTCAGATGAAAATATACTCTGAAGACCTGGACTTTGAACATGCAATAGAGTGCCGCGACAGAATAAAAAGACTGGAGATGGAGATCAAGGCAAGGCATGCCAGAAAACAAGCTTAAGATTCGCGGTGCCAGACACCACAACCTGAAAAATCTTGACGTGGACATACCAAAGAACAGTTTGGTTGTAATCAGTGGACTGTCAGGATCCGGCAAGTCCACACTTGCCTTTGATACCATCTATGCTGAGGGACAGAGAAGATACGTGGAATCATTATCTGCATATGCACGACAATTTCTAGAGATGATGGACAAGCCAGATGTTGATTCTATAGAGGGTCTCTCCCCTGCAATATCGATTCAGCAAAAGACCACCAGTAAAAATCCCCGATCGACTGTAGGCACCACCACTGAGATTTACGACTATATGCGGCTTTTATATTCCAGAGTGGGAATTCCACACTGTACTAACTGTGGCAGAAAGATCTCAAGTCAATCAATTGAGACCATATGTGAATCCATACTAAGAGAGTTTGAAGATACAAAGATAGTTGTATTGTCCCCCATAGTACAACGAAAAAAAGGAACGCATGAAAAGCTGCTCGGACAAGTAAAGAGAGATGGATATTCCAGAGTTCGCGTAAATGGAAAAGTCATGGGACTAGATGAGATTGTACCGCTTGACAGACAGAAATGGCACAGCATAGAGATTGTAGTAGACAGAGTACAGGCAACAAAATCAGAACGCTCACGGTTGTTTGAGGCGATTCAGACTGCAATCAAGACTTCAAAGGGGAATGTCGTGGTGTCGTCTACAAAATTAGAAAAGATCTTCTCACAAAATAATGCATGTCCCTACTGTGGGCTGACTGTTGGAGAGTTAGAGCCACGCACATTTTCATTCAACTCTCCGTTTGGCATGTGCAAAGCGTGTAATGGATTAGGAGTAAAGCTAGAGTTTGATGAAGATCTGATAATTCCAGACAGGACAAAATCCATACTTGATGGGGCCATTGTACCGTGGAGTGGAAGATTCTCCTCATTCAGGCACCAAGCACTAAGAGCTGTGGGAAAGAGATTCGGTTTTGATTTGATGACATCAATTGAAGATATGAAGAAGAAGCATCTTAATGTGATTCTGTATGGTACAAATGATCTGATTGACTTTAAATATAGTTCAAAGTCAGGCGACTCGGCATGGCAATATACAGATGCATTTGGGGGAGTTGTGGAGAATTTGCGGCGTTCATTTGCAGAGACAGAATCAGATTCAAAACGAGAGTGGCTCAAACAATTCATGAGAGACACACCATGTAGTGAATGTGGCGGTAAGAAGCTGAAAGCAGAATCTCTTGCAGTAAAGATTGGAGGCATGGGAATAATGGAGGTATGTGATCTGCCTATTGCAGGCTGTCATGACTTTTTTGCCAATTTACAGATGACAGAGAACGAGCAATATATTGCACGTGACATTCTCAAAGAGATTAATGAAAGGCTCGAATTTCTGATTAACGTAGGACTAGATTATCTGACGCTTAATCGGCTCAGCTCCACACTCTCTGGGGGGGAATCACAAAGAATACGACTTGCAACTCAGATCGGCTCCAATCTTACAGGAGTAATGTATGTGTTGGATGAACCCACGATTGGTCTGCATCAGCGCGACAATGCAAGGCTTGTCAAGACACTGACAAAATTGAGAAATCTTGGAAATACGGTAATTGTGGTGGAACATGATGAGGAAGTCATAAGGAATTCGGACTGGATAGTTGATCTTGGACCTGGTGCAGGTATTCATGGAGGAAATATAGTATTCGAGGGAACCATAAAGCAGATACTAAATGGTGGCAAATCAATCACAGGCAACTATCTGAAAAATGAGACCATCGTCAAGCTGGACAACAAAACCAGAGTACGTCAGGGCACTCTAAAGATATTGGGAGCTGCTGCAAACAACTTGAAAAAGATTGATGTCGAGATACCATTGGGGCTGTTTGTGGCAGTTACAGGAGTGTCAGGCTCCGGCAAGTCTACACTGGTAAATGATATACTACTCAAGGCACTTGAGAGTCATTTTTACACATCATCCAAAAAGCCCGGAAAGCACAAGGGCATTTTAGGTCTGGAGAATATTGACAAGGTGATTGCAATAGACCAATCCCCCATAGGCCGTACGCCGCGCTCGAATCCGGCCACATATATTGGTGCATTTACACCCATACGAGAGCTATACTCCAACACGACACTGTCAAGAGAGCGTGGATACGCACCAGGTCAGTTCTCGTTTAATGTGGCAGACGGACGATGCTTTGCATGTGATGGTGATGGTGTCAAGCAGATAGAGATGCAGTTTCTATCAGATGTTTATGTAAAGTGTGACGAGTGCAAGGGGAAACGCTACAACTCTGAGACGTTATCTGTGTTATACAAAGGAAAGAGTATAGCAGACATACTAGAGATGACGGTCTTTGAGGCACTAGAATTATTTGAAAATATTCCTACAATCAGGAAAAAATTACAGACAGTTTATGATGTAGGTCTTGGATATATAAAATTGGGTCAATCATCTACCACCCTATCTGGAGGCGAGGCCCAACGCGTAAAGCTTGCGGCAGAACTGTCAAAGCGGGGTACTGGAAATACACTATACATATTAGATGAACCTACTACAGGACTCCACTTTGCTGATGTGCAAAAGCTGCTTGATGTGTTAAATCGACTTGCAAATATGGGAAATACCATAGTTGTAATTGAGCACAATATGGATGTAATAAGGAACTCGGATTGGATAATAGACCTCGGGCCGGAGGGAGGTGATGAGGGCGGGACGATAGTAGCTACGGGCACACCTGCACAGATAATCGAGTCTGCTGGCAGTTATACAGGAAAATATCTCAAGATGGCAAAGAAATGACAGTTGACATCTCCAAATTTGTGATTTCCACAGGTCCGGGCATCTACATGATGAAAGATTGTGATGGTAAAATCATCTACATAGGTAAAGCGAAAAATTTGAAAAGGCGCGTAAAGTCATATTTTCTAAAAAACCAGAACTACAAAACGCAAAAGCTTGTGGAAAAGATAGCAGATATGGAGTTTGTCTTAACTGATAATGAGAGTGAGGCATTTCTGCTTGAATCAAATATGATAAAAAAATATCGTCCCATGTTCAACATTGAGCTGAAGGATCAGCAGAGATACACATACTTGAGAGTGACTGAGGAAAAATATCCACGATTAGTAGTAGCTAGACGTACACGGAATGGAGAGTTTTTGGGACGGGGAAAGATATTTGGACCATTCACGCATGGCAGCTCAAAATTACTTACAATTGGTACGTTGCGCAAGGCATTTCAGATCAGAGTATGCAAGACGCTTCCAAAAAAGGTCTGCTTAGAATATCATCTGGGCAATTGTGAGGGCCCATGTGAATTCAAGTCTGCCATAAATCGATATCCGGCACATGTGGACGCGCTCAAAAAAGCATTGGGGGGGAAAGATCAGACAAGAGATTTTGTACGTGGGCTGGAAAATGAGATGCGGCACGCGGCAGATATGCAACAGTTTGAGAGGGCAAAAGAAATACGCGACACGCTGATCAGATTGGGCAGTCTACAGACAGGGCAAAAGATGGAATATGTGGAAAATTCAAATGAAGAGTACTTTGGCATTACAATTAGAGACCATGCTGCAATTGTGATGAATTTTAGGATGATAAATGGCATAATACGGGATAGTGATAGATTCTTTTTTGATTTGGTGGGAGACAATTCATTTTCAAGCTTTTTGTCAGGATACTATTCCACACACAAGCTGCCACGTCTGGTGGTGGTAAGTGAATATCCTGCAGATAGGAAAATTTTGGAGAAGATGTTTTCAAAGCAAGCAGGATTTCCAGTAAGGATTGTCTGTCCTACAAGTGGCAAGAGATTGGACATGCTTAATTTGATAGCAAAGAATCTCAAGATGATTCAAGATGGCAATGTGGAGCCAGGACTAGTAGATATCAGAGACAAGCTACATTTGCCTGCAATACCACATTCCATTGAATGTTTTGATATATCAAATCATGGTGCAGATTTTGCAGTAGGTTCCATGTCAAAGTTTACAGAAGGGCAACCAGATAAGGCAGGGTACCGCAAGTTCAAAATCAAGACAATATCTGGAAGGGACGACTATGCGATGATTGCCGAAGTGGTTCATCGACGCTACTCAAGATTGGTAGCAGAGAGAGCTGAACTGCCAGATATGATTCTAATTGACGGAGGTAAGGGACAACTAGAAGCAGCATTAAAATCACTACAAACATTGGGACTAGACATACCTTGTGTGTCACTTGCAAAGGAGAATGAGGAGGTTTACATACCGAATGAAAAGTATCCGATTATGATTCCGAGGGAGAAGGCAGCGCTGAAGATTTTACAGTATGCACGCGATGAGGCTCACAGATTCGGAGTCAGATACAACAGAACTGTACGTAAAAATGCATTGAAAATAAAGGGCTAGTTTACCTGAATGGTACCTACCATCCACGGGTGAACCAAGCAAAAATAGTCATACATGCCAGATTCTTCAAATGTGAATGTGTAAGACGCGTTCACCAGAATTAGGCTACTGTCAAATTCACCTGACGGGCCGTCTGTAACTGTTCCGCTTGTAACTGTATGTGCAGCAGTATCGGCGTTTACCCACTCTACTGCATCACCAGCATTAATTGTGAGTGACATTGGAATGTAGCATTCATTTGTTACCTCACAGCCAGGTACTGCTGTTCCCAGAGGCATTTCGACAATGTGTGTTTGTGGGTCGTCTTGCGTCATTTCGTCTTGCGTCATTTCGTCTTGCGTCATTTCGTCTTGCGTCATTTCGTCTTGCGTCATTTCGTCTTGCGTCATTTCGTCTTGCGTCATTTCGTCTTGCGTCATTTGTACCGCAGGGCTAGAGCTCTGATTTGTGTCACCATACAATGCAATTCCCACACCAACAGCCACAATCGCAATTGTAAATCCGATTGCAGCCTTGTCAATACCAGCCAATAGAATAAACGATTGACTACGCCTAAATAAACGTAATGAGTAACAGTCAGATGCAGATTCAGTTCCTCCATTCTCATGCACAAATTTCATAAAATAATCAAAGTATGATGCTAATCACGAATTTAAGGTAAAATGCTACAAATTGGACAACACCATGCTACGCGCTTGGTATAATAATGAGAGGCATTTACAAAAATTACATGTCCAGATATCAAGGCTCCCGCCGAAATGTCAATACAAATGTTGCAAGAGGCGTAACTATAGGCATCATACTCTTAATAATAATAGGAGTTGTTGCGTTTGCGTCAGTCAAGATTGTTGATGCAGGTCACAGGGGAGTGCTACTGCACTGGAATGCGGTAGACTTGGAAAATCCACCACTTGATGAAGGACTGCATTTTGTAGTTCCCTTTCAGGATGAAGTAGTGGTCATAGAGGTACGTACGCTCAAGTATGAGAAGGAGACCAGAAGTGCATCAAAAGACCTGCAGACTGTGGAAACCACAGTAACAGTAAACTATCATCCGAATAAAGAAGAAATTCACAGACTATACAAGAATTTGGGATTAGACTATGAAAACAGGGTAATTCAACCAGCAATAGAAGAGACTGTCAAGCAAGTAACTGCAAATTATAATGCCGAAGAGCTGATCACAAAGAGACCACTAGTCAAACAGGACATCGAATCATCAATTAGAGAGAGATTGAACCAGTTCGGTGTAGTCACCGAGGTTATATCCATTACAGATTTCGAATTTTCGCCGTTATTTGCACAAGCAATTGAGGCCAAAGTAGAGGCAGAGCAAAAAGCACTCAAGGCAGAAAACGACTTGAGAAGAATAGAGGTGGAGGCAAAACAGAGAGAGGCAAACGCCATAGGAGTTGCCAATGCCAACATAGCTGAAGCTCGTGGTGAAGCAGAGGCAATTGCCATAATCAACAAGGCACTGGCTGAGAATCCAAACTATCTAGAGTGGCTAAAGACACAAGCATGGGACGGAAAGCTACCACTTGTAGTTGGTGAAGGTGGAACTCCGTTCATTCAGATTCCTGTAACGCCCTAAGTCACTCGGTACGACCTTTGTCATTTTGAAAGCTATCTCTTATAGAGTCATACATTGCAAGAAACTGATCTGGTTCATTTTGCCGATATTCTTTTTCCATAGATCGAATCTCACCGTCAGAGAGTTGCCTGCCTTTACTCAGATGATATTCCTTGAGTATTTGGAAAGGTGATTGCCTTATGTTGTATCTCTGCAACGTACGGCTGACATTTTTCTTACACATCATATCATATACTATAAATCGATATACCAAATAACCCACCAACCCCACTATAGTCACTATAATTATCGGAATTATGATGATTGGTGCCATGAACAATTATTCACATTTTCAGTATTTCATTGTTGTTGTTTTCAGACATTATATCAATAGTATAAAAATATCGAAAAAAATGGCAAAAAACAAGTTCTTCTGCAAAAAAAGGACAGGTATTGTGATTAATTCTTTGGACGGTTCACCAATCCAAGCATTTGTAAGGAAGATGCCACCACATGGGGAGACCATCACAGAGGAACAGACAGAGAAAAAGCATGATGCCAGTAGAGGGGTGAACTCTGTTTCCTAATTCGCCATCTGTGTGCTACCATATACCTGTTAGACGGCTACATGGATGTCACGGCGTCACTCTTCCCACCTCTCGCGCGATCGACTCGTCCCTCCACTTGTTGTATTGGAT
>CAZIHR010000056.1:0-17783 GCA_964538885.1 uncultured Nitrosopumilaceae archaeon
GGTGTCAGAGTATTATGCTACTATAGTGCAGATGCGTTGCGCGATGTCAGAGTACTTTAGAACTGCAAGGCCAAAATTAGATGCAATGAAGTTCATCGGCAGGAAGTCACTTGACCTCAAGAACTTTTGATCGGAAGTATAATTAATGATATTGTGTGCGGGTTGGTCAATAACAGAATTTTGTGGAAGACAGCCTAGTTAGAAATTCAGTTGGATGACATGTCAGGATAGACACGGCGTGTAATTAGGGATCGCTTCTTATGATACATTATCTCAGTTTTTCTACATTATTTTAATCTGTGAGTTTTCTTGAATGAATTTGATTTCTTGTTTGTGATAGTTTCTATATGGTGGTATTGTAAAGGAATCAAATTCTGTTTTCATTTGATCTGTCTTGTGAACGTGGATATAGATGGGTAGTTTTGGGGATGTTTGGGGGTGATGCTCATCCTCAAAACTGCTATCTATTTTTAACACAAAAAAAGTATAAAAGCTCATATCTTTCGGAAGATAAATTAATCTTGATTATATCTTGTTAATTGTCTATGGATACTTTTGATGTACATGTTACGATTGAAAACAAGCCTAGTATCAATGATCCTGAAGGTGAAACGATCCTCAGGGATCTTGTAATTAAAGGTGGAACTACCAATGTGTCACAAATACGGACTGCTAAAATGTTGAAATTTACGATTGAGGCAAAAGACAAAAAGACCGCATCAGGTACAATCAAAAAGCTATGTGACGAATTAAGAATTTACAATCCATTGGTAAGCACGGTAACAGTAGAAGTGCATTCCAAAATTACTTGAGCATATTATCATAAAATATCTTGTAATTTTGTGTCTGTTTTACACGTATGTTGTAATGTATCTCTTTTAGATCTTTGTCAGTTTACACATATCATAAATTTTAGGTATGGCCTGATCAGTCATTCATGCAGTAAAGCACTGTATTATGATTGCTCAGATTTCAATTAAATATTACTTTGTGTACCAGTTTTGTATGAAGGTAGGTATAGTTGTTTTTCCTGGAAGTAACTGCGATCGAGACATGTATCACGTCTTAACTGATGTATTTCATTATAATACTAGGTACATCTGGCATGAAAAACACATACCAAATGATACTGATGTTGTCATTCTTCCCGGCGGATTCTCATATGGCGATCGACTTCGTGCAGGTATCATTGCGGCACATAGTCCTGTACTTCAGGATGTAAAAAAAATGGCTCAACGTGGGAAACCTGTTTTGGGTGTTTGTAATGGATTTCAAATACTTGTAGAGTCTGGCCTTCTTCCGGGCGCACTACTTAAAAATACATCCACAAGCTTTATGTGCAACTGGACAAACTTGGTGGTTGAAAATACTGATACGCCATTTACAAGCAGATTGATCAAGAGTCATAAGATACCTATTCCGATTGCAAATGGGGAGGGCCGATACTATGCAGACAGATCTACGTTGAAAGACATGCGGAAGAATAACCAGATTGTATTCAAATATGAAGATAACGTAAATGGCTCCTCACTATCCATTGCAGGCATATGTAATAAAGATGGAAATGTAGTAGGAATGATGCCACATCCAGAACGTGCAGTAGAACATGAAATTAATCCTAGTGGCAATATGGCATCAACATTAATCTTCAAATCATTACTTGATGTATTGGGTGCATATCATTGAGCCTAAAATATAAAGAACTCCTAGATCTTACTACCAGAATAGGACGTAATCCCACCCAAACTGAGATTAAAATTGTAGCAGCAGAATGGTCAGAGCACTGTTCATACAAATCCTCCAAAAAACATCTTCGAGTACTGCCTATGAATGGCCCACATGTAATATATGAAAAAGGATACGACTCTGGAGTGTTGGATGTGGGTGATGGATATGTAATTACTGCCCACATTGAAAGCCACAATCATCCGTCTGCTGTAGAGCCGTACGGTGGAGCAGCAACAGGAGTGGGAGGCGTAATACGTGATATACTGTCTGCCGGGACACGTCCAATTGCCATACTTGATGGCCTTCGATTCGGCGATATTCGAAGTGATCCTCATGCAAGATGGCTCTTCACGAATGCTGTAACTGGTATTGCTGACTATGGAAACTGTTTAGGTATACCTACAATCGGCGGTGAGGTTGAGTTTGATCAATGTTACTCTGGATATGCATTGGTAGATGTGGCAGCAGTTGGATTTGGCAAAAAGGCAAATTTGATTAAAAACCGTGCAAGGAAGGGTGATCTAGTTATCTTGCTTGGTGGTCCGACAGGTAGGGATGGCATCGGCGGCTCACAGTTTGCATCGGATCCACTAAAATCAGAGGACCGTTCTGCTGTGCAGATTCCAGATCCTTTCGTAGAGAAACTTATCATAGAAGCAGTACTTGAGGCACGAAACAGACATCTGATTCATGCAATGAAGGATCTTGGCGGTGGTGGGTTATCTTGTGCCATATCTGAAACTGCCGATTCTCTTGGGGTGGGAATTAGTATGGATGTAGACAAAGTACATACTCGCGAAGATGACATGTTACAAGAAGAAATAATGATATCTGAATCTCAAGAAAGGATGCTACTTATAACTAGCAAGGGCAAACTAAAACAACTCTTGGCAATATGTTCCAAATTTCATATCAATGCATCTATAATTGGAACAGTTACTCAAGATAACATGATGCATGTAACTAAAGGTGATGAAACTTGTGCAAGATTGCCAACCGATGTGGTTGCGCATGCCACACTTCTTGATAGACCCTCCAAGAAACCTGCATATCTGGCTGAGATTAAAAGAGATAAAAAATTCCGTTCCGTTTCTGACTATACCCAAATACTGCTCAAGCTATTATCTGCGCCAAACATTGCAAGTACAGCATGGGTGTATGGCCAGTACGATCACGAAGTGGGTATACGTACAGTGATCAAGCCTGGTGTCGACGCGTCAGTTCTGAGGCTTGATAACGGAAAATTTCTCTCTATAAAAATTGACGGTAATCCCAAGCAGTGTTATATTGACCCAAGAGAAGGAGCAATTGGATGCTTTGAGGAGGCATGCAGAAATGTAGTGTGTACTGGTGCAAAACCTATTGGAATGCTTGATCATCTTCAATTTGGGAATCCTGAAAACCCTGAAATCTTTTGGACATTTTTAGAGTCTGTTAATGGGCTTGCCGACTTTGCAAAATATTTTGAGATACCGTGTATAGGAGGCAAAGTGAGCCTATACAATGAGACACCAAATGGCCCAATAAAACCCACTCCTGTAATTGGAGTGTTGGGACTAGCAGATACAAAGCCCCCGCCCACACAAGATATCTCAGAGGAAGACAATATTGTGATTGTGGGAAAAACTCTGGATGAGCTTGGTGGCTCTGAATACTCAGAGTATATACGTGGATTTGTTGGTGGTAGATGCCCTACAGTGGATTTTGCAGAGTCCAAGAAAAATATGAATGCCGTATTACACACTATAGAAAAAAATTTGGTCAAAGGTGCACATGACTGTTCCAAAGGAGGCATTGCAGTTGCAGTCTCTGAGCTCTGTATGAGCACAAGCATGGGATGTGAGGTGTCAATAGGCAAGATACCTTCTCAAAGACTTGATACTGACAGAATCTTGTTTTCAGAAAGTCACTCTAGATATATTTTGGTGGTGGAGAAACAGAAATTAAAATCTCTGCTTAGGACCTTGAATAAGCTTGGGGTAAGGCATGGTTTAATTGGTAAACTTGTGGGCAAAAACATCACATTCACACGACACAATGATGTAGTTATATGTCTAAGGATTGATAAGGCACAAAAAATATGGTCTAGTGCGTTGAGGAAGCTGGTGGCACATGGTTAAGGAGAACTGTGGTGTGGTTGGAATATTCAGTCTAGGTGGAACTAATGTGGTTCCGATGGCAATAGATTCACTGCGAGCACTACAACACAGGGGTCAAGAAGCATGGGGTATAGCAGTACCAAACCGACCCCCACTAAAAAAAACAGGATTGGTCTCTTCGTCATCCTCTGAATTCAAAAAGATTGCCGAAGAGTATGCGTCTGATTCTATCATTGGACATGTCAGATATTCTACCATGGGAAGGAGCTCAATTGAAAATGCTCAGCCACTTCGTGTGCAAGATCTCTGTGTGGCACATAATGGAACAATTGCAAATGTGCAAGAGTTGTCCAATCTGGTTGGCGGGTGCACATTTACGCCACAAAACTCTAGCGATACATTAGTTGCAGCACAAAGACTTGTCTCCCTTATAACTGAGCGTGGCAATATGAGAAAAGCACTATCAATACTTAAAAACGAGATGGCCGGATCTTACTGCTTTACATTCATCTCAGATGATAATGCTGTTTATGCTGCACGCGACCCTAAAGGGTTTAGACCAATGGTACTAGGATATAAAAAATCTGATGATACCTTTATTGTGGCATCCGAGTCTTCTGCACTTTCTGCAGTGGGGGCACAGCTGCAGCGTGACATAAATCCTGGCGAATTAATACGACTTGATAAAGATGGTTTACAATCAGAACGCTTTTCAGAGGATATCCCACATGCACATTGTTCTTTTGAGTTTACGTATTTTGCACATCCCTCAAGTAAGATGGAAGGCTCTAACATCTATCTAGCAAGAAAACGAATTGGCCATTTTTTAGCTAAAAAGTTTCGTATCTTTGATGCTGACTTGGTGATTCCTGTGCCTGATTCAGCAAGACCCGCAGCATTGGGTTATGCTCAAGAATCAGGAGTTCCATTTGATGAGGGACTACTCAAAGACAGATACAGCAAAAAAGGTCCACTTCGTAGCTTTATAGAACCACATCAATCTGACAGAATTGAGATCAATAGATGGATTATTCCCATAAGAGAAATTATTGATGGAAAGCATGTTGTTGTCATTGATGATAGCTTAGTTCGTGGTACAAGCTCCAAGGCCATCATTAAGGCACTTCGTCGTGCAGGTGCACGAAAGATCAGCATGCTGATTACGTACCCTCAAATTAATTTTCCATGTTATGCAGGAATAGATTTTCCATCTCAACAGGAACTTGCAACATATACGAATGGAAAGAAGATGAGTACCGAAGAGATAACTGAGATGGTTCGGCGTGATATTGGTGCCGACTATTTAGGATTCAATGATGCAGAGAACTTGGCAAATGCAGTGGGAATTTCAAAAGATTCTATGTGTTTTACATGCTCTTCAGGGAACTATACCTCTTTGGGAATTTCTCCCCAATTCAAGACCAGAGAAGAGGTAAAAGGGGAGTGATTGTGGGTTATGTTGCAAATTACGCCTGATTTTATCTCTTAAATTGATTCACATTTTGTGATGGTATGTTTATGATCCCATCATTCCTACCATTTTTGGTAGTTCACGATATGCTTTGCTTACAAAGATTCCGTTGTCTGCATCTATCATGACAAACTCCATTGGGTTGTCTGGAGGTGGTGAAATTATGATTTTTTCACCCGCCGCAAGTTCTTTGATGTCCAGGATGTCACCTGCACCAAAATTCACATGTATGTTTGTAAGTGTCTGTGAGCCTGTGTTTTGTACAGTTATTCTGCCAGTTACAAACAAACTTTGTTTGTCGATAATTGGATCAACAAATATGTCATACTCTTGAGTTGATACGGACAGCTTTAGAATGTCCATTCCAAAGATTAGTGCCATAACTACAATTGCACCAACACCAATACCGATCAGGGCAGTATATGACTGCACAATAACATATAGACAGTCTGATAATTAAATATGATTCATTTAATTGATTGTTGACCACGCTTGTTATTGATGTAATGAGTTGGCACAATGTTTTGTGCAAGTTTGACACATATCTGTTATTTCAAAAGTAGAATGATAATGATTTGTTTTTACAAAATTTGAATGAAACTTTGTAATGTGCTGTAGATGGGACAGCCAAGTATTGTATTGTGACATGTTCAGGACTAGAACAACTATGCTGCAAGTCTCATTTCTTTTGATATTTTTTTGCTGTTTGTATGTGGCATTACTGTTATGGATTAATTTTGTGTAATTAGCTATATTTGAAGAACTGGTGGTGTCGCTCCAATGCCAACCACTGCATTGGATAATGTGATTTTCTTTAATAATTTTTGAACTTGTCATACAACCAAGTATCACAGCACAACCATTTTTACAGTATCCATCTTTTTGTTTGTTAGAAATCCTTTTGTTATGGATTCTATCTTTTTTGCGTTGCCATCAAGCAAGAACATCTCTACACATCTATTTTGATCTATTTTATTGTGTATGTGTGTGGTGATCAGATCTTCATAATCGTGTTTTATTCCAGCTACCTGATCATCGTACTTGTTTGCATGAACTACTACAAGCATTGCATTTTTGTTACCTGTCATTCCCTGCCTTTGTTTCTCTTCTTGGACAAATGTGCGTATTCCAGCTCTTACAATCTCTGAGCGACCAGTAAAACCAAGTATCTTTTGCAGTCTGTTCAGCTCTTCTATCATCTCTTTGTTAAGTGAAATAGATATGATAGATGTATCGTGTGTCTTGGCCATTATTTAGATTTTGTAACTTTGCCATAATGCCCTTATATTGTGATCGATAATTTGTTTTTTTCTCATGGTTAGTTATTATTTCTTGGTTAGGTAGAGCGATCAGCCCTTTAGGTTGGCAAGGTTATTTTATTAATAAATTGTGAAAAAATACTAATAGTTATGAATTTATATGGATTAATTATTAACTAAGTAGGAAAATGACAGCACGCTCAGCTTATTTAGCAGGCGGAGGCATCGCAGCAGCCGTTATCATCGCTGCTGCGGTGTTTTTTATGTATAGTGAAGAGAGTACCCCAGTAGAACCTGTTGTTATGGAGGATAAGGTTGTCGCATTTGCTTCCTTTTACCCTTATTATGAATTTACAAAAACTGTTGCAGGTGATACTGCCATAGTTAGCCAGTTTATGCCAACAGGCGTTGAGGCCCATGATTGGGATCCAAGAGCCAGTGACCTCCAATCGTTGCAAGATACAGATGTTTTTGTATATAACGGACTTGGAATTGAGATGTATGTTGACCAACTAATTGACTCTGGTGAATTTGAACACATCGTTTTTGTCAATGCTTCTGATGGTGTTGATCTATTCAAAGTGGAAGATGATGACCACGGTAAAGATGATGACCACGGTAAAGATGTAATTGAAAAAATGGAAGTTGCACTAGAGATGTTTGAAGATGGTCAGGCAACTGAGATGCAGACTATCAACACAATACGTGCTATATTGCACGAACATGAAGATGATGATCACGACATGTGGAAATCACTACTTGTAGAGATTGAAGAGATATTGCACGAAGTGGAGGAGGGACACATGACAACTGTGGATGCGCTTGAACATATTCATATGATGATTTCAGAAGGACATGATCATGAAAAAGATCACGATTCTGACAAAGATGGCGGACATGCCCACGATCATGGTTTTGAATTTGATCCACACATATGGCTCGATCCTACACGCGTTAAACTTCAGGTAAATAATATTAGAGATGGGTTTATACAAGTTGATCCTACAAATGCTGCAAAATACGAACAAAATGCTGAAGCATTTAATGATAAACTTGACATGTTCAACATCAAAACAAAATCAGCGCTTGCACACTGCCAGAAAAACACCATCGTTACTTTTCATAATGCCTTTGCCTATTTTACAGAAAGGTATGATATAGATACATTCTCATTAAGTGGTTTAGCACCTGATGCCGAGGCCACGGCAGCTGAGATTGCAACATTTGTTGATTTTGTACGAGAACATGACATTTCGGTGATATTTGCCGAAGAGCTTGTAGGTACAAGACTTGCTGAGGTGATTGCAGACGAGACAGGTGCTCAAGTCATGACCTTGAGTCCACTAGAAGGGCTTACCAAAGAAGAGGCTGATAGTGGAATCTCATATCTTGAAAAGATGGAGAAGAATCTAGAAATCCTAAAGGTAGCTCTGCAATGCCAGTAAACGTTCTACAGATTCAAGAACTTTCAATAAATTATCATAATCGTGTAGCAGTAAATAATGTCAGTCTTGACGTACAAGAAGGTGAAATGCTAGGAATTATAGGGCCAAATGGTGCGGGCAAGACAACACTCTTTCGAGCAATTCTCGGACTACAACAGTACAAAGGCAAATTAGCCATGTTCGGGCATGGGCCTAATAAATTCCGCTCGCTAATTCCACTTATTGGCTATGTACCGCAAAAGATCACATTTGAGCCAAACTTTCCAGCAACGGTAAGTGACGTGGTGGCAATGGGAATCATTACTAAAAAAAGAATTACTCATGGCGTCAAACTAATTCAGCAGTGTAATTGTTGCTGGAATCGAATTTACAGCTTGATAGATAAAAAAGATGATAGAATACTGAAAGCATTAAGAACAGTTGGACTTGAACATTTGAAGAACCGCCGTATTGGAGAACTATCTGGTGGAGAGCAGCAACGGGCCTTTATTGCAAAAGCGCTAGTCAAGGATCCCATACTGTTGATACTTGACGAGCCAGTTACAGGTGTGGATTCAGAGTCCCAGTTGTCCTTCTATGAAATAATTTGTAAGCTAAATGAGAGATATAAAATTACAGTTATCTGGTCATCCCATGATCTTGATGCCATTAAAAAATATGCTGGCAAAGTAGCATGCATGAATCAAAAGCTGTTCTTTCATGGAACTAAGGAGCAATTCTTTGCTGATGAGAAGATTCTCAAGACCTACACCGAGTCTGCAATGCAGATTCATATGCGCGAACACGATATCTAGAGTGTACAGAATTGGTACTGGACATACTATCTTACGGATTTATGCAAAAGGCACTTATTTCAGGAATTGCTGTTGCAGTGATTACATCTTTTCTTGGGATCTTTCTTGTTTTGAGAAGATATTCGCTTTTTGGTGATGGCATTTCACATGTGGCATTTGGCGGAATCTCAATAGGACTTTTCTTGGGGGTCTTTCCACTGTGGACAGCATTTATAGTGTCAATTGTTGGAGGATTGGGCCTTCAAAAACTTCGTTCAAGCACCAAGATCTCTGGTGATGCGGCCGTGGCAGTGGTGCTTGTAACTGGTCTTTCAGTAGGAGTAATACTGGTCAGTGCATCAGGGGGATTCTCTGTAGATTTGTTTAGCTTTTTGTTTGGCAGTATACTTTTGATAGGTACGCAAGATACTATGATTGTAGTGACTATAAGTATTGGAATTGTGTGTACCTTATTGGCACTACAAAAACAGTTCACATTTCTGTCATTTAATGAAGAAGAGGCAAAGATATCTGGGCTGAACGTAACCCTACTAAACTACCTCTTTGTGATATTAGCCGCTGTTACGGTTGTTACTTCAATGCGACTAGTTGGAATATTGCTCATCTCTGCACTTGTTGTAATTCCAAATATTACGGCAATGCTTTTTGGAAAAGGATTCAAAAAAACCGTTTGCATATCCATTTCAATGTCCGTCTTTTCGGTCGTTTTGGGAATATTTCTCTCATACTATCTTGACTTGGCACCATCTGGCACTATAGTTTTGATTGCAGTATCATTACTGCTTGGGACGCTTGCGTGTCGTTCGTTGGGTCTTATATCACGTGTACCAATCAACATACCATCAAAATTTTCACACAAAGCCTAAGCGGTCCATGTTGACAAGTCGATATGGAACAAGTCTTTAATATTTTCTAGTAGATGTCTTGAGTAAATTTGAATTACAAAATGGTGGGAATCATAATATTGTTGTCTGTTTTAGTAGGTACTGTATCATTTTTCATTTATTGGGATAAAGATGATACTGAGACTTTGCAAAATAGTTTAGATGACAAAACTATATCAGTTGATAATATTATGATTACTGATGGTATAAAACATCTAGTCCCGTTAAGCAAGATTGTTGGAGGTGGACCACCACCTGATGGGATTCCTTCAATAGATGATCCAAAATTTGTTACAACTGATATGGCAGACTTGGCAGACTCGGATGTAGTTTTAGGTGTTGAGATAAATGGCGTTGCACGGGCATATCCGCTCTCCATTCTAGTATGGCATGAGATTGTCAATGATCATGTGGGTGGTGTTCCAATAGCAGTGACGTGGTGTCCACTATGTTATACAAGCCAAGTCTTTGAGAGGGTGATTGATGGGAGAACAGTTGAGTTTGGAACATCTGGTAAATTATACAACAGCAATCTGGTTATGTATGACAGACTTACGGGCACGTATTGGAGCCAAGCTCTGGGGCTTGCCATAAAAGGTGATCTTACTGGACACAAATTGAAAATAATACCATTTGATGTGATGAGGTGGGGTGACTGGAAGATAATACAACAGGATAGTGTTGTACTTACTACGGATACGGGACATGTACGCGCATATGGAGTTGACCCATATGGCAACTATTATGACAACTCACAGATCATCTTTCCAGTGGAAAATAACGACGACAGGATGCATCCAAAGGAGATTATTTTGGGGTTTGAATATAATAAAATGTACAAGGCATACAAGCAGACTGATGTAGAAGATTTTGGTACTATAAATGACAATGTGAGTGATTTGTCTGTATTGTTGGTATCTTTTTACAGTGGGAACGCTCGTGCCTTTGATAGGATGGTAAATGGGGAAGAGTTGATTTTCAAGAAAGATGGAATTCATTTGATGGATCAGACAGGCTCCAAATGGGATCGTGATGGCATTGCAATATCTGGAATATATGAGGGACAACAATTACAACGACTTGGATTTGGTCCGGGCTTTTGGTTTGAATGGGCTGCATTTCACCCCGACACTGAGGTGTATGTGCCATGATGCTTGTAAAACCAGTCATCTTTGGCATCTTAACTATCATGTGTTATTGTGTGGTGGTGATAATTACGACCCCTGGACTTGCTGCAGGTGATGCAATAAGAGCTACATTGCAGATGAATTTTATTGTAATTGCAGGCCTTGGCTTTGGAGTGGGACTCCAAATATATCTGTCTGAGAAAGGTAAGATTGTTGGTTGTAATGTAAAACATAGTGTATATGGTGGAAATTCAGGCGGGGCTGCGGCAGCCTCGTTCTTTTCATTCTTTTCGTTGGTTCCATTGGGTTGCTGTGGATGGTGGCTCTATGTGTTGTCTCTGCTTCCCAGCTTATTTGGTACTGGAATGTCAGCGATATTAATTGAGTATAGTCAGCCACTTGCATATGTTGGGTTGGCAATCATATTTTGTTTCAACATACTTACTGCATGCAAGCTACGACGTATAATGCGTGTAAGCATACAATCTAATTTATAATTTGAAGCAAGTATATTGTGTGAAGATTGATTCTATATCTGTAAAATGAATTTTGGATTTAAATAGTATCTGTGATTTAAGCTGATAATCATAAATGCACATTCCAACAATTTTCATAGTTTCTATTATAATATTTTCCGGTCTGGCAGTCTATGATATATTTGGAGATTTAGATACCAGTATTGTTGGTACCAGTATAGAGGCCACAACTATCGGACTTGAGCTGATAAAAGGTAGTTTGGCCTCAAATAATATGGAAGATGCACAAGAATACGCTGAATTTACTGCGGATTCTTTTGGCAAGCAGGTCCAGCAACTTCGTGAGAAGACTAGATCTGATGCTGTAGATGAGATACATATAACATTGCTTGATGTTGCGGCAAAATTACCTTCGAATTCTGATGCGCTACCTGATATTGCAAAGGTGGAAATGCTGTTGGTAAAGTTATCATATGATGAAACCATATCACCAGAATTCACCATTGTAAATCTTCTTACATTGGCAGATGAGCAGTATCAGAAGGGAACTATTGATGAAAAAGACACATCGTATAATATTGCTAGAAGCTTGATTCAAAGATCTGATGACCTTTTTGCACATACAAGCTTTGATGAGAGATTAACGCTAGAAGTAGAATCATTCTTTATCGATTTGGAACAACTGACGCGGGATCGAGAAGAGTTCTTTAAGGTGGGAGGACTGATAACTGCAATACAAAAAGATATTTTGGGCGTCGAATCTGTTGCATTTGATCAACAGTTACTTTACCAAACAATCCGTGAGTTATACGATGAGATGCTCATACAACTTGAAGCAGATGATTATACATCTGCAGAGGAGACGGCAATAGTTGCGTATCTTGATAATTTTGAGTATCTAGAACCTGCAATTGAAAAAGTTGATCCTGATTTGTTGTATACATTGGAGATAGATATGCGGGAGGTGTTGCGAGATATGATAAATGATGGAGATTCCCCAGATGAAATAAGACAATTTCTTACAACAACTATACTTCCAGAACTTGACAGGGCAGAGATCCTAGTGTATGATGAGCTTGCCAAAAATCCTGATCTGCTAAATCCTGCAAATGCCACACTTGCAGAAGATCTGAAACAGATGGGTGATTCTACTGAAGAAGAGAAGACAGGAGTCAGGGCAGAGGTTGATTACATCAGAAATTCCCTGATAGATGTGATGGTATTTTATGAGAACGGGAATTACCAGGATGCATATACTACTGCAAGATCTGCATATCTTGATAGTTATGAGTTTGTAGAAATTCCGCTACGTGAGATTGCTCCTGACTTTACATTGGAGGTTGAATACCAGTTTGCTGAGCTGCGAAATCTGATTAATCAACGAGCAGATCCGGCCCAGGTACGGGAGGTAGCAACTGCCATCAATCGAAATTTAGACGAGTCAGAGCGGTTGGTTAGCGGGACAGGAACACTGGCACCATCAATTGCATTTCTTTCCTCTTTTGCCATAATATTTAGAGAAGGTCTAGAGTCTGTTTTAATTCTAGGAGCCATACTCACCTATCTTGAAGCTTCTAGAAATCAGCGATTGAAAAAATATGTCTACTATGGGGTTGTGGCAGCAGTTGCTGCTACTGCTGTAACTTGGTGGATTGCATCATATGTAATTGAGATCTCTGGTGCCAACAGGGAGCTTATAGAGGCAATTGCGGCACTCTCTGCAACAGCCGTCCTATTCTATGTGAGTTTTTGGGTTTTGAACAAAATAGAACACAAGAAATGGATGGAGTTTGTAAAGGCCAAGGTGTGGCAGGCAACTACTACTGGAAGTGTGATGGTGTTTGTAATGCTGGCGTTCTTTACTGTATATCGTGAAGGGTTTGAGACGGTTCTATTTTATCAGGCAATGGCAGGTTTTGCCAAATATATGGAAAGTTATGTGGGATTAGGATTTGTAATAGGTATGGCTACCCTCTTTGCTATATATTATATCATGAGAAAGATTGGCAAAAAGTTGCCACTGAGAGTATTGTTTGGTCTGACTATGGGTGTAGGAGCATATCTATCTATTGCATTTCTGGGCAATGCCATAAGAGAGTTTCAGATACTTGACGTGATTCCATATACTAGTATGCTTGGTGTGGTGCCACGACTCGATATCAATCTGGCTACAATGACTGGAATATATCCAACACTTGAGACTGTAGTGGGACAGATTGTCTTACTGGGTGTCTATTTAGCTGCTGCCTCGTACGTGCTGGTACTGAGGCCAAGAAAAGAGAAGCAACTTGCC
This sequence comes from uncultured Nitrosopumilaceae archaeon, assembly GCA_964538885.1. Classification (GTDB taxonomy): domain Archaea; phylum Thermoproteota; class Nitrososphaeria; order Nitrososphaerales; family Nitrosopumilaceae; genus JAPOPJ01. Next base: position 13,577 of record CAZIHR010000056.1, read on the forward strand.
ACGATGAGAAAATCTCGGAGGCGCGTAGATGGAGAATGAAGACAGGATCAGAATAGGTATTGATGTAGGGGGGACATTCACTAAAGCGGTTGCTATCAATGTACGCACTGGAGAAATACTTTCAAAATCAACCGTACCGACAACTCATAGTGCAAAGAGAGGTGTCTCAGAAGGAATACTTTGTGCCCTGTGTAATGTGATTGACGAATCAAATATTGATGCAAATAAAATTGAGCTTATATCGCATAGTACCACTCAGGCCATCAATGCACTGCTTGAATCAGATACGGTTACAGTAGGTATTATAGCTATGGGTGTGGGGCCAGAAAAAAAGGATGTAATACGCAGAACGAATCTACATGATACAAAAATTAACTCTGGCCAAGATATCAAGACTTGTCACACTTTTCTGGATACATCTCATCTAATTACAGAGTCTGAGGTCAGGAATGCAATAAGGCAGCTGCGCGAGCAGGGCGCAAGAGCCGTGGTTGCTACCGAATCATTTGGGGTAGATGATCCCTCCAATGAAGAATTTGTGATGGAGAATGCGTCAAATTTAGATATGCCGTCCACCTCGTCTCATGAGATTTCTGGCACATATGGTCTGGAGATACGGACACTAACCGCTGCAATCAATGCCAGTGTGCTGCCAAAGACGTTCCAGGTGGCCAAATTTGTAGAAGATGCAATACGTGGCTCGCAGATAAACGCCCCACTGATGATAATGAAGGGTGATGGAGGTGTGACTACTATGGATACATTCAAGACCAAGCCCATACTTACCATACTGTCTGGTCCTGCTGCAAGCGTGGCTGGTGCTCTACTCTACCTGAGAGTGACAAATGGAATATTTGTGGAAGTGGGAGGTACAAGTACTAATATATGTATAATAAAAAATGGCAGGCCTGAATTCAGATATGTCACAATAAAGGATCATCCAACATGTATTCGTTCCATGGATGTGAGAGTGCTCGGTGTGGCTGGTGGCAGCATGATAAGAATGCGTGATAGAAGGGTCTGGAAGGTTGGACCACGTAGTGCACATATTGCAGGTTTAAAGTATGCTTGCTTTGCAGATCCTGAAATTCTTAAGACGGGCAAGATGATATTGATAAAGCCGCATGGGACTGATACAGACGAGTATGTGGCAATACAGTGTGGAGACGATATTTATGCAATTACATGTACATGTGCCGCAAACGCGCTTAAGCTCATCGAAAAAGGAGATTACTCGTTTGCAAATGTCCAGTCTGCAAAATTAGCTTTGGGAATTTTGGCAAAGGAAGCCGGTATGACTTCTTTTGCAGAAGCTGCCCAGTCTATACTACACACTGCATCTTTTGATATAATGAAGACTATAAGCAAAATAATTCAAGAGTTCAAACTTGATACAAATTCGGTACATGTGATTGGTGGCGGTGGCGGCGCATCTGTCTTGGTACCATTTGTGGCAAAAGAGCTACAGCTGCAATACAGCAAGGCAGAGCACGCAGAAGTGATTTCATCCATAGGTGTAGCATCGGCTATGCTACAAGAAGAAATGGAGCAATTTGTGTCATCACCTACTCCTGATCAAATCAGTGTGGCGCACAAGAAAATTCATACCGTATTGGTCAACAAAGGGGCCACACCTGAATCAATAGTTATTGATAGTCAGTACATTCCTGAAAAATCCATTCTGAGAGTGACTGCATCTGGCAATATGGAGCTTGACAGTACTGAAACATCAAAGAGTGTGTTTGCCATGGATGAATTAAAACACAGAGCAGTTGAGATCCTTCATATTCCAGAGGATGCTGTCAATATGGTGTTTGAATCAAATCATTATGTGGTGTTTGCAGGAAGCGTTGCAGAAAAACGATTGTTTGGTAAGAAGAACCGTAACCCTACTGTAATTTTAGATAGATTCGGCAGAATGAAGAACAATCTTAAAAACGGAATTGTATTTCAGGGTGAAAAAAATTCAATACTTGGGAATTTAAGAAATTATTTTGACAAACATGACGGCATTGCTCCGCAGATATATCTGGTCAACGATCTCAAGCTTGTGGATTATTCTGGTCTTGTCTCATCTTCTCACATACTGAATGCCGTAAAGCAAGAGCTTGATGAGAACGAACGTGTTACCATCCTTATTGAAGCATGATTTACTTGCAGGCTTGTTAATTACGCGGCAATGATACACTGATCGGTCATTTTGAATGAGGGTATTTGGCATGTATTGATGTGCCAGTAAATTATGTGATAGTATCAAAATTGAAAAGCAAACCCAAAATAATACAAAAAAATTCACCCATATAATGGGGCTGAATATTAAGCAACTTGTTGTCAGGGAGAGTACAAAATTAGAGTCTTTTGCATCCAGAGTAGTTGCAATTGATGCTTACAATGCCATTTACCAATTTTTATCAATAATTAGAGGACCAGATGGATTGCCATTATCTGATTCAAATGGTAGAATTACAAGTCATCTTAGCGGACTATTATATCGCAACATCAACTTTCTCTCCATAGGAATCAAGCCTGTTTACATCTTTGATGGCAAGCCACCGTCACTCAAAGCGGCAGAGATTGAGAGAAGAAAGCGGATCAAAAAGGATGCAACTGCCAAATATGAACGTGCCATAGCTGCCGGAAATATGGACGATGCTAAAAAATTTGCACAACAGACTACCAGTATGAAAGATTCAATGGTACCAGATGCTAAAATATTACTTGAATGTTTTGGGATACCATATGTTGACGCGCCATCTGAAGGAGAGGCAACTGCTGCACACTTGAATGCCACAGGACATGCATTTGCATCAGCAAGTCAAGATTATGACTCTGTTTTGTTTGGAGCAAAAAGACTTGTACGAAACTTTACAAATAGTGGACGAAGAAAAGTTCCAAATAAGAATATGTACATTGAGGTAGAGCCAGAAGTAATTGATTCTCACAAGACACTAGCTGCATTGGGATTGTCAAGAGAGCAGTTGGTGGATGTTGGAATACTGATTGGTACAGATTTTAATCCAACTGGCTTTGAGCGAGTGGGACCAAAAACTGCATTGAAACTCATAAAACAATATTCAAGACTTGAGGATATTCCTCAAATACAGGATCAGCTTACAGATGTTGATTATACACAGATCAGAGAGATCTTTTTAAAACCTCAAGTGGCAGACGTTGACTCGATACAGTTTAGCAGTGTGGATTATGCTGGGATAACAGATTATCTGGTGGGACAACGAAGCTTCTCTGAAGATAGGGTGGCATCATCTCTGAATCGACTAAAAAAAGCTCTAGATAAAAAAAGTCAGAACTTGGACAAGTGGTTTTAGTGATTAGCCTAAGCTGGCTTCTATTGCCCTTTGAAATACCTCAAATGGTTGAGCGCCTGACAGATACATGTATCCGTTTTCATCATTTCCAATAAAGAATGCAGGAGTGCCACGTACACCATACTTGATACCATCTTGGTGGTCCCCTTGTATCTCTTGCACAACTGCAATAGACTCTAAACATGATACAAAGTCAGTCATGTCTAATCCTACTTCATCTGCATATTGGGTAAGCTCTACTATGATTGTCTCAGTTGGCAGGGCTTTCCATTCTGTTTGTTTATCAAATAAGATGTCATGATATGACCAAAATTTTCCCTGATTGTCTGCACACTCTGATGCAATGTGGGCAGGAATTGCATTTTTGTGGTTTTGCAGAGGGAAATCACGATATACGAAATTTACCATGCCTGTATCGATGTACTGTTCTTCAATTAAGGGAAGAGTCTGTTTGTAAAATCTAGCACAAAACGGACACTCAAAGTCTGAAAATTCAATTATTGTAAGCTTTGCATTAGGATTGCCTTTCATTGGATCATCATCAATTGATATGTGTATCGGTGGAGGACCTGCCTGCCTATCATCAACAACTGGAACTTGAATCTTGGAATCAATCTCAGATAGAATCGTATTCATTTGTTCATCTGAGATGCCATCCTGTTCAGTAAACATACCTGTTGAATATCCTGCAAAAAAGGCAGCCACAGCTATTGCAACTACCAGTCCTTTTACCAATGTACCTGTATTTTTTGTGGGAGGTACGGTTGCAGTATCTGTCTCCAAATTTACTACATCTTCAGTTGCAGTATCTGTCTCCAAATTTACTACATCTTCAGTTGCAGTATCTGTCTCCAAATTTACTACATCTTCAGTTGCAGTAT
>CAZIHR010000057.1:0-13466 GCA_964538885.1 uncultured Nitrosopumilaceae archaeon
AAAGCGAACAAAAAGATTCTAGGGTGGCTAACGGACAAACCGACAACGATGGACGACTGGTTTTAGGCTGTAGAGCGGGTATTATTTGCACCGTTTCCACCATCTGACATCATAAAACCTACGTATAACGTGAGAAAATGCGGCGTGATCCATACTAATTAATTGTACATAAATTTACGAGTATTGCTATACTCTCAATTTGTGGGGTTCATCTAAGATACTTTGAGAACACACATAGATACGTAATATAAAAAGACAAAATGTGACAAGTTTGAGCTCTGATGGAAAAGACTCACCAGATTGGAATATTGCCGATATGGTTGATATGAAATTTACAGACACTTTCAATGTTAAAAACAAGATCAGAAAGCTGGCTTTTGATGAGCCAGAGAACCTTAACAACGTTCTCAAGGCATATGAGATAATCAACGCGCAACAGTCGCAAAACCTGACAATTCAGAGCTCTCTCAAGTCCAAGATCTCAATATTTGATCATCAGATCATGGCGGCAAAACTGGTAAAGTTTGACTTGAACGGGAGAGTTTTGCTTGCAGACGAGGTGGGTCTGGGAAAGACGATAGAGGCCGGAATACTGTTAAAGGAATATTTTTCAACAGGTATGGTACACAATGCGCTGATTCTAACTCCGCCATCACTCCGTACTCAATGGCAGGAGGAATTGAGGACAAAGTTTGATCTTGACTTTGTCATCAACAAGGATGATACAAGATTTGAAGGCTATGACAAACACAGCATGCTGATCTCATCATTGTCCTCGGCCGCACGGTTAGGCAATGCACAGATACTAAAACAGATTGAATGGGATATGGTGGTAATAGATGAGGCCCACAGACTAAAGAATGAATCCACAATGGTGCATAAATTCGTCAAAGAACTGCAAAAAAAATTCATACTACTATTATCTGCAACTCCAATACAAAACAACTTGCGGGAGCTTTACAATCTGTCAGAACTGATTAGGCCCGGCCTGCTTGGTTCTTGGAAGGATTTTGCATCTGCTTACACCAGTGACAGTAAAGCACAAAAAGTCATTCCTGCAAAGAGGGAGGAGCTGCAGGACTTGCTAAGGCAGATAGTCATCCGAACCACGCGGGAAGAGGTAAAAAGTTACATCCAGTTTACAGACAGGATTCCAAAAACATACATGCTCAATCCCACACAGGCCGAGATCAAACTGTATAATGACTCTACCGATTTTGTACGTGGTCTGTGGAACGCTGGAAAAGCCGGAAGAAACTTTATCTTACCTCTGATGATATTACAAAGGCAAGTTTCAAGCAGCTCTGCCGCATTGCGTGGTGCGATCCATAACAAGCTAATAAAATCTCCACAACATAGCGAAGAACTAGAATCAATTCTGGAACAAACCGACAGGATCAAGATTGACTCCAAGATGAAACAACTACAGTATATAATCAGGAAGGATCCTGATGACAAGTTCCTGATATTTACCGAATTTAGGGACACGCAAAACTATATCTTTGATTCACTAGATGATCAGGGAATAAAATCCGTAAAATTCAACGGTGCAATGTCTACTGCTGACCGTGATGCTGCAGTGAGCAGCTTCAGACGCGATATACCAATAATGGTATCCACCGAGGCAGGCGGAGAGGGCCAAAATTTTCAGTTTTGTAATAGGATCATCAATTATGACCTTCCGTGGAATCCCATGAAGGTGGAACAGAGGGTCGGGCGCGTCCACAGGATCGGCCAGGACGAAGACGTTTACATTCATAATATGGCAATTGTGGGAAGCATCGAGGAATACGTTCTCGGGTTGCTGTTTGACAAGATTAACCTGTTTAAAATGACTATTGGTGACCTAGATCTGCTGTTTGAAGACGACGGGTTCGAGAAGCTACCAACTGAGATCTTTGAATCGTACATGGGCGCAACCACCAGAACGGACAGGGAAAACAAATTCTCGGCAATAGGAGACAAGCTGGCCCAAAGCAAGAGAAATCTACATGATACTATTATGGAGTTTGACCATGAGGTATTTGCAAACTTTAATTTGTCGGCGGTGAAGCGTGATGGATGATACTACAATCTTACGGCTTTCACGGGAGCTTTCACTTGACTTTCTAAGGATGATCGGCGCAAAGATACAAGAGTCTGACGGACTGTACTATATTGAAATACCAAAACAATTTGAGCAAGAATTTGGGGGTATATCAAAAAGGATTACTTTTGATCACGATATAGCAGATGCTCACTCTTGTGAACTAGTCGTGCCCGGGAGCAACTTTTTGGCAACTGTCCTAAATGAGGTCAGGAAGGTGGCGCCGGTGGTCGTGGCCAGTCTTAAAAAGCAAGTCGGGAACCCGACACATCTACTAAAATTAATTGCCACACACAATTGCGAGGCGTCCCTGCTTGACTCCCAAGAAGACATCAAGACCGCAATCCGATTTTATTTTAATGTCAGTATCAAGAATGTAAAACGCGTCGCCATGCTTAGGTGGGTGGACGTCGATCTAGAAGCCCAACGCATACTAGAGTTTCCATATGACATACAAATGGATCATACCCAAGTGGACACAAAGCACAAAAAAGACGACCTACGTATCGACAACTCGTACAGCAAGGCCACCGAATTTCTGAACCACGAGATACAGCCCTTGGCACAAAAGTATGCTAGCTTGACTACCAACGACCAAACACGCGATATTGACTCAATCAGACAGGCATACGATCGGCGGAAGACTGTGATCTATTCTGACTTGAAATTACAAAAGTACAAGCTTGCATATATACGCAGAAAGATTGCAAATGCAAGAACGCTCCAGTCAAGAGAAAATCACGTGCAGCAAAAACGAAAGCAGGAGATCAAGATCAAAAATGATGAGGAAAATACGACAAAACAGATTGAGAGGCTTACTCGTGACAAGGATATCCAGATAGAGCAGATCCAAAAAAGATACCGCCCGGTAGTGGAACTCTCATTAATTGCGGCACAGCTATATTCGTATAGCTACTTTCGGTGCAATCTGGAGTTTAGAAACAGCGCGTCAAGCAGGCAGATCAAGGCAGATTTCATAGATCCTGCAAGATCTTTTGTCATAATGTGCGATGTGTGTGGGAACAATCTGGACAGGGCACATCTATGTATAAATTCACACCTAGTTTGCGACATATGCTCAAGACATTGCGCAGGGTGCCTGAAGGACGTGTGCGTCTCATGCGAGGTAGAGCTAAGCTCGTGCTACATCTGTAGGGATGTATTATGCTTGGATTGTGTTGCAAAGTGCAGCTTTTGCTCGGAGACAGCTTGTCCGAAACATATGTCTGATTGCCCCCCTCACTCCAAAGATGTGTGCTATTTCTGCTCAGACAGCTGTCAAGTTTGCCACGCTAGGTTCTGTGACGCATCAATTAGTCACTGTAGCAAGTGCGGGAAGCGTATATGTGATGAAGATTCTATCAATTGTGTGGAGTGCGATTTGCAGTTTTGTCCTAGCGACATCAACATATGCGCAATATGTGGCAAAAAACATTGTTTTGTAGATGCGGCAACTTGTGAATTCTGCGAGCAGACATACAGCAAGGACTGCCTTGATGGTAAATCATGTTCCACTTGCAAGATGTTGAAGCCACTTGACAGAGATGGCCCCGAAGTTACCAGAGTAATTCGGATGAACCCCGATCTGGCAAAATTCAAAAAATGGCAGGGCTCTGCCAACAGCAGATTCTCAATATTCAAGGCAAAAAAGATGCTCGGAAGCCGGCTTGTCATATATGATATGAATCTGGATAAAATTATACTGGATAAGAGGGGAGGCTGGATATGAGATGCCCGACTTGAAGGAATTTTATGCAAACGCCGGCAAGAGATTCAAAGATGAATTCTGGGAGAGTTTTTTCAGACCAAAAACTCTATCAAACGTGGTACAACATTTTGCCACAGGTTATCTCAATGCTGATAAAAAGACCAAAACCGCGTTTGCGCACTCAATAGTTGAGGACTGTATAATAATGAAAAAAGTGGACAAACGAAAGCTGATGGAATTAATCGACTACGAATTGTCAAAAATCGACACCACAGAAGCTTCAGCAAGTGGGATAGACCGTCCTGCAATGTCGGATGCCGGGAAACTAAACGTGTTCCAAGCGGACAGGATGGATGGGGATTCATTCCAAGAACTTGTTGCCCAATTACTTGAGCGCACCGGATACACAGACGTGGAAGTTACAGGCAAGAGCGGAGACCAGGGCGGAGATGTGCTTGCAAAAAAGGATGGTCAAAGTATAGTAATTCAGGCCAAGAGGTACTCGATCGACCGCAAAGTATCAAACAGCGCAGTGCAAGAGGCATACAGTGCTAAGGCATACTATAACGCAGACGTTGGCACCGTGATTACCAACACGCTATACACGAAAGGCGCAAAAGACCTTGCACAAAAAACCGGAATTATCTTGTGGGACAGGCAAGATTTGACCAAGTTCATTGCCAGATACAATGACGGGTAGGATAGCTAATACAGAAATATCTGATGTCGCAAACTAGTTTTGGTATGTGAGGCAATCTATGCATTTCAACCATATATGATCTGAATTATCAAGCGATCTTTTCACGACTGATTTATAGGAGCGGTGGCCTTGCAAAGTCGATCTGTTGTCTAGATGGAAATCAAGAGTTTTCACCTCTGTGGATCGACTAGGATCATTGGGCTAGCAAGCTGATGGGGGATCAACAACCAAGATGTTATGTCAAGCAGTTGGAGGCTGCAGTATCGGGGTGCAGGGTCGCTTTATACGCATCGGGAGCCTCTATATCTCATATCTTATGTGATCAGCTCCTTCATCGGCACCTTCAGGTAGCCTGCCACGGACTTTCTTATCTTCTCGAGCTTGTTCTTGCTCAGGGGTCCGAACACCAGAAACCGCTGCACGACAGAATCAGTTCTGATGGGCGAGAGATCATTCAGGTCGGTGGGTTGTCCTCTCCAAAGAATCAGAATGTCGCGCTTGTCGTACAGCCTGATTTTGATGGTCGACAGGTGAACTATTATGTCGTCTTGCCTGATCCCGGTGTCTTCTGCTATGAGCTTCTCGACATCACGGGCGTTCATCTTTACTATCTTTTCTGCCACTTCTGCATTTACCATGGGTCCTAGGTGATAGTCGCACACCCGCTTTAGCAGCTTGCGGCCTTTTACTGCCTGTAGTATTTTGGCCGCATCCGAGTCACGCCTTTCCAGTATCTGGTCGTAGACGCTGCGGTCATCAAGCTCGAGGTAGTAGTTGAGAAACCTTTTGTGGGACGAGTTTTTCGAGGTTACTAGCGCTTTTCTATCCAGAATGTTTTCCTCAGTAACTGCCAGATGGAGTGCCTTGAGGAACATCTGGTCTGCAGCAATCCTTGCGTGGTGTTCGTAGACTTGGGCGTGCATCAGATACCTTCCCAGCCTGTAGTTTTCAACAGAGTCCTTTCCTCTGGCATCAAGGCAGATTCTCGTCTTTTTGGGTGTCTTCCTTAGGGTGGTGACTATCCTATCTAGATCAAATTGCCCGTATGCCACTCCTATATGGTACGAGTCCCTCCTGAGATAATCCAGCTTGTCGGCATCAAGACCACTAGAGATGATGTCAGAGTTTAGCGAGTTGCCCGATGATTCCCAGTCCTTATCTCTGTCATTTTTTTGCAAGATGTCGATTATAGATTTTTTTCTGTTGTCTATCAGTGATGAGATTGCCGGATCTTCCCCAACGATCCAGCACGAGATGTCTTCGTGACTAAACTTTTTCTGGTTGATTCTACTGAGGACATCCTCAAATAGATGCGAGAACGGACCGTGCCCTATGTCGTGTAGTAGCATCGAAAGTCGAACCATCTCGCGCCTGTCACGATCAAACTCCAGCTGCTGACACATCTTGTCTGCTACATATAGGGTACCTAAGGAATGCTCAAATCTGGTATGTATGGCAGACGGATATACCACGAATGCATGGGACAGCTGCTTGATGTTTTGTAGCCTTCTGAATACGCCCGAGTCTATAATGCTGATCTCTTTCTCTGACACGTCGATGAATCCATAAAGTGGATCGCGGATGGACTTGTACCTAAAGTACTTCCTATCGCTGGATCTTGACAAGTTCTAGCTGCTCCAATAGTTTGGAGCCGTCTTGTATCTCGGACTTTGAGATATTCCAGCCAAGGGATTTGCCAGTGCGCACCAGATCGTCTTCCGCGAGGGACTTTCCTGTGGCATTATGCGACTCCAGCATGTAGTGTATCTTGGCTGCAAAGGAGAGCGAGTTTGGATCTAACCCACAGTATTTCTTGCATGTTTCGATCAACTTTCTCATTTTATCAAGGGTGCTTCCGAACCTATCTTCAAGCCTGTTGATGATCTTGCTACCCTTTGGTGTCACCCTGTATGCATAGCCCTGATGACCGGTTCTTACCTTGTACTCATCTAGAATGTCATAGAATACCATCTGCCCTAGCGAGTCTGCCACGTCTCTGTTGAACGGGCCATAAAAGTATGCAATGTACGGTTCATCTAGCCTGATTTCCTGAATCGTGACCGTCTCAAAATAAATTAGCTTTTGGAGCGTCGTTCTGCCCACAATCTTACCATCACTTGCGGACAATGTGAGGCCAATAGTGTCAAACGCATCCAACGTGTCCAACATGAGGTAAACAGACGAGTCTTATTTATAGTGGCACGGTAGGGTTTTTTCCGTGGCTTGGTAGTGGCTTGTCCCTGCAACGTATATCGTGTACAGAAATGTAAAGGTATGAGGCTTGGCATGTAGATCACAACATACGGTTTCTGGATTTGAGATTACAGACATTCAACTGTGAGGCTGCAACGAGTTATCTTGGTTTTAACTAGATAGTTTTTCACGTTTTATCATATATTCAGTCAATGCGTGAAATTCTCATGAATATGTCTTATAGCCGACTTTATGTACGTAAATTTACGAGCATTGCTATAGTACAAGTGATTCTCAATTAGCTATATTTTTTGCTTGGATCTATATAGCACAAAGGTGGATAGTAACCCAATTCATGATTAAATTCATCATGGAATCTCAGAATTTGTCAATATATGTGGAGCAATCTTTCTATGGGTCCAATCTGTGAATTTCCTGTCTTCAATGCATCTTCATTTCCATCACATGCCTCTAAAAACTCTCGAGTTAACTCCTTGTTTAGGCCGGTTCGTTGGAAATGATATTGTAACTTTTCATTGTCTGGGAACAGATGGTTGGTTAGATTTGCAACATCGTAGCAGTCCTTCCATATTTTTGACTGTAGGTATGATTTATCGTCAACCATCCGTAGTTGTCTACGCCTAGATATGCAACCTATGATCTTGAGTGTGATCAGAAATTCTAATGTTGGCACATTGATCGATGTGTCGTTCCCAATAGGTCGTGCCAGTTGATCTTCATATATCCAATTCCAATCTACGGTTACGCCCATGTTGGTAGAATCTTCTCTAGGAGTCTCTGCTGAGATCAGATCAAAAAACACCACGTCGCCGCCAGCAAGTCTCTTGCCGTGGTGTAGTTCGCCCAATATTGGATCGCCCACTCTATACGGTTTAAAGCCACTACTGGGAAAATACGTCTCGATCATCATATCTTTAATCCATCTATCTGTAGGAAGAACTAGATCTACATCGCGTGATCCGAATCCTACAGCATGATATGACCACACTGCCCATCCGCCAATAACTGTGGGCCAGCTGCCGCCCTGATTGCCCCCAAACCATCTTGCAAACTTTTGCAGCTCCGCCAAACTTTGCTCGGTCAGTTCTGATGCATATCTGTCTTTTCTTATGACCACAGCTGCCTCACCAGTGGTTCAGCAGCATATGCCTTGTCGTCGCAGTATAAATCAATAAGAGTCCTGAGCTTTGTAGTTATTTTCAGGCCATCCTTTTCAATAACATTGTCTTTGCGAAACGGTTTGAATGGATACATGTTGACTCGTACTGTGCCTGTACTTTCTTTATTCTGCATTCTATTCCAAAAATCATCATCCACATAGACGTTGATTGCAAGATCTCGTACGTATTCTGTATAATGTTCTAGTGCAGTTGTCAGACAAAATATACTGCCTTTCTCCTTAAAGTATTCTATTACCTTGCCTCTGTCGGTTCCCATGTCTCTAGTCACTCTGTATGCTTCCATCCTTCTAAAGTTGCTATAAAATTTGACTAGCGCAAGTGGGGCAACTACTCTATATACATTTAATCTATATCTTCGGTTTTTTGTCTTTTCAACAAATTTTAGGGACACCAGCCAGTTTACAAATCCGCTGACCCTTGCCCCGTGTGGTATGTCCAAGTCCCGCGCCATCGGACGCTGCTTAAAGTCACCATGCTCCAGCATATAGTACATCTGTGGATATGCCACACTTGAACGGAATGTCACTGTCTTTGCACTGATTGCTACAAACCGCGATCCTATTTTAGTGATTTGGTCATTAAATATGGATTGTATACAATCCTCATTAATTGACCAATACATGTATTTAGGATTATTATAAAAAAATGAGAGTGTTGGTGTATCACGTGAAATTGGATCACCTGCAATGTTACATTTTGAACACATATGTTATACGTGAAAGTACAAAATCAAGTAGAGTACGGCGACCAGATAGATATTGATATGGAATTGAGAGCATGCAGATTATACCACCTACATGCGAGCAGTCAGAGATTTGATGAGAAATGTAAAGACGGTCTCTGATAATTCAAGATCTCGATGTATCATGAATACAAGATTGCAGGTAGTCGATGTCATGAATTTTTCATGCCACAATTGCCTCCTGAAATTTCAGATGTAGCAATTGTGATGGCAGGGAGTCTTTAGAATGGGGGATGAATCATTATAGTTTAGTAAAAGTTGGTTCTTTCTATTTTCAGGCTGGTCTGTAAGTTATTTATCTTCCTTGCAAATCGCTCCATCATTATACCATCATTATCATCCTTGGCTTTGTTGTATCTGTCCCAAGCTTTTTTCAATTCTGCCCAGTGTCCCCCTACTGTATAGTTGGTTCTTTCGTTCTTTTGTTGAATGAATTTGAACATGTCTTTTATCGCATATTGGCTTTTTTCTGCAAGTGTCAACAATTGTAAAGAGAATGGTTAATGATCAAATAAAATTATGCCAAAGTCATGAAATTGCCAAGCATAAATATGAAATCCATTAACTCTTGTTGTTAGGCGTGAATGTTGAATGTACAAAATAGATGAAAATCGGCATAAATCCCGTATTTCAAGAGTCTAAACTTTATGTAGTCAAATACACACAGAATGAAAAACAGTAGGGATAATCTTAGATAATGTATCTTTGTAAGTTGTCAAGCTGGGCAGAACTGGTATAGTAATTTTTTACAGCTAAACGTATTTGTGCTTATCGTGGATCTGATTTAATCGTATGGCCCAAGCAGTTTTGGAACTACAAAACCACGATCATTAAAATTCCAGCCAAACACGGGACCAGACATCAGGTGCTCACTAGTATTTACATGCATCATGCCAAGTACATGGCCTGTTTCATGTGCTAATATGTTTGCCATCATATTTTTGTTAGCAGGGTAATGATATTGATTAATTATACCAGTTGAGATGAATATATAACACCAATCTTCAGAATTCACCCAAAATGGGCATAAGGCAAGTCCGTTGACTCCAGATAACAAATATTGAGTAAATATTATTTTGACACCACCACTACCTTCCTGAAAGACCAGTTCTGGATTATTTTTTTTCCACGAATCAAACGCCTTGGAAGTAGCATCAGAAATTAATTTTTGGTTGAATGCATCAAGTTCACCATCTATAATTTCAATCTCATAATTTATGGTCTGTGGCTCAACAGTTCGCAACACTGGATGCATTATAAACAACATTGCAATGGCAATCAATATTGCCGCGGTGACGCAAAATTTGACTCGTTTTCTGATACATGTCAATAGTATGGTCAAGCATCCTTTACTTTGTTCTATGGTAAACGCCTTTGAATATGTATAGTATCTGGCAACTTAAATTTTTGTGTCTGTCAACTTGAAAATGTGGAAAAGTTATTTTATGTGAGACAAAATTTTCAACGTTAGTCGCTCCAATGTTGCGTGATGTACTTGTATGCCTCTTCCGTATCTAGTAATTGGCATGTGTTGTTTGCTCTGATGTAGAATTTTTTTTCGCCATCCTTGTTGAAAAATACGGGCAAAGATGCCTGCATTATATGACATATGCATATCTCCATACCTTCTACCTGCATCGCCTCTACTTCTACATAGGCGTTGTTCGTTTTACCAAGATTTTTGTTGATTATGTTGGTCAGATGTTGCACAAAACCATCATAGTTATTCATCTTAAACGTTGTATAGTCCTTGTCAAGGCCGATTGGTTGTCCGTCGTCATTTACTCCTATCAACAAGTTTCCTCCCTCTGAATTCATAAATGCACACAGTTCTTTGGACACTGCATCTTCAAGGGCGGAATTTATCTTTCCCAGCTTGAGATCCCACCTTAAAGATGACTTGTACTCTAACTGTTGCGACTCTACAGAGTAGAGTAGTGACATGCGCGGATCGTCTGATTTGGGTGGCATTATGAGCTTCTTTATTTCCACCCTGATGGTGTTGGCTCTTGCACGAACAAATCCATCAAAGTCGTCATTGAGAAGGCAGTTAAAGGCATCATCTGATATGAGATGAGTTCTCAGCCTCTTGCGCATTGTCTGTTCACTTATACCCTGATCCTTCATTATCTCTCCGATGTACTTTGCCGGTGTCTTATCTCTGAGAAAGTTCCTGTTTGTGTTGCTATCAAGCACAGTTCTGTTGAGAATCGAGTGTATTGAGACCGAACTCTTCCACCTTGACATCAGGGATTTTGGAAAGATGTGGTGATCATCCAGCTTGCTATACTCTGGCGTACGATCAGTAAGAAAGTCATTGGCACCCATCTTGGATACCAGACACACTACTGCTTTGTATATCGAGTCGTTTGTCTTTATTGTATTGATTTCAAGTGAATCTATGTTTTCTCTTTGTTCTGTGACTATTTCGGGAACCGCTTTATCGTCATTAAACCACTCCAAAAGTTCACGATAGTCCCTTTCAATCTTGGCATCGGTAGAGCCAGAATAGCTGTCAGATGTCACTGCTGACCAGTACCAATTTTGGATCTTGCCCATGCATTTTGGCATGTCGTCTCGCCCCTCTACCACATACATGAGGGCCGCTAGTATGGGAACAATAACAGTATATGGTGTCATCCACAGAGATACTGCCCCGAATCCATCCTCTCTGTGGGATTTCAGCTTTGCAATTGCGGCTGACACATATCTGCACATGTCATTCCATTCTCTGAGAAATTCTTCTTTCTGAAATGTCTCAGATTTTTTGTATGCATTGTCCAAAGTTAAGAGCTCTCTTCTCCGGATGTATCTTTTTTTGAATAGGCACAAGCCCTGCAGTGTATATTTTTCCGCATCACCAAAGCTCTCATCCATGTCTTGTATCTCGGCATAGTCTGATTTGGCTTCGTCCCATAGTTTGCGAAGTTTGATCTCATATTTGGTAAATCTTGCATTAAGCAGATCAAACACTCCGAGCCTTGTTCCCTTGCTGTTTATCTTCTCAAATATCTCTGCCACGCTGTCAAGTGTGAGGGATCGCGGGAGCTGCACTACAGGTATCACATATTTGAACCACACATGATCCAGAATTTTTAGTATCTGCTTATAATACTGGTCTGCATTATCTCCTAAATCTTCGGTCTCTTTCAGATATGTTTTGAATTCTCCCATCCACAGTGTGTAGTCTCTACGGTTGAACTGGGTAAGTGGAAAGATCTTTTTGGCAAACTGGATCTCTTTTTCCAGATAGCCGCGTTTTTTGGCCCTGTCTTCATGTTCGGAGAATACTATATCTGCTGTATCCGTGTCTGGGTCAAGCAGTGCATTTAGATCCACAAAGAACAATATACGTTTGTCATCATCATTTGATGTATCTGGGGCCGCCACTGCATGGAACAGGGATGTGATGCGTTGTTGACCATCAAGTATTATATCTGTTGGACTCTGAAGTGGTGGGGCATTCTGAGCAGGCATCACATTTATCTGATCATTATAGTCCCACGTCAAAATTGAGCCTACAAAGAATCCCTGAAATATAGATTCCCACAACTCTTCCACCTGCTTTCTGGTCCATGAGTACTTTCTCTGAAACACTGGAATTGCATACTTGCCACCTTGAATGTTATCTATTATAGAGTCGATACTTTGTAAGTTCGGCGGAGGCAGTTTGTGTATGCGTTGCTGCACAAAGTCCCACGAATCTATTTCTCCGAACTTTTTTTTGGGCGAATCATTCGGCTTTTTACTGGATGTTATTGGCACATCACTTGAGGTTTGACCCATCTTTTTGTTCATCTTGTACTGCCAGCAAAACAGATCAAAGAGCTCCCAGTTCATCTCCTCTATACCAAGATGATCAATCAGCCTTTGGCATTTTGGTATGTTGTCGATATAATCTTCTAATCTTTGGGATATGCTGTCGCCCCAACCCAGCTTGTCTGAAAATTCTTTATACGTGTCCTTTATCGGATTGTTGATCAGCGGGAACGAATCATTAATGCAAAATAAAATTGGTGTGATAGAGCCACACTGTAAGCTCCGCGAGTAGATTGCCTCCGAGGTAAACTCTCCAATATGTTGTTCTAGTTTTTCTGGATTCTTTTGAAAATTTTCTGCCAGCAAAAAAATCATATTGGCAATACGATTCCATTCTTCTTCAGAATAATTGTACTTTTTCAGGAACGTCTTGATGTTCATAAATGCAGGGAATAAACTCACTCTTTTTGCAAATTGGGTGTCATAGTATGGGAGTAATCCATACAAAACTAGATCTGTAAACTCAGTTCCACTTTTGTCCATCTGGGATAGTTGTTGCATCATATCTTTGACTTGTTCTTTTTCTTTTGCAATGATCTCTCTGTGTTTGATTCCTTCTTCTGAGTTCAGCCATTCTTGGAACCGTGTGACAATCTCATCGCGGTCAGTCATTGTACCAATAATATGATATCTCTTTTTTAGATGCTTTGTTTTGAATTTCTTGTGTGGGAATTGTTTTGTATTGATTTTCGGCGCTCTACCAAAGATTGTTTTGTGCCCTACATATCATGCAAACTGTGGGAGATTGGAAAATGAACATCATCCATCTTGTTTATCTATAATAAATTCACACTGTAGAGATAATTGTACATTATTCAACATGAATTTTTATCATATGTGTACAAACTATGTTTCTGACTTTGGCAGATGTTGTGCATATACAGAAGTAATATCTAGTAGGTGTAATAATGTAGGTTTGACTTGAGACTTTCTCTCCTGTATATCTTGCTTGTAATTCCATTGATTGGACTCCAGTTTGTATATGCTGAAACTTTGGAGCTGGCCACCAGCAGCAA
>CAZIHR010000058.1:0-2273 GCA_964538885.1 uncultured Nitrosopumilaceae archaeon
CGCGTCCCATATCATGCACGCGATGAACATGGCCTTGGGCGGATACCCGCGTGGGCCGCCTATTCCGGGCTTGTTTACGTACGGCGCGTCAAGCTCGTCTACGATCCTGACTATGGTGTTTAGTATCAGTCCCGAAAGGTGTCCCTTTATCAAGTTGTATGCTCGCTGATCACGTTTCTCAAAGGTCATTGGGCGTGATAAGATCCACTGATCCATATGCGCGTTTTTTTAGAAAAGTAAAGCAATCTGTGAAATTATTTTGGCGCTGTGAATCCCAATCTGCCTACTTATTGGAGTATATAACTACCGGATGCAGCCAAGATGGTCAGTCAAACCAAAAGCAGGCTTGCCTAACAAGCCTCGACATAGGGCTGGGACCTGCCTTGAAAATTATATGAGCTAATTCACAAGATCTATAAGAGATGCCCCAAGGGGGTTTTGTGAATAGCACCCCACTGGAACGTGACGTGTTAGAAGGCAGCCATATTTATGAACACGTCATGGAGGTCATGGCAGTGAGGAGATGAAAACGTGCTCCACAAGGGTTCGAACCGGGCGGGTGGAGTTCAGGCATGCGGCCAAGAATAACAGACTGAAACGTACGGGCCAAGAACCATCAGTTGAGGTTTTTTGGCTACCACGGGCCCGACCCGTCACAAAATTCCGGTTGAGGGTCATGACTAGCACATTTCCATCTGCCGATTGTGGGTACATCCCCCCAGCAATCGGCACCCCCTCCCAAAGTCTAGGCGCGAATTTCGCTATCTACTACTCGCGCAAGCATAGGGGATGAACGGTTGCGGAGAACATACGCCGCGTGACATAATCAACTTTTATTACCGTCAGACATGCAAATACGGCATGATGGACAAAGAAACCGTGGATCAGTACGTGCTGGCAGTAGTAGCCATGAGGGATGCAGACCCGGGAAAAGTGCCCGACAGTTCGATAAAGGGAAAGACATGGCTGCAGAAGATCATGTACATTGCGTCAAAATCGCACGCCGACAATCGATTTGGCTTCAAGTCATACAAGTATGGCATGTACTCCCCAACATTAGAAGAGTCTGTAACTAGATGTTCACAAGATGGTCTGATTTGTACAAATCACCCCAACGGAGATGGTCCAATACACATAACAGACAAAGGAAAAGAGAAGATGGATCCTGACAAGTGTGAAAACAACATGTTGCTTGAGTTGCAGGCAATAAAGTCCGTGTTGAATAATTTGGAGTATCGCCAGATGATCGTCTACTCGTATGCGTTGTTTCCCGAAATGGCAAAACACAGCGAGATTGTAGACGATTTTGAATCGTGGAGAGTAGAGGAGGCCACGGCCATGTACCTCAAAGGCTCAGTGTCGTTTGCCTTGGCCGCGACCATATCAGGTCTGGGCCGTGACGACTTTGAGAGTCATCTGCGGGACGGCGGCATAGAGCCCTACTCGCCGTTGGTGCACACCAAAGTAATAATCCCCACGAAAAGACCAGAATTCTAGTCGAATCAGAATGGCAATACCACACTATTACATGGACACATCAAGTGTACTTGATCTAGAAGCATATGGTTTAATCAAGCGTCTACGCAAAGTGAAGATTGTCATAGTGCAAGAGGTGTTCAACGAGATCAGAGATCGCAACCTCAAACGCCGACTTGCAAGGATTGTAACAGATCGCGGACCTCAGAAACGCGCAGCGTTCATACCAAATCTATACTCTTTGGATTATGGGGAGAGGGCAATCATCACGGCCATAGTCTGTGAGCAAAGACGTCGGAAGCGACGGCGCATATACGTATCCAACGACGGCGCATATACGTATCCAACGATGCCGCTGCGTTGGAATTTGTCGGTATTGGACCCAACCGTATTTGTGAGAGTAGAATGGACACGTCTGAATTTATCATAAGCATGTACAAAGACGACATTGTAAAGATGGAAGACGTGCACAACGTGCTCTCATGCAGTAGCCGTCCACCCAACAGAGAATGCAGAGAACACCTTGAGCGTTTGGTAGCAGAGGATAATGCATAGTACTCGGAATAAAGATCCGATAATTGCCGCAACATGCTTGGATCGGGCACTTGGAACTAACGCTTGCAGTCTAATCGCCGCTGACGCCTGACGGTGCGTCCAAGACGGCATCCTAGCACGGCCGTTCTGCGTCCTATTTTGAGCAGGTTGTCATGACGATTCCACTTTGCGTGTCAAAAAGTGATGTAGAGGGTATTGGTTATGATACACAACACCATACATCGACTAGTACTCGATGTCGA
>CAZIHR010000059.1:0-2823 GCA_964538885.1 uncultured Nitrosopumilaceae archaeon
ATTTTTCTATCTTCATCCAGTATTCTGCGGAACCAGTTTGACCCTCCATCTCAACTGTGGATATATCCATTCTTGCATTGCGCGCAAACTCGCGCAACGCAGCAATGACATTGTGCGTGTTTCTACACGGCATCATACATGTCACGCCGCGCTTATCCAGAGTTTTGATGCAATCCACAGAAAAGAATTCCCTGTCAACAAGTATCAGCCCCGGTTCAATTCCCAGATTTTGTATATTAGTTAGTGTTTTTTCAAGGAAATCAGGCACGGAATCGCCCATCTTCATGTGAAATACAGCAAGATTCAACGATACAGTCTTGTCTACACATTATATCGTGACGTATCGCTCAAAGTATTTGGTGCCGTTTTCGTATTTGGAGCGCGTCATGTTTTCGTCTAGCTTTTTGCCATACTCTATTAGATGCATGTCTATTGCAAGGACTGGTCTTTTAGGCATTCGCTTGACTGGCCGCAGTGCCACAATCTGGTTCTTTACTTGATTATCAAACGCATTCTGTATGGTTTTAGGATCTGAACTCTTGAGTTTGGAGGCATACCACCTGTCTGTTGGCACGGCGTTGCCATGTACGACCTTCTTGCTGTTAGCGCATCCGCCCACATTGCGGTTATATATTGCGGCTTGTATCATTCCGTCTGTCAGATGCTCTGTGTCAAATATTGCGTTGTATCTGGGGGACATGCGGACATGCTTGCCAAACCTGTTCATGTTGTAGGCAACATCCCGATATAGATGCGGGTTGTTTAACAGTTCACGGCCCTGATTAGTTTTGTTTCTCGACAAATCAAATCTTGTCAGTATTTTCCTAATTGATCTGTTTCGGTTGAGGTAATTTGCCCAAAATGAAGCACATTTCGCTTAACTGTAAAACGGCGGGATGGTTAACATAGGTGCATTTTTACTGGGTTATTCTAATTTGAGGCACATTTGGGTTAACTGACATAGTCATTAAAATAATATAATGGGCATAATAATTGAGGGTCACACTAATGAATGATAGCGTACATATGACAATGGATGATTTGTTAGGACACTCACTTAATGATGTAGAATCAAAGTTTTCTCCAACAGATGGAGTATTTTGTATTGGTTCTATGGAAATTCCTTTGCCGCAACCAAGGGTCGCTGTAATAGGTTCCAGAGAAGCATCAAAGGATGGACTCGATGAAGCTAGAAAAATCACTGAATTCCTCACAACTAATAACACGATAGTTGTGAGTGGGCTTGCACGGGGAATTGACACAGTGTCGCACGAAACTGCCATAAACTGTGGTGGTAGAACCATAGCAGTTTTGGGAACTCCATTAAACCGTACATATCCAAAGGAAAACATCGATCTCTACCATAAAATCATAAAAGACCATCTAGCAATATCCCAATATCCAACAGAACATAACACAACTCCTAGAGACTTTGTGCTACGAAATAGGACAATGGCGATAATCTCGGATGCAAGTATAATTGTAGATGCTGGAGAGTCTAGCGGGTCGCTGCATCAAGGCTGGGAGAGTCTCAGAATAGGCAGGTCATTATTCATCTCTGAAAGAATAATGAAAAATGAGAGACTGGAGTGGCCGAAAAAAATGGTCGAATATGGAGCAATGACATTAGTGGATCTGGATGACATTCTAGAAAACATTCCATCCCATATCAGAATGCCCAAAATTGTCTAATGACTTTGATGAAAATTAAGTTTGGTTCACTATTTGCCTACACTCCACGCGGTGATCTACCAGAACACCACAAATCTAGAACCTTGATGAGAAACCTCAAAAATGATGCTGTCGCGTCATCAGGAATGCCAATGTCGTCGGTTATTGCACTTGACATCAAGAAAGGACTTGCAAATTATCCTTTCTCAGACTATTTCAACAACTCTAATATATTGATTCCAATTCCCAAGAGTTCCAAATTACCAAGGAATGGGCTTTGGGTTCCACAGCGTTTAACGGCAGCATTGGAACGCGAAGGTCTAGGCATCAGTAAAGAATGCCTCATTCGGAAAATTTCACTGCCAAGATCATCTACAGCTTTGGCAACGGACAGACCAAAGGCACATCAACATTATAAATCAATGGAGGCAAAGCCATTGATTGATGCAAATGATATTGTTCTTGTGGATGATATTATAACGCGGGGTGCCACGGTTAGTGGTGCGGCAGACAAAATTAAAGATGCATTTCCACATGCGCGCATACGTGTATTTGCGGCAATTAGAACAATAAGTGATCCTGCCAAATTTTCAAATTTTGTTGACCCTTGTACTGGAACAATAGAGCTATCCGGTGTAGATACGTTTCGTACACCTTGATGTGTTTCGGTTATCAAGTTTAGCCCTGAGCTTTTCGTGGAATTTAACTCATTAGAGCTTAGAGATTATGCGTAATCGACTAAAAAATTTGCGCAATCAAAGACATAGATAGCACAGGTGCAAAGTCTAATGTACAATTACACCATATTATGTGATTCAAAGCTGTCAAAATAAAAAATTGTGCGCAGTCTTGCGCATCAAAATAATTTTCAAATGTATTGCTCTTAATTCATTATTTTCTTTTTCCAACGATTATAGGTGTCATTCCGCCACATCTTCCGCTTGTTGTACAGGCCGCATATTCCATTAAATTCCATGTTGAACTCCTCTGCAGTACCCTCATATATTCCGGATATGAGCTTCCAATTTTTTACATGTGCAAATACATGCTCGACTGAAATTCGCTTTTGAGAGCGTGCCTTGTTTTGCGCCTTTTTGGCGGCAGAGAGCTCTCCACCTTTGGGTTTTTTGTGTGGCAGCTTGACAGTAATTT
>CAZIHR010000060.1:0-11116 GCA_964538885.1 uncultured Nitrosopumilaceae archaeon
TATACTGGATGTACCCGGTACCATGATGCTTACACCATTCAAGAAGGAAAAGGGGCAAAAGATCACCGCAGAACAAAAGGAATACAACAAGATACATTCAAAAATACGAATCTATGTGGAGCATGCCATACGAAAAGTCAAAAGATGGCGAATTATGCGAGACATGTATAGGAATCCACTCAAAATGTATGACACAATTAATGATATTGTGTGTGGGTTGGTCAATAACAGAATTTTGTGGAAGACAGCCTAGTTAGAAATTCAGTTGAATGACATGTCAGTATAGACACGGTGTGTAATTGGGGATCGCTTCTATTGTGTAATTGAGGTTCCAATGTTAAGAAACGGATGACAGCTAGAGTAATCTCATACGTCCAGATCAAGAAAACTAGAAGATACTTCTAAAACCCTTATTTCACTGCATGTGCCAGATAAGCATGAACAAAAGACATGACCAGTATGAATAATCTTTCCGAATCCAACAAGTTCAAAACTCCAAAAAGAAACAAGTCCGGCAATCCCAGTTAACCCATTTGTGCCCCAAATTAGGATAACTCAGCAAAAATACAAACAGTTCAATTATGAAAGACCCTAGCAAGATTTGAATTGCTGAGAAACAAAACCAATCAGCTTGGCAAACAACCCACAGTTATATCATATCATCTACAAGATGGGCAAGCTTCTCCAATGTATTTTACATGTCTAGCAGATGATATGATGCGATCTATCATATGTGTCGGCAATGCGTGTATATACACAAACTTGCAAATCATTCACGGTGATGCCGTCAGATATCTCCGGGACATGTCATCTCACGCAGTTCCAAATATTTTTTTTCTAGTACTTGGGCGCGCTCTAGAACGTAACTCAGCTCAAATTTTTTCTTTGTAAAAAACCAACGTATTGTTATGGGGTGACCAACTCCATCTTTATCGTGAATTGTACCAATTTCTTCACCAATGCCTGATTCTTTGCTAACTTTGCTGCATACTGTCAGACCAACCTTTGTCTTGTCTTCTAGGATGATGTCGCATTTATTCTCTCTAATTAAATAAAATGTACTTTCTTGTAGTATGTGTAGTTCTGGCAATTTACTTTTCCACGGGGTTCCCAATCATGTTTCCCCACTCGGTCCATGAACCATCATAGTTTCTGACTTTGGGATATCCAAGAAGATATTTTAACACAAACCAACTGTGTGATGATCGTTCTCCTATTCTACAGTAACATATTACGTCCTTGTCTGGTGTGACACCTTTTGGTTCGTAATTTTCTCGAAGTTCTTCGACTGTCTTGAATGTACCGTCTGCATCATTTACAGCGGTGGCCCAAGGTATGTTGTTTGCACTAGGAATGTGACCTCCGCGTTGGGCGTGTTCAGTAGGATATTCCGGCGGCGCTGTTATCTCTCCAGAGAACTCTTTTGGAGATCGAACATCTACCATTACTGTGTCATCTTTATTTAACGCCCTACTTACATCAAACAAGTATGCCCGCAATCCCTCGTCTGGTGGTTGGGCGTTATAGGTGGACTCTGGAATCTGAGGCTCCTCTGTGACGTATTCTCTTTCCTCCAACTCCCATTTTTTCCTACCCCCATTCATGATCTTGACATCTTTGTGCCCATAATACTTGAAGACCCAAAAAACAAATGCGGCAAACCAATTGTTGAAATCTCCATACAGTATTACTTCTGTCTCATCAGTAATTCCATTCTTGGCCATCAACTCCTCAAACTTTCTTTTTTCAATTATATCTCTAGTTATGGGATCATTGATATCTCGCTTCCACCATATTAGACTGGCATCTCTTATGTGGCCTCTTTGGTAGCCATTGACAGGATCATAGTCGACCTCAACAATCTTCCTGATACTATTTGGGGGATTCTCAGATACCCATTCTGTATCTACTAAAACATCTGGCCTTGCATAACTCATACTTTGTAGAATTTATTCTGCATACTTAATTGTTTTTCTGTATTAAAATAAAGATAAAAATAAAAAAATGTGGGGAATTATTGTTTGGCCAGAGATGGTCTCAAAGTAATTTTGAGCTTGTACTTTGTAAGAATCTCTTTACACCTATTCCTGATTGTAACCTCGGTCACTCCCGCAATACTTGAGACATCCCTCTGTAAGACGTTTTGTCCCATCAGAACCGATGCCACATACAGGTATGCCGCTGCAACACCATTTGGTGTTTTTCCATCCACGATATCACTGTCTGTTGTCTTTTCTGCAATCTCCAAAGCAAGTCTCTCCACTCTAACTTCGGTATTTGTCATGTTTGCTATCTTTGAGATGTACTTGTCCATGGTTACTATTGGTACAGATATCTGTCCCATCTCCATAACCATGACTCTGTAGTATTTTGCTGCAAGTTTCGTCTTTGCTTTAACATCTTTTGGAGCACACATTTTGCTACATATCTCTTCTAGGGATCTGACCACCTCGCATTGCTTACATGCCATGTAAATGGTTGCAGTAGCAATACTCACTACTGACTTTCCCTTCACGTCAACATGTCCATCTAGATTTCTATATATCATGGATGCAGTCTCTAGCACATTTTTTGACAGCTTCATACCATTGCATGCCTCGCCCATCTTTGAGAGGACGTTGGCCAGTCTTCTGTCCCTTGATGAGGAAACACGTACTCGTTGTTGCCACTTTCTCAGGCTGTTCATCTGATTTGCAACTTGGCGGTCGATCGTTTTTCCGCTAAAGTCTTTTGTGCTGATTGATATCTCAGTAGCTATCCCAAGATCATGTTGGGAATATGTGGTGTGACCTGTTGCTCTTGCAAGCTTCATCTTGTCTTCGAGATTCGTATTTTTTGTTTCTGGACCGTAATCTGCAATCTGATCCACAACTACTACGCCGCAACCAGAGCAGATTCTTTCGCCGTTCTGAATGTCATCTACTAGCGTTGCATTACACTCAGGACAGCATTGATCTTCTAGTATGTTCATTTTTTTCTCACACTCTTCTTATTTGTTCTTGTGGGAGATAGTTTTGTTGCGAAAACATTACTACCAATGTATTTTTTGACGTTGTTTGTTAGTGGTGCAGCTGATGCAAATGGCCGTTCTGTTGGGCCAATCAGTTCCACTACCTTTGCAACCTTTGTGCCTTTTTTGTCACAGAGAACTTGACCCTCAGCCAACTTGTCATTCAACTGAATGATCACTCTGCCACTACTGGCAAGGTGCATTATTTCGCCTACCTCCTGCAATTACAGACTCTTTGATCTCGTTACAAACATATGGTTCTGTCAATTTTACTTTACATAAGAGCTAGATTTATCATCACTTTGATTGTTTAGACCTTTTTGCAGCCAGTTTTTCTGAAATGCTGTCAAGCATTTTTGTCTTGGGGGATCCTTTTGGCAAGACAATATACCCTGATCTTACATAGGCTCTTTTTGGATATCTGACCTTTTCATTTGTTTCTGTAATGTTGAATCCAGCTGATTGTGCGGCCTCTTTAAGCTCTTTTAATGATGGATCAAAGATGCACTTTTCCTTGTTCAGTCTGCGCCCCTTGGATTTGGGTAGTGTCTTGTTAAAGTAGTCAAGCCAGATTACGACATGTTCGTAATCTTTCATATGATCACTTTGTTAAAATTGCGTTAACTATGCCTGTCTGTCCTGGTCTGGAGACTATTCTGCATTTACCTTCATGTGTTTCTAGTATGGCGCCTTTCGTGATGATTCCTCTTCTTTGATAGTCGTTGTTTGTTGCATTCTCTAAAACCTTGATGATTTTGGTCTTTTTTACCTTTGTATCACTCATGGCCAAATTGACAAAATCAATCGTTTTTAGTGCAGTCTTTTTGTTCTTGCCTCTAGTATTTCTCGTGATTGTAATTTGTGCCCCGGTTACTGCCTCGTTGGGGTATCTGTCAATTTCATACTTTCTCCTAATTCTGAGTGGGTGTCGTCTGCCTCCTGTTATCTTACTTGTAGCCAAGTTTTCTACTGATTTTTTCACAATATAATTTGCGTATTGCTTTAATTTAACCATATGTTTATCTTAAAATACGAATCACATACGCCAAACACGGAATCTGACACACTGAGATAATCTGACCAAACGTCATGGTATTAATATAACTACTTCTACACGCGTACTGTGAGAAAACTTTACATAATTATACCAATAATTGCCGTAGCAGTAATTGTCTCCGTTCTAATGAATTTGAACGATTCTGCGATGAATTCAATGATGGATCCTCAACCTCCCATGATGGGGCTCGATGGCACGGTAGATATAGGACTGCTCTTCCCACTGACAGGCGATCTTGCCAGCCATGGTGAGGATCGCAAGACGGCTGCACTGCTTGCAGTAGATGACTTTAATCAATATCTAATTGATAACGGCAGAATGTGGCAGCTCAACGGTATAGTTGAAGACTCGCAGACAAACCCAGTAATTGCACTAGAAAAAATTACATCCCTTAACTCAAAGAATGTTAATGTAGTGGTGGGCCCTGCAACTAGTGCAAGTGTTCGTAATTCATTAGGTTATATACACTCCAACAACATGATACTGATCAGCTGCTGTAGTACGGCACCTGCATTGGCATTAGAAGATAATGTCTTTAGAACTGTACCTGACGACAACAACCAAGGACCTGCAATATCTACCATGGTACAGTCTAGTGGTATTCAAGTATTGGTTCCAGTATGGAGAGGTGATACATGGGGTGATGGTCTTCAGGAAGCAACTGCAAGATCATTTACAGAGGCAGGTGGCGTGATGGATGAAGGCATTAGGTATAATCCTGAGACTCCTGAATTTGGACCATCTGCATCATTACTTGCTGATCGTGTCAGCAACTATGTTGACCAGTATGGTGCAGACAAGGTCGGCGTACTTGTGATCTCATTTGCAGAGACACTACAATTCATGCAGCAAGCATCACAATATGATATACTAGATGATGTAAAGTGGTTTGGCTCTGATGGAAGCACCAAGGAGACAAGCATCATAGATGATCCTGTGGGTTTGGAATTTGCAACGACCGTTGAATTTACCACCGTACAATTTGCCGGTGCCTCAAATCCAATATCTCAACGTATAAGCGATTATCTGCTGTCTGAGCTTGGAAGAACTCCTAACGTCTATGCTTACACCTCATATGATGCAGTGTGGCTTGCTGGACTGGCAATAGATGCAGCCCAGAGCACAGATACTGAAATGATCAAAAGCAATCTTCTATCTGTTGCAGCAGACCACACCGGCGCAGTTGGTTCAACAATGCTTAACAATGCAGGAGATCTTGCCTCTACAGAGTATACACTGTGGACCATCAGCGATGGCAAGTGGATCACACTTGACTCTTAAATTATCACGATTTAATCCGCATATCTGAGCTAGCAGTTGCAGTTTTTCGAACCTTGGAAAATAGTCGTTGTTTGAGATTGTCAACATCTCCCTGAATTCCAAAGTACCTTTGGAACTTTTCAGTGGTGCTGTAAATCTTTAGTCTCCCGACATTTTGATGACTGATAAAATCCAACCGATGTAACTCTTTTAGATGTGCATATACGCCCGAACCTCTTGTCTCTACAAGCTGTTTTGATGAGATTGGCTGCTGATATGCAATATATGATAATGTCTTTAGTGTGGCATTGGGCAGAATTGGCCTCGATGCATATCTTCGTACTGTGGAACTGTATTCTGGCCTTAGCTGTAACACATAAGAGCCATCAGGAAGCATAACTATCTCTATTGCCTTGAATGCAGACTTTGCCTTTTTCATTATGCTGCCAAGAATTTCACTAGTTTTGATTCTAGATTCTGTACCTGATGCTCTTACCAACTCTTCAATCTTTAGAGGTCTACCTGCAGAATATAGAGCCGCTTCTATTCGTGCAGTTGCCTCTTTAATGTCGTCAATCTTTGCCAATTATTCATTCACCCAGAAAATTTCAAAATTTACCTTGCTCATATTTTAATCATCTATCTTTTATCTGTGTAATTTTGATGTCATCTCCCATCTGCTCGATCTCGATCTTTTCATCCCGCGCCAGAAACAGTATCGCAAAGAAACATCTTATGGAATCTGCCTGATCCAGTTCCCTAATTATATCATATAGCATGCCAAATCCGGACTCTGCAATTTTATGCATTATCATATCTTCATATCTGCTAATTATACTCTCAAGTGAAATAAAATATTCTTCAAATCTGGGTGGCTCGATTGGTTCTATATTTGGACCTCTTCCTCTTGATTTTGGATTTGCTATAGTACCAATCAAGTTCTGTAACATGTCCATTAAATCATCAAGTGAGACGGGATAGGTAGATTCATGCCTGTATGGCATGTCAATCAACTTAATGTCAACATCCGTTCTTTGTTTTAGCGGTTTTTTCTCCATTGCGGCCTGTTGTAGAGCAAAGATGCTCTCTACTTTCATTCTATAAATCAGTGATGATGAGAGTGCCGCCATGCCTGCAACTTTGAGATCTTTCTTTTCATTTTTTTCTAGTATGCTTATTAGGAGATTTAGTATTTGAACTAAATCTATTCCCCATACGTCTTTTTTTGTAGTGGATGTTGGATTAAACAGAATATTTATGGGTGCCTTGGAAATGTCTCCTGCATGCTCTTTACTCATATGTGACCTAGTATGTCATTTTATAATATCTAAAGGCTCTATTTTTTCATCACATCCAGTCAACTCTTATATTGTTCCCGAAAATTTTGTAATCCATGAAATCTGCACGTATTGTGGGACCCAACGAGCCATTGGTGATCTCTGAATCTACCACACCTAGCCCTGATAACTCTCAAGTTCTCATTAAAGTAAAAGCAGTAGGTGTGTGTCATAGTGACTTGCATTTGTGGGAGGGCGGCTACGACCTAGGATCGGGCCAATTCATGAAAGTTACAGATCGTGGCGTAAAGTATCCTGTAACTCCTGGACATGAGATTGTAGGTACCGTTGAGCAGATTGGCAGTGATGTAACTGGCATATCTGTGGGGGATCCTGTATTGGTTTATCCTTGGCTTGGATGCGGTAATTGTCCTGCATGTGATGCAAAAAATGAGAATCTGTGTGATTCCCCCAAGTCTTTGGGCATCTTTCAGGATGGTGGATATTCTGACTATGTGCTTGTTCCACATTATAAATATCTGGCCAAGGTCTCTGGTATTGATCTTGAGAGTGCCGCATCATTGGCATGTTCTGGTCTTACTGCATATTCTGCTGTGAAAAAGGCAAATACCAACTCTCCTGAATTTCTAGTAATTGTGGGTGCTGGTGGTCTGGGACTTATGGGTGTACAAGTTGCCAAAGCAATCACCACTGCCAAAGTAATCTGCGTTGATTTGGATGATCAAAAACTCAAGACTGCAAAAGATATGGGAGCTGACTTTGTGATAAATACTAGCAACAAGAGCCATGATGATGTCGTCCAGAAAATAATCTCCACCTGCAACGGCAATGGTGCAGACAGTGTGATTGACTTTGTAAATGCGCCACAGACTGCAAATATTGGATTCTCTGTTCTGCGCAAGCGCGGAAATCTGGTACTAGTTGGTCTTTTTGGAGGCTCTTTGGATATCTCGCTTGTCACCATACCTCTAAAGTCACTCACCATACAAGGAGCATATACTGGAAACTATGCTGATATGGTGGAACTGCTTGAACTTGCAAAGAATGGTGTAATTGACCCAATTGTATCTAGGCATTATTCACTGGATGATGCAAATTCTGCACTACAAGATCTCAAGGCACGAAAAATTATCGGTCGTGCCGTGATTAATCCATAAAAAGTTGTACACGTGTATGTGATTTTGGCATCACATTTTAGATTTATTCAATGCCGACCAAACTTGCTAGCTCCTTTCTACACGCAACACCAAGTTTTTCTGCCGCAAGTTCTGGGGAGATATCGTTGAGAAAGATACCATAGCCTCGCTCCAAACCTGACCATGGTTTTGTTATGGGATATATCTCCACATGCCAGTGTATTTGTCTGCTGTTTTTCTTTTCTGGAGATAAATGAAAGACCAAGTTGTATGATACATTCTTGACAGATTTTACCAGTCCGCCTAAAGTGGCCCTCAATATCAGTGACAAGTCGTTGATCTCTTTTTGAGTGATTTTTGCAAAGCTGGTGATATGTTTTTTTGGAGTGACCCAGAACTCGTATGGGTATGCTGACGACCAAGGGCAGAATGCAATAAAGCCCTCTGTCTTTAAGATCTGTCTAGGTCCGCTGATCTCGTCATTTATAGTATGACACATCGGACATACGCCCTTTTCATTTAGTATTCTGTGTGCTGATTCTGCCTCTTCCTCTATGACTGGTGGTATTGTGGAGAATGTGACAATATTTAGGTGTGGATGGGGGTTTTTATTGCCTGCTAATTCGCCCTGATCGGCATATATGGTGACATAAGTTACCCCCTTTTGGGCATAAAGCCAGCGCAATCTGTCTTGAATAACTACTAGTACGTTTGACCACTGCTCTGCATCAATTGTTGCAAAGGTGTCATTTTTGTTTGGAGATGCCACCACTATATAATGATAGCCGTATGCAGGCTCACTGTAACGGGGCCTGTCACTGTAAGTGTTCTCTGTCTTGATTGATACAGCGGGATTTTTACTCTCAAACACGCGGATCGACCATCCACTAATGTGCTCATCTTCACTATCTTGAAGTCTCTGCAGCATACCGTCTCTTGCAACAAGTGAGAGTACTGAAGGATTTGTCATGAATTCATTTCCAGGTGCATATGGTGATTTTTTTGGATCTACTTCCTTCTCATTTTTTTTACTTGTTATCATAAAACGTTCAGAAACATAATCCTTGCGCATATCGCCCATGACACATTTTGGCAACATTTGCGTGTTAAAATGTTTTCGAGAATCAGTTCTTGTACAAAAAAAGACACCAGTTTCATCAGATATGGTCATATGACGTGTATAATATGTGAAAATTTTACCACGATAAATGCTATAGAAAATTAATCATCATACTTGTCCCTTTTACAGAAAAATCCAACTGTGCAAGCTTTAAAGTATAGCAACAAAATTCTAGAGTGCGGGTATTGTGGAATCGAACAATTCAGACATTCATATGATCTACGTGCTTTTGGATGGAGTAGGTGATCTCCCACATCCTGACCTAAATGGAAAAACACCTCTTGATGCGGCAAACACACCATCACTTGATGGACTAACAAGACGTGGCTCAACAGGCCTGGTGATATCTGTGGGAAGAGGAATTGCACCAGAATCAGATATTGCTGTATTTAATATGTTGGGTTACAAGTTCAATCATGCCGACTATGCCGGTAGGGGAGTTATTGAGGCGATAGGGACAGGCACCGATTTCAGAGATGGAGATCTTGCATTACGTGGAAACTTTGCCACACTAAATGATGATGGTGTGATTATTGACCGCAGAGCTGGTAGGCACATCGAACGAGATGATGCACTATACGTTGCCCGAGAGATTGAAGAAAAGATCCAATTTTCAAATCCTGATACGTCAGTTGTGGTTGCACCTACCATAGGGCACCGTGTTACAGTCCGAATACGCTCAGAATCTAGCTTGCTATCTTCAAAAATAACCAACACTGACCCTGCATACAGCAATATGGGTGGGATGGGTGTTGCAAAGGCCGTGGGTGACTATCTGAAAATCGAAAAATGCCTTCCACTGACAGAAGATCTTAATGCTAAATTTACATCTGCACTTGTAAATGAATTCAACGAACAGACCATCAAAATAATGAGAGACAGCCATGTAAATCACAGACGCAAGGAACAAGGCAAAAAGCAGCTTAATTGCATATTGCTCAGGGATGCAGGAAATCATCGTCCCAACGTGATACCAATTAACCAAAAATATCTGATGAACTTTTCCTGTATAGTTGACATGCCTGTGGAGCAGGGAATTTCCCAAGTGTTAAAAATGAAGGCATTCGAAGCTGGCGGTTTGACAGATTACGAGGAAAAGGCAAAAGTTGCGGCAAAGGCAATGGAGACTGAAAACGCAATTTATGTACATCTCAAAGGCCCCGATGAGTTTGGTCACGACGGGGATGCAATAGGAAAAATGAAAAACATTGAAGAGATAGACCACAGATTCTTTGAAACACTATTGAACCACATAGATTTTGATAGAACCGCGGTTGTGATATCTGCAGATCACTCTACACCCTGTATCAATAAAGGACACAGTGATGATCCTGTACCTGTCCTGATTTCTGGCAAACATGTCCAAAACGATACAACTGTCAGGATGACAGAAGCTCAGGCAAAAAATGGAAGTATTGGATTGATTCACGGTGCAGACGTGATAACTACCGCGCTAAATATGATTAAATCTTGAACCTAGTTAACATCCCACTTTTTTGCATCTCCACACTTTTCTTTCGAATCATATCTACGTTGATACCATTGTATGTTGCAGGTGAATCTCCTAGTTTTTCCAGAGCGCGTGCTAACATGTTGATTCCTATATCTTCATCGTCCTTTTGACCGTGTGCAAATGCTACTGCCAGCAAAATAATACCTTGAACTAAATCCTTTTCCCTACCAAAACATTTGTTCCACACACCTTCAAATGCTTCGTGGCATTCCCAGAACCGTTCACTGTTAAAGTAAAATATTCCATCTTTGATGCCGTCTTCTTTACTTATATTTTCCTCAATTACATGTCTGGCATTTAAAAGCCCCCCGATTGGATTCAGCTTCTCAATCAACATGTCCAAGTCATTTGCCTCCACACCTACATCAAATTCCACAAACTCGCTTGCCACTCGAGCAACTCTTACAGATGCCTGCATATCTGAACACAGATCTCTTGCTTTGTGAACCAGCTTTCGGGAATCTTTTGGAAGATGTCCATTATTTTTTAGGTGAACCATATAACGCTCCATGAATGTAGTTGTGGAGAATTTCTTAAATTTGTTCGCACTATATGTATGACGTAAGGCCTACTTTATCATACTATCCATATGCCTTTCTTATAAGGATTAGACAGATTCGTGCATGGTGTCTCCTAGGGAGCACTACACTGCGGTGTCAGGTAGAATGAATTTCGAACATCTATCCATTCGGGTCAGCGGTTGGTGGCCGCACCCCACGATC
>CAZIHR010000061.1:0-5241 GCA_964538885.1 uncultured Nitrosopumilaceae archaeon
CGGATTGATCTTTGCCGCTCACAACCGAAAAATGACATATTGTTATTTATGCATTCAATATAGCGGAGTGGTACAATATCTTCTCTTTAATTTATCAAATTCGTCTGACTTGAATCTACTCAAATATTGGATGTTGTACCACGGGTTAGCGCCGTCACATATCTCTATAGTCCTGAAATCAGTTCGCTATTTAAGACGTAATCTAGGCAAACGATACGTTTGGAATAGGGGAAAGCAACACAGAATCATGGCAAAGCTTGATCCCATCAAGGTGAAATACATCATACGGCAGAAGGAACTTGGCAGGAGTACAGGCGAGATAGCACAGGAAATGAAGGTGTGTGGGCGTAAAGGTGGATAATGCCACCTTCATCTTTCGTCTGATTTCAACATCAAAATGGAGCAGCCAAGACTTTACGGTCTTGATCTGCCCCCCAATGTATCCAAGAGACTGCACCTTGGACTCCATTGCAGTGATGTGGTCCTCGATCAGATCGGTGGCGGCACTCAGATCCCTCATGGTTAAGTCTGCCAGCTCTGGAGTCATCTGGCGAGTCTCACAGAACTTTCCAAGCCTCCCTTCTACAGTGAGTCGGCTCCCTCATGCTAGGTTGTCATACCATCTCTTGATGTCTGGATTGGCAAAAAGTCTTGCACGTTTGGTTGTTGTAGTTGTCTTGGCAGTGTCGTTGTCGTTAGTTGAGAGTCGGTTTTTTCCCATATCGGTCAACCTCTCGGTAACTTCACATGATTCTGTCATGTCGGTACTCGGCATTATAGTTTCAAGCAATCCATCGCTGCAATCACCATACATCTGTCCCAGCGTATCGATCTTCAAGATATCATACTATATGATACCCCGCCTTATAAAGATGTCATTATATATGATAGCGCTCAATTCAGTTATAAGAAACACATATCATACAGTATGATAATGACATTCACCACCAAGATCTCCAAAGGCAGAAAGTACCTATATTTTCAGGCAGGTAAAGAGTCCATGTACATCAGTCCCAAGAACAATCCAGAGAAGGCCAACCAGGAGAATGTGGTCAAGGCGCTTGAGTACGCGTGGGAACGGGCGGAACACTATCTTGAATCAGTCGATGAGTTGTTGCCTATGTTGCCCGAACATCTTCACAAGAAGCACATGGTAAAGAAGGCGGCCCGGCTGCGGGACAAAGCCAGTGTATATGGAGGTACGCTTGGCAAGACGTCCGGAGGCAGATCCGATTGAGGCACCAGCGGATCAAAAACAAGTCACACCTATCAGATTGTACGGAATCTGTGGAAGGTTGTAGACAGACCAAAGCAATATCAGATTATTACTCGTCTGTTTACACGATTGCACCTGACAATGTCAGTCATGGGGAAAATCTGCCATGAGTGCACAACGCAGATCATTTGGCAGGAATGTAGATGAGCAAAGGCTTCAGAACAAAAAGGGGCGCGTGAAACTGCAAGAAAGTACCACAGCGCCTACCGAACAAGACAGTTACGTCTTTGAGAAAGAACAGTGGCAGATGGCAAACAGCCTGCGAAACAACATGGATGCAGCTGAATACAAGCACGTGGTCTTGGGACTCATATTTCTAAAGTATATCTCAGATTCGTTTATGGAGCAACATGCCAAGATAAAATCCTCTAAATACGGTGATCCGGAGGACAGGGACGAATATACATCAGAGAATATCTTCTGGGTTCCCGAGAGTGCGCGTTGGCAGAATATCATGTCCCAAGCCCGCAGCCCTTCCATTGGAAAGATTATAGATGACGCGATGGATTCCATCGAACGGGAGAATGCCACACTCAAGGATGTGTTGCCAAAAACATACGGCAGCCTCAGAGTGGACAAATCCGCACTTGGGCAGCTTGTTGACAGGATCAGCAACATTCCAATAGGGGATGAAGAGTCACGCTATGAGGACGTACTCGGGCGCATCTACGAGTATTTTTTGTCTCAGTTTGCAAGCAGTGAGGGCAAGAAGGGTGGCGAGTTCTATACTCCGCGTAGCGTGGTACGGCTGATGGTGGAGATGCTAGAGCCCTATGACGGCAAGGTTTACGATCCATGTTGCGGCTCGGCGGGGATGTTCATCCAGTCAAAAGAGTTCATACACAATCATGCCACATGCAATGGAAACGGCGGCAGGGCTCGTGAGACAATTCGTGTATACGGTCAGGAATCCAATCACACCACGTGGAGGCTGGCTAAAATGAACTTAGCAATACGCGGAATCTGGGGGGATGTGAGGTACGGTAACAGCTTTCACGACGATCAGCATCCTGATCTAAAGGCAGACTTTATCCTGGCCAATCCCCCTTTCAATGTTTCCAAGTGGGGTGGTGAGCGCCTACAAGAAGACATGCGCTGGAAGTATGGAAGTCCTCCAAAGGATAATGCCAACTTTGCATGGGTGCAGCACATGATCTATCACTTGTCACCCGCCGGAAAGGCAGGATTTGTACTGGCCAATGGCTCCATGTCATCAAACCAGTCCGGCGAGGGCGACATACGCAGAAAATTGATAGAGGCGAATCTTGTAGACTGCATGGTAGCGCTACCGGGCCAGCTTTTCTATTCTACACAGATACCCGCATGTTTGTGGTTTTTATCACGCGACCGCGCAGTCCACCAGCGCTCTGCCAAGCCTAACAAAATTCTGTTTATCGATGCGCGCAATATGGGCCACATGATTGATCGTACTCATCGCGTACTAGATGTATCGGATATTGACAGGATAGCCGACACATATCATGCATGGCGCGGAGACAAAAAGGCAAAGTACACCGATGTGCGGGGATTTTGTAAGAGTGCCACACTGAATGAAATACGCAGGAATAATCATGTTCTTACGCCCAGCCGTTACGTCGGCACCGAGGCTCAATCCTATGACAATGATGAACCATTTGAGGAAAAAATATTACGGTTGGCATCGCAGTGGCGCAAGCAGCAGTCAGAGGCCCAAAAGCTGGATGCAGCCATCAACAGGAACATAAAGAGCCTAGGACTTACAGTTGTAGGTGACGATGCATGAGTCTTGATCTTACATCTTTGGAAGCCGCAATCGTTCAGATGGAAGAGGCGCTGGCCCTGTACAACCGCGAACCATACAAGAGTGACCCACTGGTGCGCAGGCATCTTAGAGCCGCCGCCATACAGGCCTTTGAATGCACGTATGCAATTTCTATAAAGATGATCAAACGATATATGGAGAAAACAATCACAGGACCAGATGAGATAGATGGCATGTCTTTCAGCAACTTCATGCGAGAAGCATTCGGTAAAGATCTTGTCCGATCTGATGTTACCGCGTGGCGCGATTACCAAAAACAACGAAATATTACCAGCCACACATATAACGAGGAAAAGGCACAAAAAGTATTTGAGATAATACCAGACTTTCTGAGAGAGGCTCAATATGTACTGGCACGGCTACAGGAGAGGAATGAATTCCTTGGCCAGTCCGATTGACATATCACCAGTTCATCGGAAGATTGTATGCGACATTCTGAGAAAACACCTACCATCAGACGTAAGTGTGTGGGTGTTTGGAAGCAGGGCTGTTTGGACTACAAAGAATTCTTCTGATCTGGATCTTGCATTGGAAAGTGAATCCAAGCTAGACCACAAAATAATAAACACTTTGGAAGATGCGTTTGAAGATTCCGAACTGCCATATACTGTAGACATCATAGACCTCAATCAGATCAGTAGTAGTTTTAAAAAAATTGTAGAAGCACATAAAGTATTTTTAACTAAAATTACAAATAGTAAAAATACATACAATCAATGGAAGGAAACTATTATTGACAATTTAGTAGAATTTAAAAATGGGAAATTTATCGAATCCTCACTTAGAACGGAAAATGGCTTATATCCAATTTATGGATCTAATGGAGCAATTGGAAAAACCAACAGGTTCCTTTACGAGTTCCCCGTTATTGTAATTGGAAGGGTAGGTGCATTTTGTGGTTCA
This sequence comes from uncultured Nitrosopumilaceae archaeon, assembly GCA_964538885.1. Lineage (GTDB taxonomy): Archaea > Thermoproteota > Nitrososphaeria > Nitrososphaerales > Nitrosopumilaceae > JAPOPJ01. Next base: position 3,981 of record CAZIHR010000061.1, read on the forward strand.
ATGTCAAAAACAACTAGTCGGGCTTGGATTACAGATAACGCAATTGTAACAATTCCAAAACGTGATACAGATTTGAATTTTCTTTTTTATTTATTTTTATCTATGAACATACAAAATTACGCAATTAAAAGTGCTCAGCCACTTCTTACACAAAATTCACTTAAACACATCCGAGTAAAAGTACCTACATATAACGAACAGAAAGCGATTGGGAAAATTCTTTCTGATCTGGACTCAAAAATCGAATTAAATCGACGCATAAATCAAACACTGGAAGAAATCTCCCGCGCTTTGTTCAAGTCGTGGTTTGTGGACTTTGAGCCGGTCCGCGCCAAGATGGACGGCCGCTGGAAACGTGAGAAATCACTTCTGGGCCTGCCTGCACATCTCTATGACCTATTTCCTGACAACCTAACGGATTCAAAGTTCGGTGAAATCCCAGAAGGATGGACAATAAAGGATTTAACTTACTATTCCATACTCAATCCAGAATCATGGTCACGGACAAAAGCTCCAGAAGTGATTGAATATGTAGATCTTTCAAATACCAAATTAGGTACAATTCATTCAACACAGCATTACATATGGAATGATGCACCAAGTAGAGCTCAACGAGTTTTGCGATTGGGAGATACAATAATAGGCACTGTCAGACCTGGAAAAAACTCTTATGCATTAATTGGTAGAGACGGACTTACTGGTAGTACGGGATTTGTAGTACTTCGCCCCAAACATGACCGATACAGAGAATTTGTGTATCTTGCAAGCACTAATTCACAAAATATTAAACGCTTAGCTCATCATGCAAACGGTGCTGCATATCCTGCAGTTAGTTCAGAAATAATCATGAATACATCTGTTGCATTTTCTAATGACAATGTATTAGATCAATTTTCTTGTATGGTTTCACCTCTTATAAACAAGATATTAAAAATGGATGCCGAAGTTCATGTTTTGTCAAATTTACGAGATGTGTTATTACCAAAACTAATGTTGGGAGAACTACAATCAACGTAATCTCATATGCCCCGATCAAGCAAATTAGAAGATGAGACAGACCAAAAGATAAAGATCCCAGCAACATTTTACCAAACTATGGAAGTAATTGATCAGGTCGTGCCTATCCATATGCCTTTCTTATAAGGATTAGACAGATTCGTGCATGGTGTCTCCTAGGGAGCACTACACTGCGGTGTCAGGTAGAATGAATTTCGAACATCTATCCATTCGGGTCAGCGGTTGGTGGCCGCACCCCACGATC
>CAZIHR010000062.1:0-11580 GCA_964538885.1 uncultured Nitrosopumilaceae archaeon
ACTTGATCTGTCCGGGGCCTTGCCCAAGTATGCTGCTACCGCGTTATCTGGTTGCCAATCTAACCCAACGAATAAGGTAGCGGCCACTGCCACTACAAGTAGTGGCAACAATATGCGAAAATGATGATGCAGATGCGATAAATTCATAATAATCTAATTCACTATGCCATAATTTGCATCTATGTTTATAAAAATATAATTACAGGAGTTCTACAAAAAAGTTACAGATAATCACCTAAAGTATGGTAGCTTTTTTTAGCGACTTTGCGTACCTGAAAATCTTTTCTTCTAACTGTTTATGGGGGGTCTTACTAATTAATTGCAAAAACGCACTTCCAACAATCACGGCATCTGCACCTGCCTGAACATATCTTTTTACATCATCAGGGGTGGATACACCAAATCCGACACCTACCGGAATCGTACTTTTCGCGTATAATTTTGTCCTCTTGATTGCCCGAATTGTATATCTTTTGATTCCAGTTTTGATGCCTGTTGTCCCATATATGGCCACCATATAGAGAAAACCACTTGATGCCTCAGATATTCTATATATTCGGGATTTTACAGTGTTAGGTGATATCAAAAATATCGTATCTACAACACCTCGTGCAGCTTTAAGATATTCTGCAGACTCTTCTACAGACATATCGGGCAATATGATACCATCAATACCTGCACTTTTTGCATCTTTGATGAATTTTGCATATCCCTTTTGGTATAATATATTGGTATATGTCATGAGAATCAGTGGTATCTCTGTCTGCTTTCTGATCTTTCTTACTGTGGAAAAGAATTTCTGTATCTTGGCACCATGATTTAACGATGATATACTGGCATCTTGGATTACTGGTCCATCTGCTAATGGATCAGAGAAAGGAAAACCAAGCTCAATTATATCTACACCTCCTCTAACTAGTCCATTTACAGCAGTTATTGTTGTTGAATCATCAGGATACCCAGACATGATATATGCAACTAGCGCCTTTTGCTTTTTGTCTCCAAGCTCTTCAAACTTTTGTTTAATGCGCGACATTTTTTTCCAGGTACCTTTGTACAACATTTACATCCTTATCACCGCGTCCAGACAGTGTCACTACAACTGATTCGGATTTTTTGAGTTTTTGTGATATTTTGATTGCCTCTGCAACTGCATGTGAAGATTCTAATGCAGGAATTATTCCCTCTGTTCTTGCAAGTGTCAGAAATGCGTTTGCCGCCTCTACATCTGTTGCAGAACTATATTTGACACGTCCAATATCTTTGAGATGCGAGTGTTCTGGTCCCACACCTGGATAATCAAGACCTGCTGAGATGCTGTGCGTTTCAGTTATTTGTCCTTCTTTATCTTGTAATAGATATGTCATCATGCCATGTAAGATACCGGGGCGTCCTGTAGATAATGTTGCAGAGTGGTATCTAGATTTTAATCCCCTACCTGCAGCTTCCACACCTATCATATTGACATCTGTATTTAGCAGGGGATAAAATGTGCCTATTGCATTAGAGCCACCACCCACACATGCAACAATATAATCGGGTGTCTGCTTGATCTTGTTCATTTGGTGTTTTATCTCCTCACCAATCACACTCTGAAAATCTCTGACCATTACAGGGTATGGATGCGGCCCCACAGCAGAACCGAGCAGATAATATGTATTCTCTACATTAGTTAGCCAATCACGTATTGCCTCATTTATGGCATCTTTTAGGGTCATGGAGCCGGATTTTACCGGATTTACCTTGGAGCCCAACATATTCATTCGAAATACGTTCAGTTGTTGCCTGACAGTATCTTTGTGCCCCATGTATATCTCTGCCTTTTTGTTGAGGGCGGCACACGCCATGGCAGTAGCCACTCCGTGCTGACCTGCGCCAGTCTCTGCAATAATTCGCTTTTTTTTCATCTTTGTTGCAAGGAGTGATTGGCCCAGTGTGTTGTTTATCTTGTGGGCTCCTCCATGAAGTAGATCCTCCCGTTTTAGGTATATTTTGGCCCCTCCTACTGTTCTTGTCAGATTCTCTGCAAAGTATAATGGTGTGGGACGTCCCGCATATGATCGCAGATAGTAATTTAGCTCCCTTTTAAACTCTTTATCATCTTTGAATTTCAAATAGTTTTCTTCCAATTCCTCGATTGCAGGAACTAGTGTCTCTGGTATGTATCTGCCACCAAAATCGCCAAATTTGCCGTTCTTTGGATATTTCAAGGCTGACGCACCAAATCTTTTACACACATTACAATGTCATCATTCTGCATTATGCTGGAACCTACCAAGAATGCATCAGCCCCACATCTTTTCAGATATGTAATATCTTGTGGAGTATTTATTCCACTTTCAGCTAGTATGGGTCGCGTTTTTTCAAATCCCTGCAATATATGCCCCGTAGTTTCTAGATGTAGATCCAAAGTATCAAGATTGCGGTTGTTGATTCCAATGATATCTGCATCTGTTTTTAGTGCATTTCTAAATTCATCACGTGTATGGGCCTCAACTAGTATGCTTAATCCTTTCTTGTGTCCATATGCAATAAAATCATCGATATTTTTTAGGTGGCCTTTTTCATATAATGACTGTATAACTAGGATGTAATCTGCACCCATCTTTTGTGCTGCATCAATCTGTATTTTGTCAATCATTATATCTTTCATTAGTAAAGGCACATCTACTTTTGTTCGTACCTTAATGAAATATTCTGGTGAGCCATTAAACAGGTATGGTTGAGTCAGTATTGATAGTGCGCTTGCACCTCCCTGTATCATTTGTTGTGCAATCAGTACGGGATCAGTCAATGTACGAATTTTACCAAGGGATGGTGATGCAAACTTGATCTCAGTAATTATCGAATTATGACGATTTGTCTTAATTTTATCTAAAAAATTTTGGGACGATTTTTGTAAATCACAGTCCACATCATAAACTCCGTTGTCAATTGCAAGTTGTGTATTATTGACAAGTCTTTTCAATATGTTGTGTGCCATTATATGACCTCCCGTAGTCGGGCTACATCTCCTGTATCAATGACAAACTGCTCCAGTAATTTTATTGTATCTCCACCAGTTATGGTATCTAGTGCAAGCTCTACTCCCTCTCGAATATCTTGAACCACGCCACCAACAACTAATCCTGCCGCTGCATTTAGTGCAACGGTCTCTATCATAGTACGATTGGCAGAGCCATTAATTACTTTGACAAACGATAAAATGGCATCATCTTTGGTTTTGATCTGTATGTCTTTTAGCTTTGATTTGTGTAATCTGACATCTTCTGGATCAATTAAATCGGTTTTTATTTTGCCATTTTGTAATATGCATACTCTGTTTGTGGCGGCAGTAGAAAATTCATCCATGCCGTTATCTGAACGGACGGCAATAATACTTTGAGCACCTCGCTGTTGTAGTATGTTTGGAATTCTATTTAGTAATTCAACAGAATGTACTCCGACAAGCTGCTTTTTTACACGGGCAGGATTTGATAATGGACCCAATATATTAAATGCAGTTTTTCGAGATAGCTGCCTTCGAGCAGCACTTGCATGTTTTATTGCAGGATGAAACTTTGGCGCAAAGATGAACGTAATGTTGTATCTAGATAAAATTTCTGTTAGTTTGGATGGATCTGCATCTAAATTATATCCAAAGTACTCAAATATGTCGGCACTACCAAATATTCCAGAACTAGAACGATTTCCATGCTTTGCAACAATTCCACCTGCAGCTGCAACTACAAATGAGGCAGCAGTTGATATATTGAATGTATTTAATTTGTCTCCTCCTGTTCCGCACATATCTATTGCAGTAGTATAATTTTGATCTTGTAAAGTGATGGCAAACTCGAACATTTTATCGAGCATTCCAAGCAACTCGACATCGGTCTCTCCCTTGTCTGCAAGCTTTGAGAGAAATTCGGCAATTTGTAAAGTAGATGCATTGCCTGAAAGTATCTCTGTCATCACCAAACTCACATCTTCATATGAGAGATTCTTTCTTTGATCAAGATGGTCTAGTTGTTTATTTAGCATATTTTTTCACCTGATTTACAAAATTATTTAGTATCTTTTTACCATCTTCAGTCATTATGGATTCGGGATGAAACTGGACTCCCTCAATGAGATATTTGGTATGTCTTACTGCCATTACTTCGCCATCATCGTCTGCAGTTGCAATAACTTTGAGAGTTGGAGGAATTATTGTCTTGTCTCCCACCAAACTGTGATATCTTGTTGCCCTGAATGGGTTTTTGATACCCCGAAATAGTTCAGAGCCAGTATGACTTATTTGGCTGGTCTTGCCGTGCATGACACATCCAGCATTTGTAATTACACCACCAAATGCAGAGATGATTCCCTGATGTCCAAGGCATACGCCCAAAATTGGCACAGTAGGACCAAGCTCTCGTATGATATCACCACATATGCCAAAGTATTTTGTATCATCTGGAGTTCCAGGTCCAGGTGATATAATTATACCATCATAGTTTTGTTGTATGATTTCAGGTATTGTGATCAAATCATTTCGTATAACTTGGGAGTCAATGCCAAGCTCCCCCAAATATTGAGCTAAATTATATACAAAAGAGTCATAGTTGTCAATTATTAGAAATTTCATTATATCTCCTCAAGTGCCTGCATCATGGCGCCTGCTTTGGCTTCTGTCTCTTTGAACTCATTTTCAGGGATGGAATCAGCAACAATGCCCGCACCAGATTGGATGAATCCTTGGTTTCCATCTAGGAATATGCTTCTTATTGCAATGGCAAAGTCACAGCATCCATTATATGAGAAATAGCCAACTGCCCCTGCATACGCGCCTCTTGCTTCTGGCTCTAACTCGTCAATTATCTCCATTGCCCGGACCTTGGGGGCGCCAGATACTGTTCCTGCAGGAAATACTGCTTTGAATGCATCAAACATGTCATAATTAGGATACAAATTTCCAGCTAGGTGTGTAACCATATGTTGAACATGACTGAACTGTTTTATCTGCATCAGTGATTCTGGGCGGACTGTTCCATATTTGCAGACCTTGCCAATGTCATTTCTACCTAGGTCAACGAGCATGGTATGCTCGGCCATCTCTTTTTTGTCATTTAACAGTTCGTTTGCTAAATTTTTGTTTAATTGTATATTTTTAGTGACTTTTCTTGTACCAGCTATGGGAAACGACTCTACCATATCATTTGTGACTCGAATCAGCATCTCGGGTGATGCACCAATTATAGATTTGTTGCCATGCTTCAAGTGATACATGTAAGGAGATGGGTTTATTCTTCTCAATATCTTGTATAATGCCAAGTTGTTTCCTTTGGCCTCAAATGTGAACTTTCTTGAAAGAACCACCTGAAATATATCTCCATCATGAATGTATTTTTTGGCACGCATAACTAGATTGTTAAATTTTTTGGAATCCATATTTGGCGTTATTTTATCTACATGAAATTTATCAAATGAATCGTTTTTCATATTGATGGTGTCAAGTCTGTTTTTGGTATAATAAAAGTAGAATAATTTTTTTTCTAAATTGTCATATATGATGCCATCATCATATATGCCAAACTCCATTATTGGTTCTGGAGCATGGTGCCTATCTGGGATATCTTCAATTAGTCTAACTGCATCATAGTTTACCACACCAACGGCACCACCAAGATATCTGTATCTCTGATCGTTGCTGCGTCGTAGCAGCTTGCCAAGTTCTGCAAGCGGATTGTTTGTATTAATTGTTGAGATAGTGTCTTTATTTTGAATCTCTATTTTGTCTATAAAGCCGCGGACGATCATCTTTGGATCAAATCCCATTACAGATGTTTCAGCAAGTATGTTGGGTCCAGTTAAAGACTCGAATAGGAATGAATGTTTATAATTTTTTGAGATTTTGGTGTAAAGTTGAAATTGATTTTCAGATGACTCTAGAGGTATGAACTTCGGAGAAGACATGCCAAATGCATTCACCCATGAGTTTATCACCAATATTTGTTATTTAAACTGATGGAAAATATGGCAGATATACAAGATCTCTTCAAGTGAAAAAAACACCAGCGACTAAATACAATAAAAGATTAATTTAGATGCATATTTTGGTAGGTACATCACTCTATTAATTTGGGAATTTAGTTATAATTTTGGAGGTTTATTGCCAAAGTTGCATCCATATAATCCTCTGCATTGATTCTCAACTCCTGCTGACACTGTATAACTGAATATAATACTTGGATGGTGTTCTTGTCGGGACCTACCTCCATTATGTTGTGTCTCTGCCTTGTGTCGATATCGTTTTCTTCTAGTATCTTGATATTTGCCTCTGTCTGTTCATCAAGGGTTTTCGTGGCAGTTATAATATCGTATTTGGGATTCTTTGTTTCTAATTGTGTAATGTGTGCAAGCTCTGCCAAATCTTTTGTCACTGTGGGAAACGATGTCGAGGTGATCTGCGAAGCTATGTCTTTTTGTGCAGCAAGTGATGTTGCTGTTTTCATGATGTCAGGGGAGCTAACTTTTGGGATGTGTAGTAATTGACGGTCATATTCTGCAAAAAGTACATCAACTAGGCCAGCTACTGCCATGTCGTTTGCATGTCTAAATTTTTCTCTTATCTCTGACCATCCATTATCTGATTTACTAGCAAGGTCAAATTTGTCAACAAGTTCTCTCTCCAGTTTGATATTACCTAGAATTGTGTCTAATTTTTGATCAGAGGAGGCATCTCCCCAATATTTTGCATACTCTGATATGCGGATTTGGTGAAAGTTGTTACGCTCTAGAAAATTTTGATATGCTATGGTCTGTTTTGCAAGCAGTTCCGGAGTTGTTGTATTAACTAAAACGATATCCAAATTATCTGATGAAAGTACCGCTATTACTGCTAATATTATAGCAACAAGTCCAACAGTAAATGCTATACTTGCTTTGTCTACCTGCAATAGTTGAATATACAAATTTGGTATTTTAAATCTATTTAGTATGGTTTGGAAAAGACAAATTTCAGTGCTAAAATGTTGATATTATAGGTGAATTTTTGATATATTTTTTGCGTCATTAATTTCAATGATAAAGTATGTTAATTTAATTTTTAAAAATTATACTGACTTGTATAAATTGACGGGAATATAACATGACAGAATATTGATTCAAGTGAGATTTTCTCTTATCAGAGAAAGAACAGTCAGCCCTGATCCTACAGATACAATAGCAATACCAACTGCAAGTTCGATGAGTAATCTCTGGTGAATGTCTTTGTAATTTGAATCAAGCAGGGCATAATCTGTTGAGGACATTTCTTCAAAGTATAATATTTGTGGATAGTCAAATATTATGACAAATGCACCAAGTGTTATAATTATGATACCCGTCAAAAATAATACTGTATTTTTGATTTCCAGTTTATCTTACCTCACAAATGTATTTTGTTTGTGACATTTGAATCATATTGATGATTTTACGCGTCAGAGCATATTTCTAGGTTGTAAATATAATACAACTTTGTAAATGATATGGTATTGACAAAGATTGGTTTTTTATTCCCTAGTAGGATCCCCGCTAAGTATGTTCAAGACATGCTCTATGATCTGTTTTTGTCCTCCTTCATGAAGATCCATTCTCACAGTGTCAGAACCCATGCTTACAAATATCAGGTGGTCATCTCCTAGTGGAAATGTTATTCTTGTGATCTTTTCAAAGGCAGCTACTGCGTATAGTCCGTTTCCTATTTTGGGCTTGAGCATCTTTCTTGCCTTCCACGCACTGGCAGCTCTCTTTAATGAGGCTTCTGTTTCTTCTGGGGAAAGATAATTTGTAACGCCATCTCTGTGGTTCACAAACTGGATATTTCCTTCAATATCTGTAATTATACTGTGTCTGATGTTAATATCAGAGTTCATTATTCGTTGTAATAGATTATCCATACCCATAGTTTCTAGTATTTTGGGACATTACTTAAGATTATCTCATCAATGTAGAAATAACAAGGGAGACATCTTGGTATAGTATAGTATCATTTTGCAAAGGCGGTAACACCAAATATAGTAGAGTCACACCGAGCAGATTATTATATCTAATTATAATGGCAGTTAGATGATCAAGTGAGGTTATCGTACTATAAACAAAATTAAGACCCATTAACACATATCAGTAAAAATAGAATTATTCTATTTGAAACAAATTTCTAATTACAATATTCAATTAGCAAAGATTGTTTTGTATCTATAGTTGTATAATTTAAAAAACATGTTTATATTCAATTTGATAATGTCAATGATTGTTAATTGGAAATGTGGGAAAAGACGACAACAAGGTAAAGTTTCATTTGGGATTGAGATGTACGACGTGTCAGAAAAAGGTGCCAGGCGGTATGACCACATCAGAACAGAATTTTGGCACATACTCTTTCGTGCTTGAGATTGATTGTCTCAAAAAGACATATCTGTGTGGCACATGTCGCGATTCCCATAGAAAAAACAGATAGATGATTTTCATCATACAATCAAGTTTACTATAAAATATCATTTGTGCTATGATAAAATTACTTCCAAATTGGCTGTTTTTTAATCCATGCAACAAGCTCAGCATATAATTTGGATTGCTGAACATTCAGTACGCTGATTTCCATGTTTGTGGATGATTTAATAGTTTTAGAATATGTGTCAAGCTTTGCAAATACTATTTTTTCGATGTAAGTCTTGCCTTCCATCTCTTTTTTTGCAAGCTCTTCGGACTCTGTCATTGCAAAGCTTGCAAACAGTATACCGTCAGCCCAGTATGCGCTTCCTGTTTCTAAGCTAGTCATCATAATGAGCAAGTCATCTTGGCTCACCTTTATCAAATCTCTAACAAAGATGGTCTTGTATGGTTCATGAATAAAATCAGTCAATAGATGGTATACACAAAATGCACTTATCAATTTTTGTTATTAGGATATATTTTATACTAATTTAAGATCCGAACGGCAGGAATTGCATTTTCTAACGCTTAGGTAATTGGCAATGGTTTGGTCACGTCATATTATTTCGTTTGCTGTATCTCTTTTTTGCAGACTGGTTTGAACAGTGTAAATTCTGTATCAACCATCTGGCTTTGCCACCCCCACATCATCTGAATCGTTCTGTTTTCTAAATACTCTATACTCTCCAATTATACCACTACAAGGTTTGCAAGTATATTGTCCTCTTTCTACCAGAATTAAATTGTCTGCTACTTGTTCATTTGTACTTTCTTCAAGGTGTATGTTTGGAGGGTAATCAAACTTTTTGTCACAATTTTTGCAAAAATATTGGGACATTGTATCTGATTCTAGTTTTCCAATTGGTGCAAGGAATAGCTTGCCCACTCCTAAATCTGCTTTTTTTGCCTGCTCTTCAGTAATTTGTGCTACAATATATCCACCAGAGCCATGCAGTGTGTGTTCTGCCATTTTTTTAAAGTTAGATTTTCTCCTTAAAATAGTAACTGTAAATTAACGCGGCGTAAATTTACTAGATTTTTTTGGTGTGGTAAACATTTCTATTTGGTTTTGTAAAAAATTCTTACGATTACATGTGATATTAATTTTGAAACTGAGTTACGGGATTGATTGTCTGTAAATTTATAATTAAATTGGAAATAAATTAGATTGTTATAGAAAAAAACAAAGTTGGATGATGTTATAGATTAGAGTTTTTTAGTTTGTGGAATTCTTCTGCAGTCTTTTCCCAAAAAAACTCTTGTCTTTTTAGATCATTCTCTGAGATAATTCTACACTTTCTCATGCTAATTAGTTGTGAGATCTGCTCATATGTGTTCATATCTCTGACATCTTTGGCAAATGCTATCTGCAACAGCGGTGACTTTTCTAGGATTAACGGTTTTACTTGCTCATAGCCACCAGATTGAATCATTCCAGTTCGGTATAGACCAACATTTGTGGCAGTCTTTGAGATTTGTGGATCCTGATACATACACAAAGAATATTCTTCATTTTGCTTTTCAATTACAGTCAGTCTAGTAAATTTTTCACTCCATTGGTGAATTTCATTGACAATTTGGTTGGCCGCATTTCTGTCCTCAAATACTACTGACACAACAAGCCTGTTTTTTTCATATGCCCATGAAATACCGTAAAAGTCAGCATTCCAGCAGATGTCATGAGACAATTGTAATTTCAATACATACGTATGAATTAAGGCTTCCGCGAGTCTAAATAATTATAATTTCATGTTTGATATGATTCAATGGGATCAATTGAAACGATCTGAAATTTTTTAAAAAACGATTAATGGGAGGTTTTGTCGAAATTGCAAGTCTAGATGTTTATAATTTTTGAATTGAGCAGATATGAGATTTGTGATATTATGATATTTTTTAGTGTGGTGTGATTATTCATCTGTAATTCTTTTAATGTAAAAAAAGTAAGATCAGCATCCCTTTTCACATTCACAGTTGTGGCTTTCAAACAGCCTCTTGAATGTAGCAAATCGGGGTTAGTCCATCTCTGGTTTGTTTTTTCCAACAATTTTGAACAGGGTTATGCCAGTCTCAGAGCTAGTACCTTTTAGTGCCCACGTTCCATTCTTCATTTGGTATGGTTGTGGGTTTTCCATTGACACCATTTTACGTGCCTTAACATCATATGCTTCAACTACAGACATCATTGTTTATTTGATTCTGTATATTACAAAAGCAAGGTAAATTTTTTCACAGTTACAAGTTGAAAATTTAGTTATAAATAAGATTCATATAAGCAGTCTGAAAATATTGACAAAAATTGTCTAAGTGGTTTGAAAAAATTACACGGTATTAAATTAATGATTTTACTAAAAGTTTGATAGTCCAGATAGACACAATTTTTGTTTTTAGATATTGTTGCTCCGGCTACACAAAATTATAATTTCTAAATGAATTTTTTAGATAAAAATATACCAAAATTAATTATTGTACAGTATGAATCTGCATAATTTACACATTTATTTTGACTTGCTCTGAGCTGGATCATCCAAGAATTTGTCCATTCCCGCTTTTTTTGGCTTCCAATTTTTTGGCTCAAACTCTTTTGGTAGTTTGGAAATTAATCTATCAGATTCTACACCAACATAAATTAGCCGTTCTATGAGAGGTATGATGTCTATTGGAGTTTCATCAATTTTTGTAGAATCATTAATTATGCCACTCTCTTTGTCTTTTTTTATTTTGTATCTGTCTATTGCCCATTCCAGTGGAGTTCTGCCATTGACTTTGTAATTTGTTTGGGGGATATTTTCAAATGCTGTGATGCCGTTTATTTTTAATTTGGTAGAATCGTTTATGCTTCTGCCTGTTGTTTTATCTTTTGTTCTAGCAAATGCCATCTTTTGATATTCTCCGAATTCTTCTTTTGGTTTGCCTAAATCATATCTTGGACCCGTCTCCCATGAGAGGTGTAGATCTGCCAGATTTCTGCCAATCTTTGAAAAGCTGTGAAAGTCTGGTGCCATTGGGATGTGAGGCAGTTCCCTAGTCAGATTATTTGCATATTTTTTGCGGTATTCGGGGTGGTGCAAAATACCATAGGTATAGTAGAAGATGTCCTCTTTGGAGATCGTACTATCTTTGTAAAATGTTTGGTATTCATTT
>CAZIHR010000063.1:0-8962 GCA_964538885.1 uncultured Nitrosopumilaceae archaeon
TGAACCTACCAGTGCAAGTACTGCAGCTGATGCAATTGCAGTATAGATAATCATTGCTCTAATTCTGATCACCTGCGGCATCTTCATGTACTTTCTGGGCCAGAAGGGTAATCTGTTTGTTTCTATTTCACGACTCTATTAAGGCACAGTCTCCTTCATCGCATATACAATCAGCGGATCCAATTAGGCAAAATGTGTTCATAGATCCTGTCAAGACGCGCCAAATTCTAGATGTGGCAAATAATTCAGGATCACTTTTACTATTTGCTATGCCGCACAAGGGTATGATACTGTCCAAAACAAACCTCTATTTTTTCTACAAAACACGAAGGCTCAATAATTAGGGTTACAAAACACAATAATTGAGCTACAGGTATCTGGATCATACCACTGATGCATTCATTGAGGTCACTGCACGAGATCTTGTCGAGGCATTCTCCGTCACGGCAGATGCGGTAATTAATCTGACTCTGAATCAAGATAAGGTAAAAGAAGAGCAGGAAATGATCTTCTCTGCAACGGGCAAGGATATAGAATACTTGTTGTTTAGCTGGCTTGAGGAGCTTGTGTTTGTATTGATTACAGAAGGATTTGCAATACGACGGACGGAGCTTGAAATTGTAAATACAGAGTCATATTGCATAACTGCCAAGGCGTTCGGCGAGCCACTCGACATTCAAAGACATGGATTCAAAGTGGAGATCAAGGCACCTACATTCCACGGTATGGAGATAAGACAAGATGATGGTGTCTTTTTCAGATTCCTACTGGATCTGTAAACCATCACTAAAGTCTCCCTTTATTTTTCCGATCAATTAACTTGCAACATCTACTGGGCAGCCATTCTGATTTTGTATGGCAGCCATTTTTGCAATGCCAGCATTAAGATTAACCCTGCTCCGAGCATCATCAGTGCAATAATCCCAAACTCTGGAATCACTACTGTCTTTGTTGAATGGTACTGTCCGTCTACGTTGGCTATCACAGAATATGTGCCGTTGACTGGAATGATCTTCTCTTCTAGAACAAACTCTGTTGCAAAAATCCCGTCTTTATCAGATGATGTTGTACTGCCAGCAACTTTTGTCCCGTCGGGTCCCTGTACTTTTATGTTGATTACTGGCAAGGCCCCCTCATACGCGCATCCTTTCACCAACATCTTGCCTCCTATTTTGTAGTTGTTACTGTCAGTTGTTACATGAATGGGATTTTTTTCTGACACCATACTGCACAGCTCGTCTACTGTCATCTCAGAATGTAATAGATTATCTTGTGTGCATTGTATGGTATGTGATCTCTCTTGGTTGCCTCCGGCAACACATTCAGCAAAATTCGTAACACCAGATGTTGCAGAGATCTTTAGTATTTTGTCATCACCGACTTGGGGATCTCCCCTACCATCTTGGTTACTTGTAAGTATGTAGAGATTACCGTCTGGTCCCACAGCCACATCCCGCAATCTTCCAAATTCGCCATCAAAGAGCTTTTGGTGAGATAGTATGGCCCCGTTTTCCACGTCCAAATCAATCATGTGCAGATGTGCTCCTCTGAGAGTTGCCACAAAATATTTTCCAGTCCACTGGGGGATCTCATCTGAGTTGTAAAACGCTGCCCCTGCCGGTGCCCATGTCTCATTTCCAGTATGTAGAATTGGCACATTGAATCCATCATGTGTCTCATCACCTATAACTATGGGCCATCCATAATTAGCACCAGATATTATGATGTTGATTTCATCATGTGCAAATCCCTTCTCTCCTGATGGGCCGTGTTCTGTAATTACAAGATTCCCAAATTTGTCCCAGTCGAGTCCCTGTGGATTCCTATGACCCAGTGAGTAAACTGCCGAGCCAGCAAAAGGGTTGTCATGCGGTATGGTTCCGTCCGAATTGATTCGTAATATCTTTCCTGCAAGTGAATTTGGATCTTGTGAAAGGTCTGGTCGTCCCGCATCTCCGGTTGTTATGTATAGTTTGTCATCAGGTCCGAATTTTATTCTACCGCCGTCATGAAACGGACCACCAGGAATTCCATCAATTATTGTGCTATCCTCATAAATGCCTTTTTCGTCATGTATATAGCGGACTATCTTATTTGCGCTTGTGAACAATCCGCCATAGGTGTAGTATAGATAGATGTAGCCGTTCTCCGAATAACTGGGATCCACCGCAACTCCCAACAGTCCGCCCTCCACACCCATGACATCCAAAGATAGTAGTGGGTCTTTCTGTAATACTCCTTCATGTATGGCCCTCAGATGCCCTGCCCTCTCAGTAAAAAGTGCAGTTCCATCAGGTATCCATGCAATGGACCACGGTACCTCTAGACCATCAGCTACTGTCTCCACCTTTATGTCTAGATTATCATATTTCTGTGCAAAAGCTACTAGTGGTGAATCCGTCAAGAGTGAATTTGAGACAAGACATGCTCCTGCAACTACAACAGCTAGTAGGATGACTAACACGGTACGGCAACTGTTTAGAACTAGCACACCACACATACCATCTGATGATAGTATGTGCTGATTTGAGTGTGCTATACCAGACAGAGTCAGCCTGGACTGGTTGAGGCCATCATACACCATACCGTCATATTTTGTATATCATCTATAAATCCAGTACCATCTAATTTGGACACACATATGTAATGAATCTAATCTCTTGGCACAATTAGTATGATGCCGTGGGATATTGCCGGCAACTGAGCAATATGTAATATTTATTATTCCCACAGATATAGTCTCAATATGCAGGCTTACATACTACTCAAGTGTAATACTGGTGTAGAAAGCGACCTGATCTCAGAACTCAAAGACATTCCTCAGGTGATTGAGATCAATGGTGTATGGGGCAGATACGACATCTTCTTGA
This sequence comes from uncultured Nitrosopumilaceae archaeon, assembly GCA_964538885.1. Lineage (GTDB taxonomy): Archaea > Thermoproteota > Nitrososphaeria > Nitrososphaerales > Nitrosopumilaceae > JAPOPJ01. Next base: position 2,871 of record CAZIHR010000063.1, read on the forward strand.
AAGTGCATTCAGATGATCCTGATGGAATTGACACCATAGTGAGGCAGATAAGAAGCAGACCTGGTATATTAGAGAGCCATACCATGCATGTGCTTTATGGTCAGGGCGGCACGATTGATGAATAACGGACATAACTTGTAACATCATATTATGAATGCGTACATACAACTATAGTTTCTCTTTGTTTGTAACCTGATTAGTTACAAGATTCTGTGCCTTTTCAAATACTGCCTGCCACTGTGCCCATGACAGTCGCCCTGTCTGGGTGTTCTGTCTTGAGGGGTGATACGACGTGATTACTATATACTTTGAATGTCTGAATATTATATTATGTCCAAATTTTTCAGGCTTTACATCTAGCAGTCTGCATACTGTATGGTACGCAATTCTTCCTAGGCACATGATTACTTGTATATCTTTGAGAAGCATTAATTCATTTTTCAAAAAGACAGAGCAGCTCTTCATTTCTTTCACTGTGGGCCGGTTTTGGGGTGGTGCACATCTTACAGCAGCAGTAACATAAACATCATACAATACCTGTCCGTCATCTCTTGACAAACTTGTTGGCATTGCAGCAAACCCCGTACTATACATTGCCTTTGCCAACCATTCCCCTGAAGAGTCACCTGTAAACATTCTTCCGGTTCTATTTGCACCATGTGCTGCAGGTGCCAATCCTACGATCAGCAGTCTTGCATTGACATCTCCGAATCCTGGCACTGGTCTTCCGTAATAGTCTTGATCGTGGAATCTTTTGACCTTATCTTTTGCCACCTTTCTGATATGTGCGGCAAGTCTGGGGCATCTTGTACAGTCAATTATTTGGCAGTTTAGCTCATCAATATCTTTCATCTTCAATTACTTTGATGTGGTCGCATTTGTCTCTTACATGAATTGTATTGTGTGCGTGTGTGTAAGTTTTACATGCATCGTAAATTTGGCATTGGGAAATATTGATTCTTTTCATCAAATTTCATTCTATATACCATATCTAGTCTTCTACAATTTGGTCTCATTTATGTAATAGTTACAGAAATATCTAAATCCATAGTACCTACACAGTAATCACTCATGGAACTACCGCGCGGAATGAGGGATTTTGAGGAAGAGGATCACTCTGGCATTGAGCATGTACGGTACCATTTTAAACAGATATCTTCTCTGTATGGGTTCTCATTCATGGATCCGTCTCCGCTAGAGATGCTGTCTGTTCTAGAAACAAAGTCTGGACCTGGAATCAAGGATGAAATTTACCACTTTAAAGATAAGGGGAACAGAGATGTTGCACTACGATATGATCTCACAGTGGGCCTAACAAGATATGTCACATCCCAAAAGTCGATGCGGCTACCAGTCAAACTCTCCTCATTTGGAGGTGTGTTCAGATATGATGAGCCGCAAAAAGGCAGGTACAGGTACTTTCACCAATGGGATGTGGAGATATATGGCAAGTCTACGCTGGAATCTGAGGCCGAAGTCATCGAGATTACATCTAGGCTGTTTGACTCTCTGCTACTCAAAAACATCACAGTTGATGTCAACCACAGAAGTTTGGTTGAATCTTACATTTATCATATATTTGATTCAGTAGATCCACAACTTTTACATGATATTCTGCGTGCGATAGACAAGATCCAAAAAAAGACACGCCAAGAGATCATCGACGAGTTCACAGATAGATATGATATAGACAAGCTTGAACATATATTGAACTTTGCCCAGATCAAAGGAACAATACCATTTGTAGAAAATTCTTTTGATACGTCCCAGCTAAAGTCGTGGGATCACCTGAAGCAACTTGTCGATTCATTGGAGAATCGCGGAGTGAACAATGTAAGAATAAATTTTGGGATCGTACGAGGACTGGACTATTACTCTGGAATGGTCTTTGAAGTGTTTGACACAAACTCTGAGCTGGGGGCTCTGGCTGGTGGTGGTAGATATGATTCGCTGACAGGAGCATTTGGAAGGGAAGATATTGGGGCTACCGGTGTTGCAGGCGGTGTTGAACGTATCATACTTACAATGCGAGAACAAGGTGTACTTCCCAGCATTGACCCTACTCGGATTGCCGTGTTGTATGTCAACGATGCAATGCGCAACATAGCACTTTCCATCACATCAATGTTACGTCTGAATAATATCCCTGCTGATGTTGATATTTCTGGCAAGAAATTTCCCAAGCAATTGGAGCATGCAACCGATGCCCGATTTTGTATTATAGTGGGGCCGAAGGAAGTTGAGGGTGGCAATGTAGTACTAAAAGACATGAGGAGCGGCACGGAGGCAACCATATCTATTGAAAAACTCACAGATGATCCTCGTTCTGCCATTAATTCAGAAAGGCCCTTGTAAGCATCATTATCTCGGGGCCTGTGGTCATTGATCCTACTATGACGGCATTGTTGTTGGCCAAAACTCCTGATGCAACATATGGTATGCCGTTGTTGACAGTAGAGTGCACAATATTCGTGCCTAGAACACTTGCAAATATCTTCATGTCTTCCTCATCTGTCTCGGGGTGAATAGCAGCTCCCAAGTTGTTTGCAACCATGACTGCACCTGTCTGATAAAACCCGGCAATTCTTTTTTGGAATACCTCAACTCCTAACACATGCGATATGGTATTACAGTCATCCTTTGAGAGCAACGGGGATACGACTGCTCCTTTGTCATTTGCACAAATTACGTTGCCTAGTGCATTATATCTTGAGTCGAGGATGCCTATTTCTAATTCTGTTCTCTCTCTTAGATATTCATACTCATTTTGATATGCAGTATTTGGAAGCAGAATGCCGCGACTGTTCATCACAGTAAGAGTTCCAATTAGTCTGGTGTTTGCAATAGATATGAATAGTGACTCTGTCTTGAGATACTCGGCCAGCTTTTTGGCTTTTGCCTTTGCAAATCCCATAGGAAGCAGCACATACTTGTCATTGGCATTTGTGTATATGCCGATGTTGGGTCCTCTGTAGACATCATATTTGGTGATATCCATCATTATACAATTCAAGATAAAAGATATGAACGTAAGGAATTAGTGTAGATGACGGGTCTTGGCAATCTGAATTCTTGTATGAATAGTAATGTTTTTGACATGTCTAGTTGGCTTGATATTTTATCTTGTTTGTAGTTTAATTATATCTGTAAATACCAAAAATTCAGCTGGTAACAGTTAAGGCACCTTTTACTTGACTATTGCCTATATTTAAATAACATATGGTGGCAAGCAGCTCAATGCCAATAGCAGAAAACTTTCCTGATGGTCTAAAACCGATTGGAAAGATATCAAACTCTGATGGTGAACATTTTCACTGGTTCTGGGGCCCTGGTAAGAAGACAAACTCTGATGGCTCTGTAGCAGAAATGTTTGAGGATCCTGATGTTAAATCAGCATACGAGGCACGCGGTGAAGAGCAAGTTCCGTTGGGCATAAGTGGAACTATGGTTGCAGTCGACTGGGATTCTTGTGTTGCTGATGGCGCATGCATAGAGGCATGTCCAGTTCAGGTGTTTCAGTGGTATAGGACCGAAAAAGACATACCTGCACTCCAGGCAATCACCCAGACGTTTGCAGGTACTGGAAGCTCCGAGAAGGAGAACCGCAAAGATCATACCGACAAGGCAGACCCAATCAGGGAGCATGACTGCATCTGGTGTATGGCATGTGTGTCTGTATGTCCACCGCAGGCTATCAAGGTAGATCAATCTAATATGGAAGCACACGAAAAGGCATCCTTGAACTAGATAGATATCATCATATTGTTGTTTTTATGCTAATTTCTTGGTGCAATGTGGCGCTTAGTCTCAACTAATTTTGTTTAGCTTTAAATAATATTTAGTTCCCCATTGTTCCATGGCAGAATTAGTCATACCTGAGGACTTTTGTATAGAAAAAGAACCCAAAGGCAAGACTTCACACGGAGACGGCGAGAACTTTCATTGGATATGGGGCGATGGCAATACTGACGGCGCAGCATTTTCAAATGAGCAGGTAAAGGCCGCATACGCGGAACGTGGGGAGGAGCAGACTCCTCTTGGCATTCACGGTACGACAGTCGCAGTCGACTGGGACTCGTGTGTTGCAGCTGGCTCTTGCATGAGCGTATGTCCAGTGCAGACATTTCAGTGGTATAGAACCGAAAAAGATATTTCAGCTAAAGATGTTTTAGGTGAAACTTTTGAAGGTACTGGACTCACCGAGCAGGATGAGCGATTGGACTATACAGACAAGTCACAGCCAATTAGGGAGCACGATTGTACAGTTTGCATGGCGTGTCAGGAGATCTGTCCTGAGGGCGCGATTCGAATTGAACCGTCTAATCTTGAATGGCATGAAAAGGCAGCTGGTACATATGTAAAAATGCCATCCAGCTCAGTCAATCCACACGCACACGATTAGGTAACCTACCTTCTTTTTTCATTTTTGTATTTGTATCATCTTGGTGTTGGGGTGAGTTATTTACATCAAAGTTCCGCTGAAATGATTCTCAAATTTTCTGCATTGTGTATGCCCTAACAAATTTTAACTGCTGCTGCCAATAATTTTTTGCAGAGGTCGCCTAGCTCGGTAGGGCGCGGGCCTTGAGAGCCTGTGTGCGCAAGCATACGGGGGTTCAAATCCCTCTCTCTGCGCTACATGTAGGGCTGAAATACCTATATTCAAGGCGCGCGTACCATGTGATGCACGCGCAGCCGCTGCCCAGGGCGCTTGACGTGAAGTCGGAGTCCGTGCGGCAATTTCTGAAGGGCTTCCACAGCGAGGCCACAAAGGTGGGGTACGCGCGCAAACTTTGCCAGTTTTTGGACGCGTGCGGAATGATATCCGACGATTTGCTGGCAGAGGCGCGCGGCAACTCGGCGCGGGTGCAGCGGCTCATGATAGACTACGTGGAGGAGCGCAAAAGCTAGGTGTACGGCTCCATGATCAACCAGGTCATGGTGGCCCTCAAGCACTTTTTTGAGATGAACGACGCCGAGGACGCGATATCCTGGAGGAAGATCGCAAAGGTGATGCCCCGCGTCCGCAAGACCGGCAGCGACCGCGCGCCCACCATACAGGAGATACGGCAGATGATGGACGCGGCGGACCTGCGCCTGCGGTGCATCATACTGACGTGCGTCAGCTCCGGGGTGCGGGTGGGGGCGTTTGAGGACCTGTGCTGGGGTGACGTCACGCCCATAACAAAGGACGGCTCCCGGGACGAGGTCAGCGCAGCCTGGATTACCGTGTACAGGGGCTCCGCAGAAGAGTACGTCACGTTCGTGAGCCCGGAGTGCTACGACACGCTGCTCAAGTACAGGGCAATGCGCGAGGACGCCGGCGAGAGGGTGACCGACGCGTCCCCGCTCATACGCGACTCCTGGGACTCTCATCCGTACCGCAAGGCCGAGGAGAAGAAGGACCCGGCGGTGGCAACCCCGCTTGCCTCCAAGACCATCTCAAACATGATGTTCAAGTTCCTCAACAGGATAAACATGTGCAACAAGAGGCACGCGCAGGCGGCTGGGCACGAGTTCAAGCAGATCCACGGGTTCCGCAAGTACTTTAAGACCAACGCGGAGCGCACCATGAAGACCATCGACGTGGAAAAGCTGATGGGCCACGCAGAGAACTACTACAAGCCGTCCGAGGAATACCTTCTGGGGCAGTATGTGGGCGCGGTGCCCCACCTTATAATATCCGCAGAGGAGGAGCTGAGGCACACCGTCGAAAGGCAGGCCGCGGCAAACGACAGAAAGGTGGGGGAGATCGAGAGGGAGAACGAGGACCTGCACGAGCGGCTTGCCAAACTTGAGAGCAGCTACGCGTCGGTGCGGGAGATACTTGAGAACGTCCTGATCTCAAAGACAGAGGGCGGCGGCCGCTAGGGCCCGCGCCTGCCGCCGGACCCGAGGGGCGCGCCGCGCCCGTCCGGTGTTATAAGCAGAGGCACGCATACCGTGTGATGGAACACAGGGTCTCGATCTCGGTTTCCAGCGACGAGATCGCGCTGATCAGGTCCAAGCTGGCGTCAGTGGGGGTACAGATTGCGGATCTCAGGGCGGCGCTGGGGGTCCAGCAGGCCCGCGTGCGGGAGATGCTCTTGGGC
>CAZIHR010000064.1:0-4701 GCA_964538885.1 uncultured Nitrosopumilaceae archaeon
CGCGCGCACGCGGCAATATTCTTCCTTGATCCGTACGCGGCGTCGCCAAGTAGCAGGTCGGGCGCGGTCCGGTTTCGGCGGGAGCGCGGGGAGAATGACGCGAGTGGAGAGACGCCGGACGCAAGATAGTTTTCGTATCTCGTACCGTCATAATCGAAATGGGGCACGGCAGGAGGCTCCCTGTGCGGCGCGTCGTCCGCATTCTTGGCGCCGTCCGTGTCCACGACCTGTCCTAGTAGCGACTCGAACATGGTCGAGTCCCCCACGGAGTCGTCTGTGACCTCCAGTGCAAGTATCTTCATGGTCTCCGTGTCTACTAGTATGTGTGTCTTTACAAAGCCTCGTCTCTTCTTCCACTTGGCCCTGATTCATTCTCCCCTACTGTGCTGCTTGAGCCCGCTTGCGTCGAGCGCCGGCACAGCGATCTCTCCCTGTCTGACACTGTCACAAACCCATTCGGGCCGCGGCGGATGTATGTATCAAGCTTGTTGATCCGCTCGCACGTCTGGCTGAACACGGGCGTATCGTACCCGCGCAACATTTTGCCAAGCATTAACTGGAGCTGCCTGTACGGGACCCCCGGCGCGACCCTAATGCCGGCGGCCATCATGATGAGCATATCGGCGTACTGGTACGGGGCGCAGACCTTGCCCTCGTTTGCGCGCCTTACGTCATCCTTCCACTCCGGATCGTACTCCATGATCAGACCTGCGCCGCGTTTGACGTACTTTTCGTTGTCCGTCTTGGTCACCGCGGCGCCACGTGTCCGGCTCACGGGCAGTCTACTCCCCAACGGACGGGCCGCGTCGCCGCGTCATGCTTAAATCCATATTCTGCAAGTATGCCTTATGCTTGACATCTCTATCCCATCATTTTGAACGGCGATGGGACATTGTGTCATGCACACTTGACTTCTAATGTAAAAAATACCTGACTGACATGAAAAAAATACTAGGCTAGGCATGTCTACTGGCACAATTAAGAAACAGAGTTCATCATACAATAGGTTTAATTTTCATGGCATCATAAGGTACGCAATGAGTGACATGCTGGAGGGGTTCATGGCATACTTGGAGAAGAACGGACTCGTAAAATTTGACATGCGAAATGAAGACAATTCTGACTTTATCAACAGCACAAACAGACTACAAAAGTATGTGTTCTTAGCAAAGCGCTTTGGGCTGGACATGCCATACGAGTATGACATATGCCTATACGGGCCCCAGTCTAGGGCCCTTATGGGAGATTACCTTAAATACGCAGAGAATCACGCAGGAAGCCCAGACGGCAGGATGGCAACCACTCGGATCGTGATACGGCTTCCAGAATCGTTTCGAAGCGATGAGTTCCTAGACTTTGTAAGAGACAGGGACGACGACTGGATGTACGTGGCTACCACACTGATGGATCGCAGTGAAGCACTTCCAAACAGAAACGACTTGATCGAAAACATCGAATGGACAGCACCTAGATTTTCTAGAGTACATCGCAGGCGTGCTAGATGAGCTGCAGACCGCACATGTAATAGACCTAAAACAGTAACGGAAACTACAAATCTTCTGATATGTTCAGTCTTGTGTTTCGCTTTCCGTCGTGACGAAGTCGTAGCTCATAGTCACAAATTCTTTTGTTTCTCAGTAATGTTTTATCCGGCGTGAACAGGAATTTAGAAATGGGGTCAGCCAGTGCAATGGCCAGCAGCTCCGCATCCACACCCACTACCCTGTTGTCCACGCATGCCAGCTCAGTTGCTATTCGAAAGGATCTGTTTGATGGTGGTTGCATGTTAATATCATCCCATCCGTATTTTTCCATCAGTGACGCAAATCTTTCTAGAAGGCGATCAGGTCGAGTCCTGTCGCCACACTTTTCGTACATCTGTGAGACTGTTTCGCCCACAACGATTTGTGGTATGAAAACCTCAAAACTGCTGTTGTTGATTTGTGAGAGTAGATGCTCCACGTGGCACAATCAACTTTTATTACCGTCAGACACGCAAATACGGCATGATGAGCAAAGAAACCGTGGATCAGTACGTGCTGGCAGTAGTAGCCATGAAGGATGCAGACTCGGAAAGGGTGCCTAACAGTTTGATAAAGGGAAAGACATGGCTGCAGAAGATCATGTACATTGCGTCAAAATCGCACGGAGACAATCGATTTGGCTTCAAGCCATACAAGTATGGCATGTACTCCAAAACATTAGAAGAGTCTGTAACTAGGTGTTCACGAGATGGTTTGATTTGTACAAATCACCCCAACGTAGACGGTCCAATACACATAACAGACAAAGGAAAGGAGAAGATGGATCCTGATAAATGTGAGAATAATATGTTGCTTGAATTGCAGGCAATAAAGTCTGTGTTGAATAATTTGGACTATCACCAAATGATTGTCTATTCGTATGCGCTGTTTCCCGAAATGGCAGAACATAGTGAGATTGTAAGCAACTTTGAATCGTGGAGAGTAGAAGAAGCCACTGCCATGTACCTCAAAGGCTCAGTGTCATTTGCACTGGCCGCGACCATATCAGGTCTGGGCCGTGACGGCTTTGGGAGTCATTTGCGAGATGGCGGTATAGAACCCTACTCGCCACTGGTGCACACCAAAGTAGTAATCCCCACGAAAAGACCAGAATTCTAATCGAATCAGAATGGAGATACCGCACTATTACATGGACACATCAAGTGTACTCGATCTAGCGGCATATGGTTTAATCAAGCGACTACGCAGAGTGAAGATCGTCATAGTGCAGGAGGTGTTTAGCGAAATCAAAGATCGTAACCTCAAACGTCGACTTAGAAGAATTGTAACAGATCGCGGGCCTCAGAGACGTGCGGCATTCATACCAAATCTACACTCTTTGGATTATGGAGAGAGGGCAATCATCACAGCCATGGCCTGTGATCAAAGGCATCCGAAGCGACGGCGCATATACGTATCCAACGATGCCGCTACTCTTGAATTTGTCGGTGTGGGACCCAACCACATTTGTGAGAGCAGAATGGACACGTCTGAATTTATCATAAGCATGTACAAAGACAACATTGTAAAGATGGAAGACGTGCACAACGTGCTCTCATGCAGTAGCTGGCCACCCAACAAAGAATGCAGAGAGCGTCTTGAGCGTTTGGCAGCAGAGAACAATGCCGGGACTATTTCTTAGACCTTACAGATTGATGTCCGCCGTACTTTGTTATCCGGCCATTCAGTTTAGTAATTTCCTTTTCCACATATCGACTACGCGTTTCGGGTGTCAAAAAGGGCAACAGTTCGTCATATGATTCTGCATAGTGGTCCAGTCTCTCGCTGACATGCTCCAAGGCGCGTATGACGTTCTCTTCCCTCGCCTTTTCCGGCTTGCCTTTGGGTCCAATATATAGGGTGTCTTTGCCGGCCTGAAAGTACAGGTATTCGATACCTTTCGAGACCTTGATGTTCAGCACCATCGTGTTCTCTTGTTTTATGACATCTCTTTTATGCATTGGGTTTTTGGTTATCCTAATTTGAGAGAACTTTATATAGATGGTTCTCCTAAATTAGGATAACATGAATGCGAAGAGTGTGACTGGAGCTACGCTGGATCAGTACTGCGAGGGCCTACCAATGGATGCTGCAAACGGGTTCGATCGCGGCATGGACAGGGCCAAAGGGCAGAGGGTACGGACATACATACAGAGTACACAAAATGATAAAATACGAGCAGTCCGCAGATATCCCAACAACAGTGAAGTCACCGAAAGGTCGACCGATATGGGAAGCAACACAGACACACCAACGACAATACACACTGCCAAAGACAACAGACGATACGGAGGAAAGACGACCCGCAAGGCCAAGATGCTGGTTCATCCAGAGATCAAGAGATGGTACGACAACCTGGCACGAGGGTCCAAGCTTACTGCAGACGTCAGGCTGCGACGCCTGGACAAGTTCTGCGAGATTCACGGGATGACACCCATACAGCTTGCAGATCTGGGTGCCAGAGATGTCAGGACCGCCACAAACCTGCTAGAGGATCACATCACGCAGATGGAGGACAAGAAATACTCGCCCGGGTACATCAGCGACTATGTAAAGGCGGTCAAGTCTTGGCTCGGGCACTTTGACGTGGTGATAAACCGCAAGCTAAAGGTGAAAAATCCGGACGAGACGCCAACGCTGCACAACGAGCGCGTTCCAAACGCCCAGGAGATCTCAGAGGTCTTTGCCAGGGCGTCCCTGAGAACGTCTGCGATGATAGCGCTGATGTCAAAGTCGGGCATACGCCCAGAGGTCATGGGCAACTACGACGGAACGGACGGCTTGCGCATGAGCGACCTACCAGATGTGGTAATACACCAGGGGGTTGCAAAGTGCATACGAACACCAAATCAGGTTACGGTGAGAAGGACGCTCTCAAAGACCAGGCACCAGTATTTCACGTTCCTGACCGCATCAGGCACCAGAATGCTGCTTGCATACCTCAACGACCGGCTTGCAGCAGGTGAGCCCCTGCACGGGGACTCCGCAGTAATTGCACCGGACCACCGATACAAGACTGACAGGGGGGCAAACAGTGCTGACTTGTCCCATAAGTAGTTCGCCTCTTAAAGCAAGCGTATGTGTGCCTAGATGCCATATCAAATTAGCCAGCATATATTACGTGAAAAAAGTAGTTCGCCTACAGATGAGATGTTGTGAGGAGGGTCATACTTGACGA
>CAZIHR010000065.1:0-14257 GCA_964538885.1 uncultured Nitrosopumilaceae archaeon
ACGGCAACCAATACACGAGTAGAGACTTTAGGCATGCAGTCAAGGCCTTGGGCATCGGCAAGCATGAATTCATTTGGAAGAACACCCCGGAGCAGAACGGACACGTCGAGTCGTTCCACAAGACTCTCAAAAAAGAATACATCTGGCCCCGGGAGTTTGCCAACTATCAGGAGGCAGAGCAGGTCATTGCAGAAGCCTTTGCAGACTACAGTAACGAGAGGATACACTCCTCCATCTGGTACATGACCCCTGCAGAATTTGCTGAACTGTGGGAGATGACGAATAAATGAGTGTAAAAAATCATTCGGATTTTGGAGCAAAAATTGGTACTAAAACAAGAGGTCCACTCCAAATCATAATTATATAATCTGGTACTACAATACGATATTTGATGTATACAAATGATGTGTCATGGCTCTTACATACAAAGGACTGTCATTTGGTATATGGTGGAGACCTGTAAAATACATTAGAATATTTCAAAAAGACACTGTAAATAGACAATAAATACGATCGTGCTGCAATCAGTAAAAATCAATCTCTAAAACTAGTAAAACAGATGAAAAATCATGAATTTAAAAGATGGTAACATCGCCTGGTGCAGGCTCTTGTTTTATCTTCTTTTCATGATGTTCGAAAAACTCCCGATGAGCAGAGTGCTGGTGCTGTCTTAATTTCTCAATGTCTTCAAATCCCTCATGACACAGATAACATTTAGGATTATCCTCATCTACAAGTGGCAACACCATGACATGGCTGCTTCCTACTCATACTTAACAATTAAGTGATCTTACACATGTTGTGCTATCCAAAAAGTAGTTCGCATTAGGATTATACATGTATGTTTTTTTCCATCTTCTAGTTTGTTATATCTTGTGGTGGCTGTTTACGCACATATGCCTGTGCAGGAGTCCCCATCTCATCTTTGAGGGACATGTGTTCCAGATTATTGTACCGGCCACCTTACTTGATCCTCGTCAAGCTTGTTTACCACCTTGAGCCATCTACCCCCCTTGAACCTCATGCTGTTCCTATTCTTCTTTGACTCACATCTGTGTTTACAATATATGACAGGATATCATATCATCTGCACCCTGCATCATCAAGTATGATCCACCTCATAACATCTCATATGTAGGCGAACTACTTTTGTCACGTAATGTATGCTGGCTAATTTGATATGGTATACAGGCACGTATACGCTTGCTTTAAGAGGCGAACTACTTATGGGACAAGTCAGACATCGTCAATATACGCAAGAATATAAGTAAGCAAGTCACCTCGTTTTTATGCCTCTAAAACGAGCAAGTCGCGGGAGGACAAAAGGTGGAAAGGGATCCTCGGGTGTAGTTCAATGTACAAACTGTGGTCAGACAGTTCCAAAGGACAAAGCAAAAAAAGTCACCTCACGATTGAATTTAGTAGAACATACACTTGCAAAAGAGCTACGGGCCCAAGGGGCATACATAGCATCACCCACAGTATTAAAATGGTATTGCATATCCTGTGCAATACATTTCAAGATCCTTAAAATCAGATCTGCAGACAATAGAAGAAAACGCGGAAAACTAAGGTAAACTATTCTGTGATATTCTTGGCAGTTGTCACCATTCTTTGAATCAGTGTTACTGCCGCAATGACAGATACTATAATCAAGGCGTATTCCATAAAGCCGATCATTCCAATTATAGCAACTACAAGCAACCTCTCTGCACGCTCACCAATACCCACACCCTGTAATTGAATTCCTAATGCATCGGATTTGGCCCTAGCATAGCTGACCAAAAGGGACATAGATACAGCCAGCAATACAATGTAGGGCTCTGCATATCCACCAATTAGTATTCCAAGAAATATAGAAACTTCAGCAATCTTATCTGACATCGAATCAAGATATCCACCTTTTTTTGTTGTCTTGCCAGATATGCGTGCTACTTGTCCGTCCACCACATCAAAGAACCCCGATGCCAATAGCAGAATTCCACCAACTAACAGAGCAAATTCCATTGCGATGCCATAAACTGCCGCAGAAGATACGGCAAGTATCAATCCAATACATGTCCAGATATTCGGCGAGATACCTGTAGCAGCAAAAGCCTTCCCAATTCTCCCAAGCGCAGGGCCTAATCTGTCACGAAGATGATTTAACACGAGCTTCCACCCAAGTTCACATATATAAAAAAATAAAGGATTATTTTTGTGGAGATATAATGCCTGTTCAGCACAATATTGTAATATCATCTACAAACGACATATCATAAAACGGGCATTCAATGTTGTATATTGCGTAACGGCTTTTTTATATTTGGTAAAATACAACTACAAATGCTTTGCTACATTCATAGCTAAAATGGTTGACAGTATTTTTGCTGCCACTGATGATGTTGAACCATTATCAAAATTGGGATTCAGTTCTACAATATCGGCACCCACAATATTTGTTGATTTAAGAGAGTAAATCAAGTCAAACAGTTCCCGTGGAGTTAGACCTGTTGCCTCTGGATTACCCACGCCCGGTGCAAAAGCTGGATCCAGTACATCCAGATCTACACTCACATAGACTGTCTCAAATGATGACATAAAGTCGCGCAAGAGAACAGGACCAAGGCCTTCACGTATCTGCCGATCAGACACAGTACCGATGCCGTTCTCTCTAAGAAACTCCATCTCTTCTTTGACGAATGCCCGTGCACCCACATGTAGTATATTTTCAGGGCCACGTTGCTCCACTATTCTCCTAAGATAGGATGCATGACTAAGTCGCGTACCAGCATACGTATCTCTCAAGTCATAGTGTGCATCAAATACTACATATCCAGTACTCTCTGAAAAGCTGGTATATGCACCAAAAGTAAGAGAGTGCTCGCCACCCAGAATAATTAGAGGTCTGTTCCTTGTAAGTAATTCACCGGTGATCTTTTTTACCATATCAATCATCGTATCTGCCACAACAGTATGTGTCATATTTCCAAGATCTTCAATATGGATCGTCTCCAAGTCCACTCCAAGCTCTGGATGAAAAATCTCAATGTTGTTAAATGCATCACGGATCGCGCTAGGCCCGAATCTACAGCCAGGCCTGTAAGAATGCGTAGAGTCAAACGGAATTCCATAGATCGTAGCTACAGTTTTTCCTGTATCATTTGAGGCAGTAAACAGAGAGTCTTGATTAAGATACAGATCCAAAAAACTCAAGATACTACACCATTATTGGGGGTCTCTGAGAGAGATATTTAGGAAAGTTCAGTCCCGTGTAAGGCTTGCCGCGTGTCTGCTCCTCAAACTCTGAAACAAAATCGTTAAACGATAACTCTCTAACGTTCCCTGTCTGCCTGTCACGAATATTGAGACCTTCAGAGTTTGCCTCCTTTTGGCCGATCACCAGAATGTAACGTATCCACTCTTTTTCTGCATCACGAATCCTCTTGCCGATACTTTCGTTCCGATCATCAATATCCACACGCATATTCTTTACAGAAAGTCTTGATTCCAGCACGGTACAGAATTCTACAAATTCTCTCTTGAGTGGGATTATTCGTACTTGTGTAGGAGCAAGCCACAGTGGATACTGGGGTTTTTTCCCTTCCAAGGAATCTTTAGCGGCATTTTCCAACAATACAAAGATTATTCGCTCCACTGCACCAGAAGGAGAATTGTGCAGTATGATGGGGTGTTTTACAGTGTTATTCTCATCAACAAACTCTATTCCATAACGGCTTCCATTTTCCACATCAATTTGATCAGTTGAAAGTGCAGATGCCTTGCCAAGATTGTCAATGTAATTGAACTCCCACTTTAATACAAAGTAAAAGAACTTGTCCTTCCACATCTCAACTAATATTGGCTTGCCATGTTGTTTTGCAAGAGCCTCTACAGCACTACGGTTCTCATTGTAAAAATCTTCTGTAAACCGTATTGCCATCTCATAGTCTGTTTCCTGTATTCCCAGATCTTTTAAGACACTGCGCGATAGATCAAACCTCGCACCGAGCTCCGAGATGGCCTGTTGCATATCCTTACAAAATGCATGACAATCAGGCATAGTAAATGCTCTAAGACGTCGCAATCCCACCAATTCACCAGACTGCTCACGTCGAAAGCTGTACCTAGTAAGCTCGTAAAGTCGATACGGTAAGTTCCTATAAGACATTTGAAATACGTTTGCCATAAGAAATTGTCCAAAGCATGCAGCAAATCGTAAAAACAATTTTTTGCCCTCTGAATCTATGTTGTACTGTCGTGCAGGAAATCTGTTAAAGTAACTCATCATGCTGGGATGATGCGAATCATACATAATTGGAGTCTCCACCTCATAGCCACCATACTCCTTGACACGATCCGTTACATATCTTTCAATAAGTGATTTAATCAACCTGCCGTTTGGAAAGAATCTCATGTTTCCAGAGTCGGATGCAGATTCATAGTCTGCAATACCCATCTTCTTCATTAGAGATATGTGTGGTGGAGGTTCCTCAACACTACGTTTTTTTGCAGCCTCATATTTGGCAAGAATCTCAAGTTGTTTATATTGAGAAAAGTCAAAGTTCGACACATCGGTCATCGTACCATCAGGTGAAAGAATCTTCCAAGAGGATTGGATCTTGGACTCACCTTTTAGTGCTTCCGAGGTAGCCTCATCATTGGATTCAGCAGACACATTCTTTGTAATTATCTTAGAGCTTTCAGCTAGTGGATGTCCCTTTACTTGAATTTTGTAGGATTTTGTCCAGCCAAACGGTGAACGTGAGACTTTAAGATCTGATGCAAATGATTCCATCTCTCTTAATACCGCAGCAGCCGATGTGGGTGGTGCCAAATCTGAGCTGAGGTGGGCATATGGATATAGCAGTAACTTTCTACAACCAATTTTGTCCATTGATTTTTTTATCTGATTTATTGCATTGTGGGCTACTGAAAAGTCATCATGTTTTTCGACTGCAACAAACGCAACAACAACCTCCTCAATGTGCCTAGTTCCAAGCTCTGCCTCTTCGGCATCACGAATCTCCTTCTTTATGGGCGTATATTCTACACTATCACAATGTAACTGTAGTATACGCATAATTTTTGAGTCGCTTGATAATTGAATTAAATGTTATGTATTGAAAATTTTAGGCAATGCCCAAAAAATATCAAAAAATGAACAAAAAGCTTAAAGATCATGAGACCATCAACTCGAAGCGGTTATTGATTACTTGTGCTGATAATGTAACAGATCGACTTTATGAAGTATCAGTATACATTGTGATAACGGTCTTTAGAATGTTGTACAGTTCTGTCCAGAATGCTGCAAACTCTGCACTCTTGTTCATTTCTATGGTGTGGTATAGGTTCCTGCAATAGTGTATGGTGGAGGCACTCTTGATGTTTTAAACCCACTTTATTTCATGCTTGCCAAGAGTCAGTTTATTTAATTCCATCAAAATTTGGTCTGCATGTATGTGCAAAGGACCTTGCCATATTATAGTATAATACAACAAAATGAGCGCGAATATTAAGTATTGAGATAAAAATTGAACGACGCCACACAATCCAAAATAGAATAAAACTACACAAAAGCACAAGGATGATCTCAAACATTATCAAATTGGTGATCAGACAGTAATTGGAAAAACAAGAAGAGGGTGTTCACGTATCAGAGTTGCTTACATGTGTGTTCAAGGCAATGACTGAGCGCAGTATCAATCCAGATAGACCCAGATCAGATTTCAAAAACCTAGCAATTCGATTTAAAGCATCACTACCACGAAATCCTTCATCATATAGCAACTCGATCGAGCCCTTATCCGTGTTTACAAATACAGTAATTAGGGAAAAAGTACCCAGATTTTCATCGATTCTTTCTTCATAAAGGCGTAGCTCCACATGTGATATTGTAAAGCCATACTCTACAAAGTTGCCAGATGCAAAAAGCACATGAATTTGGTCAGGTTTACGATTCACGCGTCGCGGCTCATGAATATCAACATAATGCATCAACACAAACAAATAATCAAATCCAGTATAAAGTTTGACGGAAGCGTTATTTACAGTAAACCAATGATTACAAAAGTGGATCGTCATGAATTTCATGGAAGAGACATACCGCACATTAAATTGGATCCAAAAATGACTATTGAGGATCTCGTGGAGGTTTTTTCAAAATCAGGTTTCAACGGGAGAAAGTTAGGTGATGCCGCAAAACTTTACGCAAAAATGATCAGCGAGGATGCAACAATTTGTCTTGCAGTTTCAGGTGCAATGACACCAGTAGGATTTGGCGGGATAATCAAATCACTGATTGAAAAGGGTTTTGTGGACTGGATCATAACTACTGGTGCAAACATATATCACGAAGATCATTTTGCATGGGGACTGCCTATAAAACAGGGACATTCAGATGTGGACGACATGAAACTGTACAATAATGAAATTGTTAGGATAAGGGACATATTCATAAAATTCTATGAGACATTAGAGGCAGAAGATCAAATAATTCAGAAAACATTTGAAAGCTTTCCAGACAAACCGTTTACCACAGCTGAATTTTGTAATACTATCGGACAAACAAGTAGCAAAAATGCACCATATCCTGAAAAGAGCTTTGTGGCCGCAGCATATGAATTTGATGTTCCAGTGTACATATCCACCATAAAGGATTCGTCGCTTGCACTGAACCTAGCAGTACACAGACTACAAGGTAAACAATACAGCTTGGATTTTGTAAGAGAGATAATAGAGCAAGCATCAATTCTTTATAATTCAAAAAAATCTGGCATAGTGGAGATAGGTGGCGGCGTGCCAAAAAATACGGCTCAGCAGACGGGCCCACTACTTGACCAGATATTACGAAGAAATGACGGTGGACAAGATTACATAATACAGATCACAGATGCCAGACCCGACACAGGTGGACTGTCAGGCGCAACACTACAAGAAGGAAAGAGTTGGGGCAAAGTCCAAGATGCCCATAAGGATATGATTACAGTTTATGCTGATGCCACCATTGCTTTTCCAATAATTGCGCTGTATATACTGAGCAATCAAGAACCAAGAAAGCCAAAAAGACTCTACAAAAAGCTAGATGGATTCTATAAGAAACTCAGTGACGATTACTTTGAAAATCCTGCAAATGAAAGAGAACACATAGAAATCTAGAATCTGTCAAATCGTGCACGTTCCAGATCCCGATCACCCTTAGACTCTTTCTTGTATTCTTTGTAATGATACTTGCAAAGGACCGTCTTTTTGCCTGGAGAGTTTACGGACAATCCTGCATTCTCAACTTTGGAAGTATTCAAAGAACGAATTCCATCCTTGTCGCATCCATCAAAGTTGCATTTTGCACCTTTTGAAACTATACCCATAATGCTTGAACAATACCAGATGTTATTTATACTTGATAAATGATCTTTAAAGTAGTATCTGCATTCAAAGGTAAACCGTTTATAAGAGGAAATTTTTTGACAAAAAACATGGGTGGAGCAAAAAAACCAAGACCAGCCAAACAAGAAAAAGCTCAAAATCCTAAAGATTCAAAAAAAGCCAAAAAGAGTGAGGGGGGGCCTAAAAAAGCAGAGATAACTGTAATAATTAACGAAGAACAGGCCCTAAAAGATATACAGGGATCAAAGGTGATCACTGCATATGAATTAGCAAGGCAGATGGGCACTAAAATTTCCGCTGCAAATGCATTTCTGCGTAATGCTCAAAAAAAGGGAACGATCAACAAAGTAGGCGGGTACAGCGGACATCACATCTATCAAACAGCATCCACATAAAGGCGCAACACATCACCTGCTGCAACTGACTTTAAAGCATCATCGTCAGCTAGTTTACCTAGTGGTGTCATAGACTTGCCAGACATGTCAAGCAAAAAGAAGCATATACTGCCAGAGGATGGCAGAAATGCCACATCACCCCTTCTAAACTCTGTGCGTGAACGTTCCAAGCCATGATTCAACGTAGTTTCAAGGCAGATAGCACTTTTACCAAGAAAGTGCACATGACTCTCCAGTGGAAGAGCTCGAAATATACCACCTACAGTTCGGGGGGATAAATGTAATTTGAGATCACAGTTGATTTTGGCCTTGCCACGAATCTCAAGAACAAGTCGCCTCAGAGACACCGACTGTGCACACAATTGTTAGCTTAAAAATATTGGAATATATAACGCTTTGAAAACATCTTGGTACTTGTCTGACAGGAGTAATGCAGAGCTAGAATCACCAGAGGAAATTCAAAATACTATAGATGCAGATGAGACTAGCCCTGAAGCTGAAGAAAATGTAGGATTGAACAAAGCATTAGACACATACAGAAAATTGATCGAAAGGAATGACGGTGTGCCTCTCACAACGAAACAGCAAGAAGATCTTGAAAAGAAAATCATAGAAATTAAAACTAGAGAGGTCATAGAGACTGTCGAAGAACACGAACCAATAGAAATTCCATGTGAGAAAAAAAAGATTACGATCGGACCACCCACACTAACAAGATTCGAAAAGGCCAGAATTATGGGAGCAAGAGCACTACAGCTATCACAGGGTGCCCCACCATTCATTCCGATCCCAAAGACGGCAAGGATATCACTGGACATTTCAATGGAGGAACTTGACAAAAAAGTTATTCCAATCACCATAAGAAGAGTTTTGCCCAATGGTGACTATCAAAATATTCCAATTGACTACTTTGAATGAGCTGATCACAGATCGAGTTTAATGCAAATAACTATTATAGTTGAACATTCATCCATGTAACCATACAATTACACTATCACATTGATAGAGTATACAAATTATGACTTGCGTTGTATTGGTGAGTTGTAGTCATGTATATCTACAAATTTGTAATTTGTTAAAAATTCCCCCGATGCCTCCCGCGCGGAATGTATGTATAAGCTGCCAACAACACCACATGTATTGCTTTTAGAACCAAACTCAAATGTAGTGCAGACATCTGTAAGCAGATATAGTAAATTGATTTTCTTTCTCATGTATTCTACAATCAGATTATACTTGTGAAAAAATTATAATCACCAATTACAGAATGTTGCATCTACCCACTAGTATCTCTGTCGTGAAATTTTAAGAAAGTGGTTTTAGTTTTAGTTCTGGTAAATTCCCGAGCATCAAAAGAATCACACATCTTGGTGATTTACTTTATTGTAGATATTGACCGCCATATAATAATACGTATTAAATTATCTGGATTTGATAAAAATACAGTATAATGCCATCACAAAATAATTGATCATAATATAACATATCAGCATTATGCTAAATAATATGATGAAATTTGTGTTTGAAATATGACAAGACTATATTATTTATTGCAAACTTTAAATTTGTAACATCTTTTGTGTATAGTGATGCTTCTACCAGCTGAGATAGAGTCAAAGACACTAATTCCGGCACTGAGAGCAATTCTTGCAAAAAAACTTGCTGAAGATCACAACGTACGTGAGGAAGAGATATCAAAGATGCTAGGAGTTACACAGGCTGCGGTGAGCAACTACATACGCGGGACGCGTGGAGATCCATCACTCATCTTGAAGCTCATGACAGAAAAACAGGTAGCAACCATGGTAAACGAGCTTACAGAGAATTTGTCTTCGGATATGGCATATACACCTTCAAGCCTTTCAAAATTTATCGGTCTGTGCAATTATATCAAATCAAGTCTTCTGATCTGCGACATACATCACAATTTGGAATCAAATATAGATGAAGGTGTCTGCAAGGAATGTGAAAACATGTTGCTGAAGGGTCCTGGAAGCGTCTATTAGGTCTTGTGCAAAACAATCTCGATTGTGGAAATCATGTGCCCAATTCCCACATCCCCATCTGTATCTAGGGTGATTTTATCTACCAAGGAATTTCCGTAGAGTAATTTTTCGGTAATTATATTGGCAACAGCCACAGCATTTGGAGTTGAATTACCTTTGGCCCGCAAGACAACCCTAGAACTCTTGTTCAGGAGAGATAGAACATCAAAGGACACCTGCATTATTGGCGCATCTTCAATGTTGACTATAGTGTAGTCTGATTGCGACGGTTCAGCATCAGTGGTGAGCATGTCCTACTGTCAAAAAATTTACACGGCATATTAAGTTGTATCGACTTGTTCAGTTAAGCAAAATGTACCACAAGCCGTGTCCTTTATGGTGGTAGTTTAGGTTCTAGTATGGTTGTTTGATTTGGAGTTTGACCTAGCTGATGAACTTTGAATTATACATCAATACAATAACTCACACAAATTATACTCGGATATGTGATTAATTATGCACCCAAAGCCACAAAAAATCACCTCAACATATGTAGAAAAAACATACATAACTTTATGAGAAATTGACAATTAATGTTGGTGTATATTATCAAGCAAACACATAGTAAGATTGCGCAAATCAAAACAAAAAAACTAAATCCTGACCTGATCTAACTCAGTATACAAGATGAGGCTATCAATATTTTCTCACTGTTCCATAGATACAATACTGTTGAAAGGTACCAGATATGAACAGATCGGTGGATCAGCATGTTACTGTGGAATTACTGCACGAGAATTCAAATTTGATGTGGATCTATATACAAAATTTGGTAATGACTTTCCAAAACAATATCTGCTTGAACGTAAAATCAACATTCCAAACTCACAAGTACAAACTCCAAGTACAAGGTTTTTCATACAGATAGATGGTACAGACAGATCACTCAGACTTGAAAATAAATGTGATAATATCACCTATGAAAAAGTAGACGCTGATGGGTCATTGGTCAGTCCCATATGTAATGAGATCTCACAGGATGTATTTGCAAAGATAAAGAACGATTCCAGTTTCGTATTTGTGGATCCGCAGGGATTTTTGCGAGATATGGATGTGCAAAAAAACATCATAATGGCTGACACCAACGTTGATCTACAAGGAATAAATGCAATCAAGGTAAACCCCGAGGAAGGACACCATCTCACCGGCAGCAAAGGTGATGAAATGATGAGTTTGCTACAAAAACAAGGAATTGAACATGTAATTCATACAGACAAGACAGCAGTATCTATGATGGTCAAAGATAAGATCTACTCAATAAAATTGCCCAACAGTGAGATTCATGACACTACCGGCATTGGTGACATATTTTGTGCCGCATTCTGTTGTACCATGCTAAAGGAGAGAGACTTTTTATGGGCATTGTGCTTTGCTGGTGGCGCGGCCCAAGCAGCCCTAGGCTCAGGGAAGGTAGGTCTACTAAAGATACCCAGAAAAGGTGAGGTGGAAACCAATGCATCATATTTCTACAATTTAGTCAAATTTAGAACCACAACTTAGCCTTTTATTTGGTAGCATGTGTTTGTTTTTCTGTGCAAGTAGGCATATACGGCCCCGGCCACGATTCGGCCGCAAAACAGATCAGAGATATCCTAGATGATTATGGAATTAAATCGTTTATGGTAACACCAAAATCCAAAGCAAAAAATGCCAACTGTACACTGGTGTTGGGCGGAGATAGAGGAGTACGAAACTATTTTCACCAAGCACTCAACTCCATCACTCCTGTACTCGGAATTAGTGAGGGAGAATCTAGTAGTTTTCTTGCTCAAGTAGAGCTGCGCGAATTTACTGCACATGTAGATCGGCTGAAACATCAAGACTATACTGTGGAAGAGATGCAAAGGATAGGAGTCAAGATCGACGGTAAGAGTGTCTATCCAGTACTAAATGATGTTGCAGTATTTTCATCAAAGAGTGCAATGCTTATGGAGCACACATTGCGTGTTAATGGCGAGGAGGTATGGCACGACAATAGTGATGGTGTAATTATATCCACACCTATAGGATCATCTGCATATTCCATGTCTGCCGGAGGACCAATTCTGTTTCAAGACTCAAATGTCTTTGAAATAATCTCTGTAAACTCACTTGATGTAACTCGTAGACCGGTGATCGTATCAAATGACAGTGTGATTGAGATTGACGACATATATGGAAGATCACACTGCGAAGTAGTACTTGATGGCCTAGACAGACACAAATCAACCAGAAAGGTAGAATGCACCAAATTCCTACCCCCTGCAAGAATCATACGACTCAAAAAAGATTCGACTGCCATATCTGCACTGGAGAAAAAGGTGCACTTGGCAAAAGAGTTACTAAGTATGCCGCCAAGCTCCAAGCTTTTACTCAAGACGCTAGAATATGAAGGTGAGATGACACAAAGAGATCTTGCAAACAAGACGCTTCTGCCAGACAGAACCGTACGACTGGCTCTGAGTCATTTGTTGAAAAAGGGATATGTCAAAAAAAAAGTCTCCATACGTGATGCACGCCAAAAGATCTACGAGATAGCAAAGATTGTATGATTATTTGGAGGCAGCCCTTACAAATGCCTCAAATGATGCCTCTGGAAAGCCGGGCCTACTATCAAATTCAGGATGAAATTGAACCCCAAGGTAGAACTTGTGATCTGGCATCTCTAGTATCTCCATTCTTTTTCCACTGTCGCTCTCAGCAGAGAAGATCATCCCATTATCTTCAAACTTTGGAATGTATCGTGCATTTATCTCGTACCTGTGCCTGTGTCTCTTAACTATAGTGTCCTCATCATATATCTTGTTAGCAATTGTACCTTTATCCACATTGATGCTGTTTGCACCCAGACGAAGTGAACCTCCTAGATCAGCTATATCTTTTTGCTCTGGCAACAAATCTACTATGGGATTTTTTGTGTCGGGATGAATCTCAGTAGAGTTTGCATCCTCCATCATCAAAACATTTCTCCCAAATGCAACAGCTGCAAGCTGAAATCCGAAACATATTCCCAGATATGGAATGTCTTTCTCTCTAGCATAGTTTGCTGCTTTGATTATTCCTTCTGAGCCGCGTATCCCAAATCCGCCAGGAACCAGAATACCATCGTATCCGGACAGCTTGTCATAATCCAAAATGGACTCAGAATCTATCCAGTCAATCTTTACTGATTTGCCCAATTTGGCACCAGCATGTCTCAAGGCATGATTCACGCTAACATAGCTGTCCGCCAAGGTGACATACTTGCCCACCATGGCAATGCTTACCTGACAGTCATCATGATTCACCATAGACTCTGCAATGGCGTTCCATTTGTCCCAGTTTTTTGATGTATTTATCATTCCGGTCTTTCCAAATTTTGTGAATATAGAATCAAGTATTCCCTGATCGTACAGCATCCAAGGTACATGAAATATAGATGCTGCATCATGACACGACAAAACATGGTCAGCAGTCACATTGGTAAATAACGCAATTTTCTTCTTTGCATTATCTTCCAACGGTCTATCACATCTGACTGCAAGAAAGTCAGGCTGAATGCCTATTCTGCGCAATTCTTGCACACTGTACTGCGTGGGTTTTGTCTTCTGTTCACCCACCACATCCAATGAGGGAGCAAGAGTTACATGTACAAATAACACGTTCTGAGAGCCCTCATCTGCCCGGATCTGCCTTAATGCTTCCAAAAATGGTAATGATTCAATGTCGCCTACTGTGCCTCCACATTCCACTATCAGAAAGTCAAGATTCTCATCATCTGCTATACTTTTGATTCTGTTTTTGATCTCGTCAGTTACATGTGGTATGATCTGCACACATGCCCCCAGATACTCACCTCTGCGCTCGGCTTCAATGACTGATGAATAGACCTGAGCCGTTGTGATGTTGTGGGTTTTTGGCATATTTTGGTTGAGAAATCTTTCATAGTTTCCAATATCCATGTCACACTCTCCCCCATCTACAGTCACAAAAACTTCCCCATGTGCCATAGGATTCATAGTTCCTGCATCATAATTCAGGTAAGGATCAATCTTTACACATGAGACCTTTTGATTTGCTAGTTGTAGTAGTTTGGCAATAGAGGATGTGGTAACACCTTTGCCAAGCCCAGACATGACACCACCCGTGACAAAAATGAACTTTGTCTGCACATCAATAAAAGAATTATCTGGTTTTTGTATGTTGTGATCATGGAACTCTGTTTCCTAATTCGCCATATGTGTGCTACCATATGCTTGTCAGACGGCAATATGGATGTCACGGCGTCACTCTTCCCACCTCTCGCGCGATCGACTCGTCCCTCCACTTGTTGTATTGGATCACCTTGAGTCTTATCTCCTGCACGATGTTTTCCCACTTGAGGGCCATCAGGTGCTCTCCGAACAGGCGCTTGAACGCCGAAAACACACTCTCTACGAGCCAGCGTTTGCCGTAGCCTATGCGGGCCTTCCAATATACCTAGTTCTCCCGCTT